>PLFA01000163.1 GCA_003136615.1 Caulobacteraceae bacterium | reverse complement strand
TCGAACCCCTCGCCGCCCACCATGATGGCTTGCCGAGGGGAGGGAGTTGTGGCGGGTTCGTCGCGGCGCCCTAACTCAGTCACGGAGGCCTATCATGGCCAAGCTCAGCAAACCCCTCTGTGGAACGCTCAGGACGTTCGCGTTCTGGTTGGCCAACCGGTCTCTCGGCTCCCCCTTACTCGAAGGCGTGGACTATTCGGCAATCTTCCATGAGCCGAGCGCACTGGAGGCGACGTTCGCTATATTTGCCAACGTGATTGAGGTCGATGAGCAGGGCTCCGTACTCAACGCCAAATGGGCCGAGCGCAGAGCCGCGCAATGGGTGCTGCAATATGTGACAGGAAAGGCCGCTGACCCGCCGCTGGCGGAGTGGGAGCTCAGCCTCCACGATCCGCCGCCTAAGCACGATATTCTGCCGTGGCCGGTGGGGTAGGCGCAAGCGGATTGAGCCTGAAATGCGGAATACCCCTATAGAGCTGGCGCCACGGCCAGATTATCGAGGAGGCGCGTCTGGCCGAGGTGCGCGGCGCATAACAACCGCGCCGACCTATCCAGTCTGCCGGGGCCAAGCCTATCGAGCGTATCTGCATGGCGTGTCTCGAGGTAGTCGACGTCTGTGAAGCCCGCGCTCAAAAGAGCGGCGCGCCCGGATTCTTCACTGGCCGCGATGGTTTCCCCACCCGCAATGGCACCCGCGGTCGCGGCCAGAATCCTGGATAAGGCCGGCGCGATCCTTCGCTCTTCGGCGCTGAGATACGCATTGCGGGAGGAGAGGGCGAGGCCATCGACGTCGCGGGCAATCGGCGCGCCGATGATCTCCACGGGAAGGTCAAGGTCGCGGGTTAGGCGCCGAATCACCTGGAGTTGCTGGAAATCCTTCTCGCCGAACACGGCGACATCGGGCGCCGCCTGGATGAGCAGCTTGGTCACAACGGTCGCCACCCCGGCAAAGTGGCCGGGCCTGACCTCGCCCTCGAGGTGATCGGTGAGCCCGGCCACGCTAACCGTCGTGGCAAAACCAGAGGGATAGATGGCGTCCACCGTCGGCGCGTAGAGCGCATCACACCCGGCGCCTGCTAAGAGCGCGGCGTCCCGCGCTTCGTCCCTGGGATAGGCCGCGAAATCCTCATGGGGGGCGAATTGGGCGGGATTCACGAACAGACTGGCCACGACCCGATCCACGTGCGTCTTGGCGAGGCGGATAAGGGACAAGTGGCCCTCGTGCAGAGCCCCCATGGTGGGAACGAGGCCAATGCGTTGGCCGTGGAGACGCCACGCCGCTGTGATGCGCCGAAGGTCTGGGAGCGTTCTGCTAGGGCTGAGAGACGACAAGAGGCGAGGTCCGATAAGTGGTCGCGGCGATATTCGGATCGCGAATGGGCGCCCGCTCTTGCGCGGTCGGCAGCCTTGACGCAAGGACCACCGACGAGCTTCGCGCCTTATTGAGGCCTTGGCTGAGGACAGACTTTCGGGTCAGGGGCTGTTTTTGCGCGCGCGTGTCATTGTGGTCGGGAATGAAAAGGGCGGGGCCGGCAAGTCGACGGTCTGCACCCACCTTGCCGTGGCTTTGCTTCACGAGGGGGCGAAGGTCGCGGTAGTCGACCTTGATATCCGCCAACAGTCGACGGGTCATTTCTTCGCCAATCGGCTGACTTGGAGCGCGGCGCAGGGGGCCGAGCTGCCCCACCCGATCATGTTGAGCGTGAACGACGAGTCAGCGCTGGAGGAAGCTCTCAGCGCCGACGTGCATTTTGTGGTCATAGATACGCCTGGCGCCGACACGCCGCTCTCCCGCGCCGCGCATCGAGCGGCCGACCTGGTGGTTACGCCTATGAATGACAGCTTCGTCGATTTTGACATGCTTGGGGTGGTGGATCCCGTGTCTCTAACCGTGGTGAGGGCGAGCCTCTACGCCGAGGCCGTTTGGGAGGCGAAGAAACACGCGGCCACCGTGCGACGGGAGTCCATCGATTGGATTGTTCTGCGTAACCGTTTGTCCTCCTCGGAACCGCGAAACCGTCGGCGTGTGGACGAACGAATCGCCGCCTTGGCCAAGCGGGTGGGCTTCCGCCCGGTGGCGGGTTTGCGCGACAGGGTGATTTACCGTGAGCTTTTTCCCTTTGGCGTCACGGTGAGCGATCTTTCCTCCAAGGTTCGGCCCGCGCCAGTGTCCCTGGCCCATGTGGCCGCTCGTCAGGAGTTGCGGATCCTCATGCAGGACATGGACCTCCTCGCTGAACCCGCAACGCCATAGCTGATTGCTCAACCCCGTGTTCGTTGTCCTCATAGGCCTTGCGGTCCTTGCCGTCCTGATCTGGGCCGGCCGGCAACCTATTCGCGCGACGCGGGCCGTCAGCATGGGAACAGGGCTCCTGTCCGCCATGGCGGCGATCGGCGCTGTGGTCAGCGGCTTGCGCGGCGCCTGGATCGTGAGCCTGGGATTTGTCGCCTTGTCGACCTATCTCGCCCAAAGGACGCGGGCGGGAATTGCCGGGCCCGCCACGGCCCAGGGCCCCGCGATGAGCCGGCGCGAAGCCTGCGCCATATTGGGGGTCGGGGAGGGCGCGACCCGGCCTGAGATTCAGGCGGCCTATCGACGACTTATCCGTCTGGCGCACCCAGATCACGGAGGATCAGCTGGTTTGGCGGTCCAGATCAATGCCGCCAGGGACTGTCTGCTGAAGGACTGAAAGCCCCGACGCAGCGAGCCAGACACACCGAGGACGCCCTAGACGCGATGGACGCCCGCGATGCACGACATTCCGTGACTGCGAACGGCTGAGCATGCCTCACGCGCCGCGTGCTGGTCCATGCCGGTAAAGCGCGCGACATAGATCCGTTTGCGCCCCCCAACCTGGCCTTCCGCGTCGTCAAATACTTTTGAGAAGCGCCGAGACACCAGGGCGATTCGCAATTGGGCCGCCTCGCGGCTGTGGAATTGCCCCACCTGCACCCACCAATCCCGACCGGCTTGCGCCGCGTGTGCTTGGGGGGCGTTGTTATGGGCCAATACGACATCAATGGGATCGCCGTCGTGGTCCTGTTCAGCGCGATATAACCTAGCCCCCGGCGCGCCTGGGGCCGGTCTTTCGAACAGAGCCTGGGTCACCGGAATTTTCTCGCCGCGATCTCGGCGATCCTCGATGTCAAACCCGGTCAGCAACAGCCCTTCCACGTTCGCGTTTCTGACAGTTCCCGATGAACTGCCCATCACCACCGCGATGAGGCGATGGCCGTTGCGCACCGCGGAGGCGTCGAGATTAAATCCAGCGGCATTGGTGAACCCAGTCTTTACCCCGTCCACCCCGGGCATCTTGCCGAGTAGATGGTTCGTGTTGACCATTGTTTTGCCGCGATAGGTGAAGTCCTTCTGGCTGAAGAAGCCGTAGTACTGCGGGTAATCGTGCAGAAGCGCGCGAGTAAGCAGGGCGATGTCGTGGGCGCTTGAAACTTGTCGGTTATCGGGAAGGCCATTGGCGTTCACATAACGGGTATTTCCCATGCCCAGCTGTTGGGCCTTCAGCGTCATCATGCTTGCGAAGCGTGATTCGCTGCCGCCAATCTTCTCTGCGATCGCCACGGCCATATCATTGGCCGAGTGGACCGCCATGCCATTGAGGGCGTCGCGCACGCTAATTGTTTCGCCCGCGCGCAGACCGAGCTTTGTGGGCGGTTGCGCCGCCGCCAGGGGAGAGACGACAACCTGATCATCGAGGTGAAGCCGTCCGGCGGCCAGGGCCTCGAACGCAAGGTAGAAGGTCATCACCTTGGTGACAGACGCGGGATAGCGCGGACTGTCGGCTCGCTCCGAAAAGAGGACCTCACCCGTATTGGCGTCCATGACGATGCTGGTGGTCTTTGGCTCCGAAGTGGGCACGCGATAGTCTGGAGTCTGGGCCGTCGCCGCGATCGGCAAGGCGAGAACCGCAAGAGCCGTTGAGAGACGCGCGAAGCGGCTGATGCTTGGAAGCATGTGTCGTTCCTGCGTAGCGATCACGTGGGGGGTGCACCAGCACCTGTGAATCGGACCATCATATCTTACCGGTGTTTCACGAAAGTAAACAGGATCGAAGAGATTGTCGCGCCACTGCGCCAGGGCGCGGCTCACAGGACCGTGAACTCATGGTGCAGTGCACAATCACGGATTGACTTGTGCGGTGCAGCATGCGAAATCCTCGTTGCGAGCGGTGGGTGGTTTTGAGACCTCCTGAGGCTCGAATAAGTTCAACGGCGTAAAGCACGCCAATTCAAGCCGAACGGAGTTCCCCATTCATGGCTACCACCGCCGAAGCCACCAAAACCGCCCATGACTACTTCCAGGCGAGCAATACCGCCTTCAAAGAAGGCATTGAGAAGACCATCGCCGCTCTTTACGAAATGAACGCCCACTCGAAGAAGAATCTGGAGGCCATGATGGCGTCCATGACCGCCGCAACCAAAGGCGCGGAAACCGTTGGCGCTCGCGCCATCGCCTTCTCTAAGAAGTCGGTCGAAGACCAGATCGCGGCCAGTAAGGCGCTCGCTGGCGCCAAGAGTGTCCAGGAAGTGGTGGAGCTGCAGACCGCCTTCGCCAAGACGGCCTTCGAGTCGATGGTCACCGAAGTGAATGAGATCGCCGGCGCCGTCTCCGGTTCGGTCAAGGAAGCCATGTCGCCTATCAATGAGCGCGTGACCGCCATGGTTGAGCACGTCCAGTCCGTTCGCTAGTCATCTGGCGCCTGATGCGGGCGCCCGACTGCAAAACTTCGAGACCCGTCGCCCCGCAGGGCGGCGGGTTTTTGCTGCCCCGGGCACGACGTCTCTCTGAACCGTGCGGCTTCCCCGCCGCTCCCTGACGGTTTAAGACCCGTGCCATGTCCTCCGCTGAAGCACGCCTCGAAAGCTTGAATATCGTGCTGCCGGCGCCGGTGGCGCCCGTCGCTAATTATGTTCCCTTCGTCCGGGTCGGGCCGCTCGTTCATATCTCAGGCCAGGTGTCCCTCGACGCCCAAGGCGGCGTGAAGGGGGTTGTCGGCGAGGATGTCGATTTCGAGACCGCTCGCGCGGCGGCCCGGCTTTGCGCCATCAACCTTATCGCCCAGATGAAGGCTGCCTGCGAGGGCGACCTCTCGCGAGTCTGGCGGGTGGTCAAGCTCGGAGGCTTTGTCCAGGCCGGGCCCAAGTTCTTCGAGATTCCCCAGGTTGTGAACGGCGCTTCGGACCTGATGGTCGAGGTTTTCGGTGATGCTGGCCGTCACGCCAGGTCAGCTGTAGGGGTGTATCGCCTGCCGATGAATTTTGCTGTCGAGGTCGATGCGATCATTGAGGCGCCATGAAAGCGCTCTTCGGCGAGGCTTGGGATCTTCTTTTCCATCCGCCGATCGCCCATCGAGGTCTGTGGTCGCCCGCGGGGCCGCCCGAAAACTCCCTGGCGGCTTTTCAAGCCGCCTGTGCGGCGGGATACGGCATAGAGCTCGATGTGCAACGCACCGCCGATGGCGAAGCCGTGGTCTTTCACGACGCGACACTGGAGCGCATGACTGGCGCGCCTGGCCGGGTCAGCGACCATGCCGCCGCCGATATCACCCGAATGCGTCTCAAGGGCACCGACGAGACAATCCCCACGCTTGCGGACGCCCTGACCCTGGTGGGCCATCGCGCCATGGTTCACATTGAGATCAAGATTCCTCTTGGCGAGGTGGGTCCGCTAGAGCGCCGCGTTCATGAGGTCCTGATCGACCATAGCGGCCCAACCTGTGTGATCGGCTTTAACCCCTATTCCCACGCCTGGTTCGCCGACCACCACCCAAGGGTCCTCAGAGGCCTCGACAGCTATAGTTATGCAGGCCCAGACGCGCGCCATCTCGCGCCCGAGATTCGCAAGAAATATGCGCGCCTGGAACATGTGAGCATCGCCAAGCCTCATTTCCTCGCCCTGAGCATCGACATGCTTTCACACCCCAGGGCCGTGGCGCTTCGTCACGACGGAATGCCTGTGGTCGCCTGGACAGTGCGCGATCCTCTCCAGGCTCAGGCGATAAAGGCCAACTGCGACAACCTGATCTTCGAGGGCTTTGCCGCATGATGGGCCTTGCGGCCGAGGTCAGTGTTCATCGGCGTATCGCCGAAATCGGCAAGGCGGACTGGGACGCCTGCGCGAGCGCGCCGGATTATGCCGGCAATCCCTTCATCGCCTATGATTTCCTGGCCAGCCTCGAGGAGGCCGGCTGCGCCGTGGAGCGGGCGGGGTGGGGGCCGCAGCATTTGGCCGTGCGCGACGCGGACGGGCGGGTCGCGGCGGTCATGCCGCTTTATCTCAAGGGCCATAGCCAGGGTGAATACATTTTCGATCACGCCTGGGCCGACGCCTACGAGCGGGCAGGGGGACGCTATTATCCCAAGCTCGTCTCCGCCTCGCCGTTTTCGCCGGTTACAGGCCCGCGTCTTCTGGTTCGGCCGGACGTGGATCGGGTGATGGGCCAGGGTCGACTGATCGACGCCGCCCTGACGGTGTGCGGGCGGTTTGGGACATCGACCCTCGGGGTGAATTTTCTCACCGCCGCCGAATGGACCTTCCTGGGCCAGAGGGGGCTCCTGCTGCGCCAGAACCAGCAATATCACTGGGTCAATGCCGGCTATGCCAGCTTCGACGATTTTCTGGCGGCCCTCTCATCAGGCCGACGCAAGACCATTCGCCGGGAGCGGCGCGACGCCGTGGCGGATCTGGAGATCCATCGGCTCACCGGCTCGGACCTAACTGAAGACCACTGGGACGCCTTTTACGCCTTTTACATGGACACTGGCGCGCGCAAGTGGGGTCAGCCCTATCTCAACCGGCGGTTCTTCTCGCTTCTGGGTGAGCGCATGGCCGATCAGGTGTTGCTGGTTATGGCGCGGCGGGGAGGCCGCTGGATCGCCGGGGCGCTCAATCTGATTGGCGGCGATTGCCTCTACGGCCGAAATTGGGGATGCCTTGAGATGGTTCCGTTCCTGCATTTCGAGCTTTG
>PLFA01000086.1:5672-23073 GCA_003136615.1 Caulobacteraceae bacterium | reverse complement strand
GAGACGGCCAGCGTGGGCGTGGGCAGCGCCCGCAAGGGTTTTTCCCTTAAAGGCGCCATCCGCGATCTGCGCGCCTCCAGCGCCCTCGAAGGTTGCGAGACCCTGCGTCGGGAAGGCGCGCCGATTCCGTTGAAACCCCTGAAACGCTGGGACAACGGCCGGGACATCGTGGTGGCCGGCGACGCCGCCGGAGTCGTGGCGCCAGCTTCCGGCGAGGGAATCTACTACGCCATGGTGGCCGGGCGCTATGCAGGCGAGGCGGTCGCCACGTTTCTTGACACCGGTAAGGCCAAGGCCCTCGGCCAGGCGCGCAAGCGGTTCATGAAGTCCAATGGCCAGACCTTCTGGGTACTCGGGATCATGCAACACTTCTGGTATCGCAGCGACAAGCGCCGCGAGGGTTTCGTAAAGATGTGCGCTGACCCGGACGTCCAGCGCCTCACTTGGCAGGCCTATATGAACAAGGAACTGGTGCGCGCCGATCCGGCGGCCCATGCGCGGATCTTCTTCAAGGACATGGGGCACCTGCTGGGCCTCTCCACGACGTGACGTCCGCCGGATGGCGCCGGACGCGCCCAGTCCTGGTCGCGGCGGCGGCAGCCCTCGCTGTCGCGGCGACGGGCGGCAGCCTGACCGTGCTTGGGCCCTGGTACCAGCATCTCGCTAAACCGCCTTGGCAGCCACCCGGCCCCGCCTTCGGCGCCATTTGGACGGTTATCTTCGCGCTCTGCGCCGTCTCGGGAGTGATCGCCTGGCGCCAGGCGCCCTCCCAGGCCCGGCGGGAATGGATGATCGGGTTTTTCGCCCTCAACGGATTTCTGAATATTCTCTGGAGCCTCTTATTCTTTCGCCTTCACCGTCCTGACTGGGGGCTTTGGGAGGTCAGCTTCCTGTGGTCTTCGGTCCTACTTCTTATCATTTTCCTGGCGCGCTTTAGCTGGCGGGCCAGCGCCCTGTTGGCGCCCTATCTGATCTGGGTGACGATCGCCTCGGTGCTGAACGCCGAGATTGTCCGCCTCAACGGCCCCTTCGCGTGATTGCGGCATTTTTCGCCAGCGGCCATGCCATCGACGTCATTCTGGCCGTCATGTGTCTTGAGTTCGTCTGGCTCGCTTGGCGGGCGGGACAGGGCTGCCGGAGGACGCGCATTGTCACGCTGATCTTTGCCCTGGCCCCGGGGGCGTTCCTCGCCCTGGCCCTGCGTTGCGCCCTCACCGGTGTGGCGTGGCCCGCGATTGCCCTCCTGCTCGCGGCGTCCTTTCCCTTCCATATCGCTGACTTGCGGCGTCGGCGCATTTGACGCCAAAAGGGTTGCCCACGCCTATCCTGCCCCTATTCCCAAACTGTGAGTGCGAATGACGGCGCGTATCGCCTATCCCTTTTCCGCGATCGTAGGTCAGGACGAGATGAAGCTCGCCCTGCTTATCGCCGCCACCGATCCCGGCATTGGCGGGGTCATGGTGTTTGGGGACCGGGGAACGGGAAAATCCACGGCCGTCCGCGCCCTCGCCGCCCTGCTCCCGCCCCTAAAAGCCGTGGAGGGCTGCGTCTATCACTGTGACCCCAAGGGCGACCTCGCCCATTGTGATGCGGCCTGCGCCGCCCGATTGGCGGGCAAGGGGCGCAAGACCATTCCCATCCCCACGCCCGTGGTTGACCTTCCGCTCGGCGCCACCGAGGACCGGCTGGTCGGCGCGCTGGACCTCGAAGTGGCCCTCACGCGGGGCGAAAAGAGGTTTGAGCCCGGCCTGTTGGCCAGGGCCCATCGNNCTGGAGGACCACCTCGTGGACCTCCTCCTCGATGTGGCGGCATCGGGCGAAAACGTTGTGGAGCGCGAGGGCCTGAGCGTGCGCCATCCCGCCCGATTCGTCCTGATCGGCAGCGGCAATCCCGAAGAGGGTGAGCTTCGTCCCCAGCTCCTCGATCGCTTTGGCCTCTCCGTCGAGGTGAAGACTCCCACCACCTTGGCTGAGCGCGTGGAGGTGGTGCGTCGGCGGGACGCCTTTGATCGCGACCCCAAGGGCTTCGCCGCCGCCTGGGCGGAGGCCGACGCCGAGGTCCGTGACCGACTCCTCGCGGCGCGCGCACGCGTCAGCAAGATCGACACGCCCACCGCGGTCCTGGAATCAGCCTCTCGCCTTTGCATGGCGACCCAGGCCGACGGCCTGCGCGGCGAACTGACCATCTTGCGCGCGGCCCGGGCCTTCGCGGCCCTGAAAGGCGCCAAGGCCCTAAACGAAGGCCACATCCGCGAGATCGCGGCGATGGCCCTACGCCACCGACTACGGCGCAATCCCCTTGATGAGGGCGGCTCGACCATTCGCATCGAGCGCGCCATGAACGACACGTTCGCGGCGTGACTGAAGAGGCGAAGACCGACGGGGCCGCCGGGGCTACGGCCTGGACCGACGCCTTGTTGGCCCTCTCCCTATTCGCCGTCAATCCGACGGGCCTGGGGGGCGTGGCGGTCCGATCAGGCCCTGGCCCCGCGCGGGATCTCTGGCTGGCGCGGTTGAAAGACCTCCTGCCACCCGGCGTTCCCCTGCGCCGCATTCCCTCCCATATCGGCGATGATCGCCTTCTGGGCGGCCTCGATCTCGCCGCCAGCCTCGCCGCGGGTCGACCCGTGGCGCAGCGGGGCCTGCTGGCGGAATGCGACGGCGGCGTGGCGATACTCACCATGGCCGAGCGGGTGGAGTCGGCTTGCGCGGCCCATCTGACAGCTGTTCTCGACCAGGGCGAGGCGGTGATCGAGCGCGACGGCGTGGCGATGCGGCTGCCCGCGCGCCTGGGACTCGTCGCCCTTGACGAGGGACTGAGCGCAGACGAGCAAGCGCCAGAGACCCTGCTGGATCGCCTGTCCTTCCGCATCGGCCTTCAGGACGTCAGGATGCCGGATCTGCACCAGGCGCCGCCCGATCCCGCCGCGGTAGCCCAGGCCCGCGGGATCCTTGGCAAGGCCGCGCCCGTCGATGACGCGATCATCCAGGGACTCTGCGAGGCGGCGGAGATGCTGGGCATCGCCTCGCCTCGGGCGCCAATACTGGCGCTGCGGGTCGCGCGGGTCCATGCCGCCCTCCGCGGGCGCACACAGTTGAACACTGAGGACGCCGCCCTCGCCGCGCGCCTGGTCTTGGCGCCCCGGGCGACACGCGCGCCGCCGGAGGCCGCCCCGGCGCCGGATGCGGAGGCTCCTGAAAGTCCGCCGCCGCCCGCCGACGCCGCGCCGCCTCCCGACCTAACAAATTCGGCCGACGACGACACCTTGGCCGACGCCCCACCGAGCGACGCCGAGATGATCATCGAAGCCATCCAGGCCGCTCTCCCCGAGGACCTCCTCGCCCAAGTGGCCCTGCGCGACGCCGCCAAGGCGCGCGCGGCGGGACGGGGCGGCGGAGGCAAGGCGAAATCGGCGCGCCGGGGCCGGCCCATCGGTTCGCGAAGTGGGGATCTTCGACCGGGGGACCGTCTGAATCTCGTCGAAACCCTGCGCGCGGCCGCGCCTTGGCAAACATTGCGCGGCGGCGGCCTCGGCGCATCACGGGTCCAGGTCCGGCAGCAGGACTTCCGAATCCGTCGCTTTGTTCAGGATCCCGAGAGCACGACGATTTTCGCGGTGGACGCCTCGGGCTCCTCGGCCCTGAACCGGCTGTCAGAGGCCAAGGGCGCGGTGGAACTGCTGCTCGCCAAGGCCTATGTCGCGCGGTCCCGCGTCGCCCTGATCGCCTTTCGCGGAACCGGGGCCGAACTGCTTCTGCCGGCCACCCGTTCCCTCACCCGGGCCAAGCGCCAACTGGCTGATCTGCCCGGCGGCGGTGGCACGCCCCTGGCGGCGGGGATCGACGCCGCCCGCACCTTGGCCGAGGGGGAGAAAGCTAAACAGCGCACCCCACTCATTGTTCTCCTCACGGATGGAAAGGCGAATATCGGCAGGGACGGAGCTCCGGGACGGGCGGCGGCGGCGGCGGACGCCCTCACGGCGGCGGAGGCCTTGCGAGCGGGTGGATTTGGTGCGGTCTTTGTGGACACCTCTCCCCGGCCCCAGCCCGATGGCGACCGCCTCGCCCGGGCCATGGGCGCTGTCTATGCGCCCCTGCCCTTCGTCCAGGCCCAGGCCATGGCCGATCTGATCAGCGAGGTCGCCCCGGGGCGCGGCGCGGCGCGTAAGCGAGCCTAAGCCTTAAGGGGTCCTCAAATGAGCCGAAAGCCGGATTGGGCGCGGGAGGGCGCGACCTGGCCGAACCGAGGGGCGAGCCGCTTCATCGCCGCCGGCGGGGTGCGCTGGCACGTCCAGATCATGGGGATGGGGCCGCCCCTCCTTCTCATCCACGGCGCCGGCGCGGCCAGCCATTCCTGGCGCGATGTGGCGCCTCTCCTGGCCCGCGATTTCACGGTGATCGCCCCTGACCTGCCGGGACATGGCTTCACCTCGACGCCAAGCGGGGATGGCCTTTCCCTGCCCGGCATGGCCCGCGCCCTGCGCGCCCTTCTTGAGGCGTTGGAGATGACGCCGGACCTTGCGGTCGCCCATTCCGCCGGCGCCGGGATCGCCCTGCACATGCGCTTGAAGGGATGGATCGGCGATGGCGGAATCGTCAGCCTGAACGGAGCCCTTCGGCCCTATGGTGGCGGCGCGGGCCCGGTCTTTTCCATCCTCAGCAAGCTTCTCTTTCTGAACCCTCTCACCATCGAGCTTTTCGCGCGGCGTGCGCGCAGGCCCGGAGCCGTGGCGCGCTTGATCGAGAACACGGGCTCGAAAATCGATGAGGCGGGGCTCGGGCTCTATAGCTTGCTGATCAGCGCCACGGGCCATATCGAGGGCGCCCTGGGCATGATGGCCCATTGGGACTTGAAGCCACTGCTGGCGCGGATGCCTCACCTGACCGGACCTGTGACCTTGGTGGCGGCGAAGGGGGACCGCGCCGTGCACCCCAGCGTGGCGCGAGACGCTCAGGCCCTGATCCCGGAGAGCGTTTTGGTTAATCTGCCGGGGCTTGGCCACCTCGCCCACGAGGAAGCGCCGGAGGTGATCGTGCACATTATTCGCGAGGCGTTCGGGGTCGACGGCAGGGACTCAGAACCTATGCGCGGATCACATGAGGCACGAAGCGAGAGAGATTGCCCGTAATCAGGCCGTCTTCGCGAATTCCCATGCCGGCGGGCGCACCGTCCACCACCCAGCTTCCGATCACCGGGCGGGCGCCCGCGAAGTCGGGCAGTTCAAAGAGGCCTTGATAGATCGTCGGCGAATAACCGTAAGCGCCATCCCGCTGGGCCACGGACTGTCCATTTCGGAAGATTTCGATATTCGCCCCCTCCCGGGAAAGGATGGGCTTGCGAACATAGTTTGCGCTCGCGACCTGATCATATGACGCCCACAGAAGATTGGGGTGACGCGGATACATATCCCACAGGATCGGCAGGATAGCCTTGTTGCTCCAGATCATCTTCCAGATCGGTTCGATCCATGTGGTGCGGTCGTTGGCGGCCAGCTTCGGCCCAAAGGCCTCCTGAACCATCCACTCCCAGGGATAAAGCTTGTAGATCGTCCGCATCTCCCGCGCCTGCATGTCGACGAAGCCGCCGTCCGGAGCGAGACCAATATCGGTCATGACGATTCCCATGGCCTCGAGTCCGCTGGCGCGGGCGGTATCCATCAGATAGGCGGTCGTCACCGCATCTTCGCCGGAGGCGTCCAAGGCGTGCGCGAAATAGACCGGCCCCGGCGCCAGATAGGGGGCGATATCGCCCCATTTGGCCACAAGCTTGTCATGCAGGCTGGTGAACTGATCGAGATGAGGGAAGACATCCTCCTTCCAGGCCCACTGAATCACCGCGGCTTCGAGCAGGGAGGTGGGCGTGTCGCAATTGAACTCGAACAGCTTCGGCGGTGACACGCCGTCATATCCCAGGTCGAAGCGGCCATAATTGAGCGCCGGCGGCTCCGCGTTCCATGCTTTGGTGATAAGCGGCCAACACCACTGCGGTATCCCAAAGCGCCCGAAGAGCTGTTTGTCCACGACATACTGGCCCGCCGAAACAAACATCCGGTACAGCTCGCCCGTGGCCGTTTCGATCTCGTCGATCTCAGTTGGAGTCAGGTCGTAATAGGCCGCTTCATTCCAGTAGGGCGCGCCGCCCGCCGTGTGCCAGATCAGGCCGTCACGCTCCACGCGGGCCTGCCAGTTCTCCCGCGGGGTGATCGCATGGCGGTTCACTCCCCCGCGCCGCCCTCGCCGCCACCCCCACCAGTGGCGCCAAATCCGCCTCGGGCGATGGCGCCTGAAACCGAGGTGTAGGCCAGCCCCGGGGCGGGCGAATAGCCGCCGCCGCTGGCCACGCCGCCGAGGGGCGGGACAAAGGCCGCCCTGCTCCCCCCGAGCCGTCCCAGATAGTACCAAAGGAAGGGGTTACCGCCCGCACTATGCGTCTCACAGTTCTCGTCCGGGACGCGATGTCCCGCGGCGTCGGTGCAGTAGCGGACGGAGTCCGTGTCGCCCCAAGATGCCGTCCGCTCGTCGTCACAGGCGGTCAAGGCGGAGGCGACCAGAACGACGGTCAGCAGTGATCCGGGTTTAATTGGCATATTCGTCCCCCTCAGCCTCGGGACATCTAGCCGCGCTTTTCGGTCATAAGGTCAAGTCGTCGGCGCGCCTGCTTGCGCGCCGTTATCCAGGTCGGCCGCAGCGATTTCAGACAAAAAGCCCAAGCTTCCCCCGCCGCCGCCCTTGCATTCCCGCCCCCGATCCGCTCATCTGTCCAACCATGTTGACACGTCCTGGCGCGCATCCCCTTGACACCCGCGCGGGTGATCCTCGGCCTCACGCCGTGGTCATCGGCAGCGGCTTTGGGGGTCTCGCGGCGGCGGTGCGGCTTGGCGCCAAGGGCTATAGGGTCAGCGTTCTGGAGCGCCTGGAACAGCCCGGCGGCCGGGCCTGCGTCCACCGCCAGGATGGGTTTACCTTTGACGCCGGGCCGACCATCGTCACTGCCCCGCAGCTCTTCGAGGATCTCTGGCGGCTCTGCGGTCGCGAGATGTCGGACGATATTGATCTGCGCCGGGTCGATCCCTTCTACCGGATGCTGTTTCACGACGGCGCGCACTTTGACCGCCATGCCGGGACAGAGGCCCTGCGCGCGGAGGTGAGCCGTCTCGCGCCCGGCGACCTCGCGGGCTTTGATCGCTTCATGGCCCGCAGCGCGGCGATCTGCGAGCTGGGCTTCGAGAAGCTGGGGCATGTGCCCTTTATGTCTTTGGGCGATCTGGCGCGCCATGCGCCGGCTCTGCTGCGGCTCGGCGGACATCACAGTGTCTATGGACTGGTGTCACGGTTCGTGAAGGACGAGCGCTTGCGGATTGCGCTCAGCTTCCATCCCCTTTTCGTGGGCGGAAACCCCTTTGACACCACAGCCGTCTATTGCCTGATCTCACATTTCGAGGGCCGCTGGGGCGTGCACTTCCCCATGGGCGGCACGGGCGCCCTGGTGGCCGGCATCGTCGACCTGATCAAGGGTCAGGGCGGCGAGATCTGTCTGGGCGCCGAGGTCACCGAGGTCCTCATCGAGGCGGGCGCGGCGCGGGGCGTGCGGCTGGCGTCGGGAGAAACCTTGAGCGCCGACATCGTGGTTTCCAACGCGGATTCCGCCTTTACATATCGCGAGTTGATCCCGCCAGAGCACCGTCGCCGCTGGACCAACCGAAGGCTGGAGAAGGCCCGCTATTCCATGAGTCTCTTTGTCTGGTACTTCGGCACCCGTCGGAAATATGAAGATGTGGACCACCACACCATTGTCCTGGGCCCGCGTTACAAGGGACTGGTGGGCGATATCTTCCGCAGCCGCCCCCTGGCGGAGGATATGAGCCTCTATCTGCATCGCCCCACGGCCACCGATCCCTCCCTGGCGCCTCCCGGCTGCGACGCCTTTTATGTCCTCTCGCCCGTGCCGCACCTCGACGCCGATATCGACTGGGCTAACCGGGCTGAACCGTATCGTCAGGCCATCGAGCGGCGGTTGGCGGAGACTGTACTGCCAGGTCTCGGGGGAGAGATTATCTCCTCGCGGGTCACGACGCCGCTGGATTTCCAAGATCGCTATTGCTCCTATAAGGGAGCCGCCTTCAGCCTCGCCCCGACACTCACCCAGAGCGCCTGGTTCAGGCCCAATAACCGCAGCGAGGACATCAAGGGCCTCTATCTGGTGGGCGCGGGGACACAGCCCGGCGCGGGCCTCCCCGGCGTGCTCTCCTCAGCGCGCATTCTTGACTCCCTGGTTCCGGAGGCCGCCACCCTTGTCAGAGGCTGACTTCGCCACAGCGGCGGATCGGGCCGCCTGCCGGGAGATGATCCGGGTTGGCTCACGCTCGTTCCACACAGCGTCCCTGCTGCTGCCCAAGACTGTGCGCGACGGCGCCTATGCGCTCTACGGCTTTTGCCGGCTCTCCGATGACGCGGTGGACTTGGAGGGCGGCGAAGGCGAGGCGGTTGACCGACTGCGAGCCCGTCTTGATCGCGTCTATTCTGGACGCCCGGACGCCGATCCTGTGGAGCGCGCCTTGGCCGACACTGTGCGCCGGTTCACCCTGCCGCGCGCCCTCCTGGATGCTCTCCTGGAGGGGCTGGCCTGGGATGTGAACGGCAGGATCTATGAAACCCTGGACGATCTCCACGCCTATGCCGCACGCGTGGCGGGGTCGGTGGGCGCCATGATGGCGGTGCTGATGGGCGCGCGGACTCCCGCCCTGGTGGCGCGGGCCTGTGATTTGGGCGCGGCGATGCAACTGACCAACATCGCGCGGGATGTGGGCGAGGACGCCCGGCTGGGCCGTCTCTATTTGCCCCGCGCCTGGATGCGGGAGGCGGGATTGGACCCGGAGGCCTGGCTCGCGGCGCCGGCTTTCGATGCGCGACTGGCCCAGGTGATCGACCGGGTCCTGGCAAGCGCGGACGCCCTCTATGAGCGCGCCGACGCGGGGATCGCCAATCTGGATGCGCGCTTCCGGCCGGCCATTTTCGCGGCCCGCCATATCTATGCCGAGATTGGTCTTGAGGTCCGGCGGCGGAGGCTGGACTCGGTCACGACCCGCGCCTCGACCTCACCCTGGCGCAAAGCCTTGCTGGTGGCCCGTTCCTTCAGATGCGCGCGGCGTTCCGAACCTGTCAGCCCAGCCGGCCGGGCTCTGGCCGAGACCCGATTCCTGGTCGAGGCTGTGATGAGCGAGCCTGCCCCCTGCGTCTGGGCCAACCGTCCGAGCCGCCACACCCTGGAGTCGGACCTCGCCTGGACGCTCGGCCTCTTCACCGTCCTGGCGCGCCGGGATCGGGCTCCTGGCGCTATCCGCTAGAGGCGTAACGCCAAGACGGGAGTTGGCCCGATCATGAAGCCGAACACGCTCCTCTTCGTGGCGTTTCTATTCTTCGATTTCGCGGCCCTGGCCTGGGGCGCCTGGGAGTTCTGGTCTGTCAGAAAGGACAAGGGTGCGCCGCCGCCCCAACCGCCGGTCCCGACCAATGGTGGCTCACCAGAACTTTCGGGGCATCCGGAAGGGTAGCATCGCCTTCACGACGGGCGAGGCGAGGCGGGTCAGATCGAGGCTTTCGTGGATGATCCGCGCCATCTGACCATTCTGGCGCGCCGCCACATCCGATCGCGAATAGAAGGGCGCGTCCTCCAGAGTCCGCAAAAGCCTTGGCGGCTCTCCGCCATCGGCGCGCACGGGCCTGGCCACGCGCCAGAAGGTGGACGGCAAAGGGCTCAGCGGCGGCGCCTCCACGGCGTCTATCTCGCCCCCGGGGCCGACGCGCAGCGCCAGCCCCATCGAATCCCCAGCCCGCCGGGTCACGTCGTAGAAGAGCAGGGTCTCCTTGTCTGTATGGCCCCGGGACCAGGTCCAGTCTCGAAAGGCCTCCTCAAGCGGCTCTTCGCCCCTATTGGTGTCGAAATAGCCTTCGCCGCGCCAGGAGAGGGTGGGACGATCTAGCGTCACCTCGACATCCGCTCGGGGGGCGATGGGGCGCCAAAGATGCCGCCGCGGCGCGTCCAAGGCAAAAGTCCAACCGCTTAAAGCCCGCGGGCGCAGCCGGATGGTCCCTCTGAGGCGTGAAGGGATCGGCGCGGTCGCCTCCTCGATCTGAAGGGTCAGGCACTCGCCATCCCAGGCAAGCGAGCTTGGCCCGATGGTGAGATGCGAGACATCCCGCCGGAGGGCGCCGCGTCCGCGCTCGGTCATGGCCCAACGGTTACCTGCCGGCCCATAGAGGGCCACATTGACCGCGCAGTGGTTGAGAGGGTCACGCCGTCCGGCCCAGGCGTAATAAGGCGAAAAGACGCTGCCGATGAAGGCGATGACGGTCAGGCCATATTGGCCATCCGCGCTCAGGGCGTCGACATACCACCAAGCATAGCCCCCCGGCGCCACGGGAACATCGAAGCGCGGTCCGCCATCAGACACCTCGCCGCCAATCGCCCCGAAAGCGCCGCCATGGGGACTCCCGCCCCCGGATGAGTCCCGCCCCCCGCCAGATAGAGACCTGGAAGCCGCGTCCGCGCCCCTGGCCGATCGAAGGCCGCCTTCCACCCGTGAGTCGCCTGACCGTAAAGCGCGCCCCCCGTGGCTGGAAAGAGCGCGTTGAACGTCGCTGGGGTCGTTAACCCTAAGGGCGTCGTATCTCCGACCTCCAGCCCCATCCGTCGAAGACGACCGAAGACCTCGGATTGGCATGACGTCATCTCCTCTGAGGATAGGGGCGCCTGATCTCCGCGAGCCGGGGCGTTGATCAGGACCAGAAAGCATTCGGCCAAGGGCTCCGGACCTGACGGCGACCCGGGCGTCTCGTGACGATCCTGGGCGCAGACATAGATGGTCGGCGACAGGGGGAGACGACCCTTGCGGAAAATATCATCAAACTCAGCCGGGTAATCGTCGGAAAACAGCACATTGTGGTGGGCAAGGTCCGCAGTCGGCGCCTGGGCGACCAGCCCCCATGTCACCGCCGAGAGTGAGCGGGGGGCCGCCGGGGGCGCCCGGCGCGCGACGCCCAGACCGAGCGCCCCGCTCGACAGCGCGGCGGGATCGGCATTCACCACGACGGCGTCGGCGGCGATCTCCTCGCCACCCGCCAATTGGACGCCCGCCGCGCGACCATTCTGGATCGTGATCGTCGCGACCTCGGAAGAAAGACGAAAATTCACGCCCAGACCGCGCGCCAGGGTTTCAAGTGCGCTCGCGAGGCGCGCCATGCCGCCCTCGACGCGCCACACGCCAGCCTGCTCTACATGCGCCACCAACATGAGGGTAGCGGGCGCCTGAAAGGGTGAGGAGCCGCAATAGGTGGCGTAGCGGCCAAACAGTTGGCGTAGGCGCGGGTTCTGGAAGTGGTCGCCAAGCGCCCGCCAAAGCGTGTCAAAGGGCCGGAGCTTGAAGAGGTCCATCGCGCCGCCGAGGCCGAACCGCCCCGCCAGCCCCACNNTTGGCCTCGGCGTGAAAGGCGCGATATCCGGCCGCCTCGGTCTTGCCGGCAAAGGCGCCGATAGCCTCGGCCGACCGTTCGCGATCGGCAAAGAGGTCAAGGCGGGCCTCGTCGGGCCAGACATGGTGGGCAAGCGTGTCCAATGGATGCAAGGTGAGGGCCGCGTCCAGGTCGGCGCCAGCATCCGCGAACAGTTCGTCGAAGACCCAACGAAGGGTGAAAACCGTCGGGCCCGCGTCGATGGCCCGACCATCGACCATAATCTCGCGCATCTTGCCGCCGCAAGCCGCGGCGCGCTCCACGACTGTGACGGCGAGTCCAGACCGCGCCAGATCTATCGCGCAGCTGAGACCGCCGATCCCCGCGCCCACGACAATAACCCGCTCCGCCGCCAAATTCACATATCCATTGTCCGTTGCACTAGACGCTATCATGTGTCTAACTTGCCTGACAGTCTGATCGTGACGCGCGAATTCCCGCGGCGCCAGGATCGACATTTTGGGATGCGCGCCCATGACAGTGGCGTTGAGGATCGAGGCCGCTCTGGAAGCCGTGCTGACGCGGGCGGAGGACGGTCATGCGCCGCCAAGGCTGGCGGCGGCGGTGCGGCACGCGGTATTTTCGGGTGGCGCGCGGATCAGGCCCCAGCTCTGCTTGGCGGTGGCCAAGGCCTGCGGTGGCGACAATATTCCCTTGGCGGACGCCGCTGCGGTGGCGGTGGAGCTGCTGCACTGCGCATCCCTCGTTCACGACGACCTGCCCTGTTTTGACGACGCCGCCACGCGTCGCGGCAAGCCCTCGGTGCACATGGCCTTCGGCGAGCCCCTGGCCGTTCTGGCGGGAGACGCCATGATCGTCATGGCCTTTGGCGCGCTTGCCCAGGCAGGGGCTCAGGCGCCCGCGCGTCTGGCGCCGCTCCTGACCACGGTGTGTCGCGGCGTGGGGATGCCGGGCGGGATCGTTGCTGGCCAGGCCTGGGAGAGTGAGCCCTTCACGCCCGTGGAACTTTACCACCAGTCTAAGACAGGCGCCTTGTTCGTGGCCGCCACCATGTCCGGCGCGGTGGCGTCGGGCGGCGATCCCCATCCCTGGCGACGGCTGGGCGAAAAGCTAGGCGGCGCCTATCAGGTGGCTGACGACCTTCTTGACGCCGTGTCCGGCGAGGTGGAAGCTGGCAAACCGACCGGACGCGACGCGGCCTTACAGCGGCCAAGTCTGGTGGCGGAACTGGGCGTCAAGGGCGCCTATGCGCGGCTGGGCGCCCTGGTGGAAGAGGCCGTGGCCGCGATCCCAGACTGCGACGGGGCTAAGGACCTTCGAGACCTGGTGGCTATGCAGGCCACGCGTCTCGCGCCCAAGCATCTCGCGCGCAGCGCCGCCTAAAGCGGGATGATTTTTGATGGCGTCGTCAAAAATTTGAATCCTGCTTTAAACTCAAAGTGCGAGCTTGATTCAGACGTTTCGATCAAACGTTATCAAGCCCTGAAGGGGTTGTGATGGCGGGGTCCTGGCGCGAGGGCTGGATCGCCCTGCGCAACCGGTGGCTTGCTGACCCGCGATTTCACCGCGCCGCCCTCGATTTCCCCCTGACGCGAGGGGTGGCCTTGCGCCGGGTGACCAGCCTCTTCGATCTGGTGGCGGGCTTCATCTATTCCCAGACTTTGGACGCCTGCGTGCGTCTGGGTCTGCTGGAGGTTCTCGCCAAGGGACCGTTGACGCCAGCCAACCTGGCCCAACAGCTAGACCTGCCCCTGGACTCGGCGGACCGACTTCTTGCCGCGGCGGCGGCTCTGGGCCTCGCCGAGCCCCTGGGCCCTTCACGCTATGCCCTTGGGTCAGATGGCGCGGCCCTCCTGGGCAATCCGGGCCTCGCCCAGATGATCACGCACCATCATCGCCTCTATGCGGACNNCGTTCTGGCCCTATGCGACGGCGGCGGCGCCCAAGACGGCGGACGCCGAGAGCGTGCGCGCCTATTCCGCCCTCATGGCGGCCACTCAGCCCACGGTGGCGGCGGATATCTTCAAAGCCTATCCCCTGCGTCGCCATCGCCGACTGATGGATGTGGGCGGAGGCAGCGGAGCGTTTCTCAGCCTCGCCGGGGCCCATGCCCCGAAGCTTCATCTCACCCTGTTCGACCTTCCCGCCGTCACCGAACAGGCGNNGATTTCCTCACAGATCCTCTTCCTTCCGGCGCGGACCTGATCACCCTGGTGCGGATTCTGCATGATCATGATGACACGGGCGTGGCGCGGCTTTTGCGGTCCGCGCGCGAGGCCCTCCCCGCGGACGGCGCGTTGCTGGTGGCCGAGCCCATGTCAGCAGCCCCCAGGGCTGATCGAATCGCCGACGCCTATTTCGGCTTCTACCTCCTGGCCATGGGGCGGGGGCGGGCGCGGACGCCTCGGCGGATCATGGACATGATGCGGGAGGCGGGCTTTCGGCGCACTCGGCTGCTCAGGACCCGCACGCCGAGCCTGCTCCGTGTGATCGTCGCGCGGCCGTGATCAGAAATTTCCTGCAGATGAGGATGCGTACCCTTGGATAGTCTCGCCGTCGTTCTGGAGGAGCCTGGGCGAATCGCCCTGCGCAAGGTCGAGCTTAAGCCGCTTGGAGATACCGACCTTTTGGTGGAGATCGCCTGGAGCGGCATCAGCACGGGGACGGAGCGCCTCCTCTGGAGCGGGCGCATGCCCCCCTTTCCCGGCCTCGGCTATCCCTTGGTGCCCGGCTATGAGTCTGTCGGCCGTGTGGTGGACGCGGGGGCGTCCGCGCGCGGGCGGATCGGCGAAACAGTTTTCGTTCCGGGCTCGGCGGGTTTCGTGGATGTACGTGGCCTCTTCGGCGGCGCCGCCCGTCGCCTGGTGGCGCCCAGCGCCCGGGTCGTGGGGATCGCCAAGGCCCTGGCCGAACGCGGCGTCTTGATCGCTCTCGCGGCGACGGCCCAACACGCCATCGCGGGGGGCGCTGGGGCGGCGCCTGATCTTATCATCGGACATGGCGTGCTCGGCCGCCTTTTGGCTAGGCTCGCCGTGATTGCCGGCGGTCCGCCGCCGACCGTCTGGGAAACCAATCCGATCCGGGCGGGGGGCGGCCTGGGCTATGAGGTGATCGCGCCAGAAGCGGACACCCGCCGCGACTACCGCGCCATATACGACGTCAGCGGCGACTCTAAGCTGCTCGGTGAATTGATCAGCCGACTCGCGCGAGGCGGGGAAATTGTCTTGGCCGGCTTCTATGACCAGCCCCTGAGCTTCGATTTTCCGCCGGCTTTCATGCGCGAGGCCCGGTTGCGTATCGCCGCCGAGTGGGCCCCCGAGGATCTCGCCGTCACCCTGGACCTTATCGCCACGGAGACCCTCGGCCTGGAGGGCTTAATCACTCATCGCTTCGCCGCGGCCGACGCCGATGAAGCCTATCGGGTCGCCTTCACTGACCCGACCTGCCTGAAGATGGCGCTGGACTGGTCAGCAGCTGCTTAAGCGCAAAACGTACATTTTGATTGACATGTTGGAGCGTCCAAATAAGTTGACACAACGGGCGTGGCTCACACGTTCCGATAAAGTGCCGGGAAGGCCAAATGGGCGTAACTCTGATCGACACCCTCGCCCTGCGGAAGGAAGCGGCTATCGAGCCCGCTCCGGTCCATACCGGTGAGGTCACCAAAGAAACGCAGGTCATCGCCATCTATGGCAAGGGTGGCAGCGGGAAGAGCTTCGCCCTCTCGAACCTCAGCTACATGATGGCACAGCAGGGCAAGCGCGTGCTGCTCATCGGCTGTGATCCCAAGTCCGACACGACATCCCTGCTTTTCGGCGGCAAATCTTGCCCAACGATTATCGAGACCTCCGCCCGCAAGAAGCTGGCCGGCGAGGAGGTTCGCATCGAGGATGTCTGCTTCACCCGCGACGGCGTCTTCGCCATGGAGCTTGGCGGGCCTGAGGTCGGGCGCGGCTGCGGCGGCCGCGGAATCATTCACGGATTTGAGCTGTTGGAAAAACTCGGGTTCCACGACTGGGGCTTCGACTATGTTCTCCTCGATTTTCTGGGCGATGTNNTTCCGCAAGCTGGGCGGCAATGTTGGCGTGGCCGGCATGGTCATCAACAAGGATGACGGCACGGGCGAGGCGGAGGCCTTCGCCGAGGCGGTGGGCATCCCCGTTTTGGCCGCGATCCCGGCGGACGAGGATATCCGGCGCAAGTCCGCCAATTACCAGATCATCGGCATCCCCGGAGACCGGTGGGGCGGCCTTTTCGAGGCCCTGGCTCAGAACGTGGCCGAGGCTCTCCCGGTGCGACCGAAGCCCCTCACCCAGGATGGCTTGCTCGGCCTCTTTTCCGCCGACCAAACCGGCGCGAGCTATGTGCTGACGCCCGCGTCCCAGGCGGACATGCGCGGCGTCGCCTTCGCCGAGAAGGCCTCCCTCGAAGTCATTTACGACGCCGTCTAGCGGATGGACCACACGATCCACCGCGGCGGGCCAAACGCCCACGACGATCCGGCCCCGTCCGGCGGAGAGGCCGTGACCGAGGGCGCGGGCTGTCATGCCGGGGCCGACAAAATGCGCGAGGCCGCTGGGAAGGCCGGCAAGTCCGAGATCCTTGATCGCTATGCGGAGGATTATCCCCAGGGCCCGCATGATCAGCCTCAGAGCATGTGCCCCGCCTTCGGCTCCCTTCGCGTCGGCCTCCGGATGAGGCGCACAGCCACGATCCTCTCCGGATCAGCATGCTGCGTTTACGGCCTCACCTTCACGTCGCACTTTTACGGCGCGCGGCGGACTGTCGGCTATGTGCCGTTCAATTCCGAAACTCTGGTCACCGGCAAGCTCTTCGAAGATATCCGCGAGGCTGTTTTTCAGCTCGCCGACCCGGCGCTCTATGACACGGTGATCGTCACCAATCTGTGCGTCCCAACTGCGTCGGGCGTACCGCTTCAGCTCTTGCCAAAAGAGATTAACGGCGTTCGGATCATCGGCATAGATGTGCCGGGTTTTGGCGTGCCGACCCACGCCGAGGCCAAGGACGTGCTGGCCGGAGCCATGCTNNATGGGTCTTGCCGCGGGACCCGTGGTTCCCACGCGCGAATGGCGGGAGCTCTATGCGGCTCTCGACTGCGCGGCGGTCGCCGCAATCCACCCTTTCTACACCGCCACGGTGCGCGAATTCACCGCCGCGGGCCGGAGCATCGTCGGGTCCGCCCCGGTAGGCCGCGACGGGACCGCCGCGTGGCTCACAGCCATCGGCGAGGCCTGCGGCGTCTCGCGCGAGAAGGTGGACGCCGCCAAGAACGCGGTCTTGCCCGCCATCACCAGCGCCCTGGCCGGCGCGCCAATCAAGGGGCGCATCACCGTCAGCGGCTATGAGGGCTCCGAACTGCTGGTCGCCAGACTGCTGATCGAAAGCGGCGCGGAGGTGCCTTATGTGGGAACCGCCTGCCCCCGCACGCCCTGGTCGGAGCCGGATCGCGATTGGCTGGAAGCGCACGGCGTGAAGGTCACCTATCGCGCCTCGCTCGAGCAAGACATCGCGGCGATCAAGGCGTTCGGCCCGGACCTGGCCATCGGCACCACGCCCGTCGTCCAATACGCCAAGGAGCGGTCGATCCCCGCTCTCTATTTCACCAACCTGATCTCCGCCCGCCCGCTCATGGGCCCCGCAGGCGCCGGAGCCCTCGCCCAGGTGATCAACACCGCCCTTGGCAATCGGAGCCGGTTCGACCGCATGAGCGCCTTCTTCGAGGGCGTGGGCACTGGCCACGCCACCGGCGTGTGGGAAGACCTTCCCATTGACCGCCCCGAGTTCAAGGCCCGTTACGCCAAGACCATGGCCGCCCTGCGGGCCCAGGAAGAGGCGGTCGGGACGTGACCCTGATCCTCGATCACGACAGGGCGGGCGGCTATTGGGGCGCGGTCTACGCCTTCACCGCCAT
>PLFA01000086.1:0-5617 GCA_003136615.1 Caulobacteraceae bacterium | reverse complement strand
GGCTCCATCGCCGAGATGATTGGCGGCGGCGTGACGCCAGCAGGCACCAATATTCAGCGCTTCCTGCCGCGCACCATCGATGAAGACCAGTGGCAGAGCGCCAACCGCGCCCTGACATGGCTTTGGACGCAGTTCGGCTCGAAAAAGTCCGTGCCGCCGCGGCCTCGCAAGCCCGGCGAGGCGCCGAGCGTCAATATCATCGGCCCGATCTATGGCATGTTCAATCTGCCTTCGGACCTGGCTGAAATCCGCCGCTTGGTGGAGGGCATCGGCGCCCGGGTCAATCTGGTCTTCCCTCTCGGCAGCCATCTGGCGGATGTGCGAAAGCTTGCCGACGCCGAGGTCAATATCTGCCTCTACAGGGAATTCGGCCGACAGCTCTGCGAAAAGCTGGAGCGTCCCTATCTGCAAGCGCCTATTGGCGTGGAGTCCACGACCAGCTTTCTGCGCACCCTTGGCGCCATGCTCGGGTTGGACCCTGAGCCCTTCATCGAGCGCGAGAAGCATACGACCCTGAAGCCCATCTGGGACCTTTGGCGTTCGGTCACCCAGGATTTCTTCGGCACGGCGAGCTTCGCGATTGTCGCCAATGAAACCTATGCCCGGGGCGTACGCCACTTCCTTGAAGACGACATGGGGCTTCCCTGCGCCTTTTCCTTCCACCGCTCCGCCGGGGTGAAACCTGATAACGCCGCCGTCCGGAAGGCCATCCGCGAGACCCCGCCGCTGATCCTGTTCGGCAGCGTCAATGAGCGCATGTATCTGGCCGAATGCGGCGGGCGGTCCTGTTACATCCCGGCGTCATTCCCGGGCGCGGTGATCCGTCGGCACATCGGAACGCCCTTCATGGGCTATTCGGGCGCGACCTACCTCATCCAGGAAGTCTGTAACGCGCTCTTCGACGCCCTCTTCCACATGATCCCCCTCGGGACGGAGATGGACAAGGCGCAGGCGACGCCCGCCCGGCGCCATGCCGAACTCGAATGGCATGCGGACGCCAAGGCTGCTCTCGATCGTCTGGTGGACGCGCAGCCCGTGCTCGTCAGAATTTCCGCCGCCAAGCGTCTGCGGGACGCGGCTGAACGTAATGCTCGCTTGGCAGGGGAGGCGCGCGTGTCGCGCGATCATCTCGACCGCGCCCATGCGGGAGTGATGGAGGGCCAGGTCGCATGACGATCATAGGGCTCCCGATCGCAATTTGGGGGGGTCACAAGCTTCTCCAAAACGAAGTCACGATGATGGTCGTCGCGACTGATGGCGCTGGAAGCGCAGTCCCTCAAACGGATGAGCAACGGCGTGACTGGAGGAGAAGTAATGGCAGAAGGTAGTTTAACGGGCCTCACAGAGGCAGAAGCCAAAGAGTTCCACAGGATCTTCGTGGGGAGCTTCCTGCTCTTCACGGCGGTCGCGATCGTGGCGCATATCCTTGTATGGTACTGGCGGCCCTGGCTGCCCTCCATCCATGGTTATGCTGAACTCACCAACACAGCGAAAGTGGCCGGCCAAATGGCCCTGGCCCACTTCGCGTAAAGGGGAGACACAACCATGTGGAGAATTTGGCTTCTTTTTGATCCGAGGCGCGTTCTTGTTGCGTTGTCGGTTTTCTTGTTTGTGCTGGCCCTGATAATTCACTTTATCTTGCTCAGCACGTCACGCTTCAACTGGATCGAAGGTCCGGGCGTGAAGCATCCGGCAACCGCTTCGGCGCAGATGCTCAACCTCGATCCGGCCAAGTCGCCGGTCAAGGCCGGGTAGACGCGACCGCCGCGAGACCGGTTCAAAATGGGGGATACGGGCGCGTTCCGATCACGGTCGGGGCAGACCCGTATCCTACCTTTGAATCTTAACAACCTCGCAAACCCACCTGGGAACAGCCTAGTCAGGAGATGGCCCCATGGCCCTTTTAAGCTTTGAGCGAAAATATCGCGTACGCGGAGGAACGCTCATCGGCGGCGACCTCTTCGATTTTTGGGTGGGGCCGTTCTATGTGGGCTTCTTCGGAGTCACGGCGGCCTTCTTCTCGGTTCTGGGAACAGCCCTCATCGTCTACGGGGCCTCGCAGGGCCCAACCTGGGATATCTGGCGGATCAATATCGCCCCCCCGGATGTGAGTTATGGACTGACGCTGGCCCCGCTCATGGAGGGCGGGCTTTGGCAGGCCGTGACGGTCTGCGCCATGGGGTCTTTCGGCTCCTGGGCTCTGCGTGAGGTCGAAATTGCTCGCAAGCTCGGCATCGGTGTTCATGTGCCGGTGGCCTTCGGCTTCGCGATCCTGGCCTATTTCACCCTTGAGGTGGTCAGGCCCGTGCTGCTGGGCGCCTGGGGATATGCGTTCCCCTACGGAATCTTCAGCCACCTCGAATGGGTGTCCAACACCGGCTACCAATATGTGAATTTCCACTACAATCCCGCGCATATGATCGCGGTGTCACTGTTCTTCACCACGACCCTCGCCCTGGCCCTGCACGGATCCCTGATCCTGTCCGCGGCCAATCCCGGCAAGGGCCAGGCCATGAAGACGCCTGAACACGAAGACACCTTCTTCCGGGACATCATCGGCTACTCAGTCGGCACCCTGGGGATCCACCGCGTGGGCCTGTTCCTCGCCCTGGCGGCGGTCTTCTTCAGCGCGGTCTGCATCGTCATCAGCGGTCCCGTCTGGTCTCAGGGCTGGCCCGAGTGGTGGAACTGGTGGCGTAACCTGCCGATTTGGGGCTGAGGGAGAGCGAAAAATGGCGACCTATCAAAATATCTTCACGCAAATTCAGGTCCGCGGCCCCGCGGAGCTCGGGGTGGCCCTTCCGGCTGGCGATTTTAGCCGCGACGGGAAGCCCTGGTTCTCCAGGCTCTTGGGTCTCATCGGCAACGCCCAGATCGGACCCATCTATCTGGGCTTCACCGGCGTCGCCGCGACGATCTGCATCTTCATCGCCTTCGAGATCATTGGTCTCAACATGTGGGCTTCGGTGGGCTGGAATCCAGGCGAGTTCCTGCGCCAGCTGCCCTGGCTCTCCCTCCAACCGCCCTCGCCGGAATATGGGCTGACCATCTTCCCGCCTCTGGCCGAAGGCGGTTGGTGGCTGATGGCCGGCTTCTTCATGACCTCGGGCCTCCTGCTGTGGTTCGTGAGGAGCTACACGCGGGCCAGGGCCCTGGGCCTGGGAACCCATACGGCCTGGGCCTTCGCGGGGGCCCTCTGGTTGATCCTGGTACTGGGCTTTATCCGCCCGATCCTCATGGGCAGCTGGAGCGAGGCCGTGCCCTTCGGGATCTTCCCGCACCTTGACTGGGTGGGGTCCTTCTCGATCCGCTACGGCAATCTCTTCTACAATCCCTTCCACTGCTTCTCGATCGCCTTCCTTTACGGCTCGGTCCTGCTATTCGCCATGCACGGGGCGACGATCCTCGCGGTCAGCCGTTACGGCGGCGACCGGGAGCTTGAGCAGATTACCGACCGAGGCACGGCATCGGAACGGGCCGCCCTCTTTTGGCGCTGGACCATGGGCTTCAACGCCAGCATGGAATCCATTCACCGCTGGGCCTGGTGGTTCGCCGTTCTGACGCCCCTCGCCGGGGGTATCGGGATTTTGCTCACCGGAACGGTGGTCAGTGACTGGCACGGCTGGGCGGCAGCCCACGGCTACGCCTTCAGCGAATAGCTCGCCTTATCGACCAAGCCTATTCCGCCACCCAGGCCATCCGGCCTGGGTGGCCTTTTCTTTTAGGAGCGCGGATCAGATCGTGGCGGCGCCGTTCGAAAGCCGACTGGCCACGGAAGCGGACCTCGCGGCCCTCGCCGTCATCATGGATCTCGCGATCGGCGAATTGCAGAAGGGTTTTCTGAGCCCGGAGGAGATCGCCGCCAGCCGCCAGGTCATGGGCCTCGACACCCAACTCGTCGCTGATCGCACCTATTTCGTGATCGAGACGCGCGGCCAGATCGCCGGTTGCGGCGGCTGGAGCCGGCGGGCCACCCTTTATGGCGGCGATCACAGCGTCGCCCTTCGCAACGCCGCGCTTCTGGACCCCGCCACTGACCCCGCCAGGGTGAGGGCCATGTATACGCGCCCCGATTTCGCCCGTCAGGGTGTCGGCCGCATGATCCTTAAGCTCTGCGAAGCGGCGGCGGCCGCCGAAGGATTCCGCGCCGTCCAGCTCATGGCCACCCTCTCAGGCGAGCCTCTTTATCGAGCCTGCGGCTATCAGGAGATTGAGCGTGTCATCTCTGAGACCGATATCGGCGCCGTCCCGCTTATCCTGATGAGCAAGAGCCTCCCGCCAGCCTTCGCGGTCGATTGAGAGATCACACGCGGCCGAAATAGGCTGGTTTCATCAAAAAGGGCCCCAATGCGGCTCGGCCATAGACGCCGCTGGGCGAGGCATATGAGTACCTCACCCAGAACTGATGGACTGACGCCTATTCGCCAGCGCCAGCGCCAGTCTGCGGAGGGTGCGGGGGCGTGCCCATGGGACCCGGGCCGCCATGCATGTGTCCCATCCCGCCCTTATGGTCCCAACCATGGCCCTCGCCATGACCAAGCTCCGGCAGGCTATCCATGATGCGCTTTTGCTCGGGGGTGAGCGCGGCATAGAAGGTCTTGGTCGCTGCCGCCACGCGTTCAAAACGCGCATGCATCTTGGCTTCACGGGCGTCGATTCGTTGAGACATCAGGTCGAGGCGCTCGGGCGTGGTCATGGCGGCGAGGGCCTTGTGATCAGGCCAATCACGCGCCGGCGCGCCGGGTGCGGGTGTTTGCGGATGCAGGGCGCTGGCATAGGCCTGAAACGCCGCCTCCTGATCGGGCTTGATTCCTAAAATGTCGTGAATGGCCTTCAGATGCCGGCCCTCGGGCGACCATCGTCCCTGCGGCATGGGGCCGTGCCCCCAATGATGCGCGCCAGTCGGGCCGACCGACGTCGGGGGCGCGGGGGGTGCGTCCTGTGCCGATCCCACGGCAGGCGCCGCCAGGATCAGAGCAAAGCCGAAGGCGCGAAGCGTGGAGACGTTCATCGTGGATACGACCTCATGGCAAACCATCCCTGCAAAACTGTTTTGACACGGAAATATTGCTGATTGTTCTCATTTTCGCGGGTCTATTGCCGTTGTGGCGCCATGACCAAGGCAAATTAACGGCGCCATGCGACGACCATTGGCCTATGGCGGCGGGCGCCTTATCGAGAGGGTCAAACACGCACCGTGAGGGCTTCATGAGACATCTTTTCGGTCTGGCGCTGTTGGCGGCTCTGGTCGCGCCTGCCCTGGTGATCGCGCAGACCCCGCCAACGCCCGCGCTGCCGCCCCCCATGCCACCGCCAGCCCCCGCGCCGCTACGGCCCGACCAGTTGGCGTTCCGCGCCCTCTACCAAGAGCTCGTCGAGACAAAGACCGAACTTTCAGACGGCGACTGCACCCTGGCCGCGGCCAAGATGGCCGATCGCCTCAAGGCGGCCGGGTTTCCCGCCGCCGACCTTCATCCTTTCGCGGGCCCCGGCCACCCCAAGGAAGGGGGGCTTGTGGCGATTCTTCATGGCTCCGATCCCGGCGCCAAGCCGATGCTCCTTCTGGCGCACATCGACGTGGTGGAGGCCAAGCGCGCGGACTGGACCCGCGATCCCT
>PLFA01000150.1 GCA_003136615.1 Caulobacteraceae bacterium | reverse complement strand
GTGAAGAGCCGCCGCGCGGTGTCCTGGTCGATCTCGATCTTGCCCTCAAGGCGGGCTTTCAAGAGTTCCGAACCCTCATTGTGCAGGCCCCGGCGGCCCATATCCAAGGCCTCGATCCGGGCAGGTGTCGCGTTGCGAATGGCGTCGTAATAGCTCTCGCAGATCATCCTGTAGTCCCGCGCCACGGTCTTGAACGGCGAGAGGGAAAGGATGTGCCGGCGCTGGAAGTCGGGGCCGGTTATGTCGAGCGCCAAACGGCCCTCCACGAGGGAGATCAGGAGGTCGTAGGGCCCGCCCGCCGCGCCCTCCGGCGCGAAGTGGTTGTCCTCCAGCAGATCGAAGATGGCGATCTGGCGCTCCTGCTCCTGATCGCGCGACACCGCCGCGAGGGACTCGTCGTCGAGCCGCACGGACTGCAAACGGTGAGGATCGCTGGCCATCGGCCCCTATCTAGCCGCTTGCGCGCCCGTCCGGCATCCCTTTCCGTCGTCCCTCGCGCGGAGGGACGATGCGGGCGGCCCGTCAGCGCCTATTCGTGCGCAGACTGATCGACAAGCCGTGACCAGCCAAACCCTCGGCGCCGGACAGCGCCAGGGCGGCGGGCGCGAGCGCGGCCAGGGCCTCCGGCGTGCAGCTGAGGATCGAGGTGCGCTTCTGGAAGTCCGTGGTGGAAAGGCCCGACGAGAAGCGGGCCGCCCGGCTGGTGGGCAGGACATGGTTGGAGCCGGCCACATAGTCTCCAATGGCCTCGGGGGTATGCCGACCCAGGAAGATCGCCCCGGCATGCCGCACCCGCGCCGCCATCTCCCGCGGGGCTTCCACCGCGAATTCCACGTGTTCAGGGGCGATCTGGTCGACCAGGACAGGGGCTTGGCTCAATGGGCAGATAATAATGGCGCCGTGATCCGCCCACGAAGCCGCCGCGTCCCTTGCCGTGGGAAGGCTGGCCAATTCGGCCTCGACCGCCCGGGCCACCGCCTCTCCAAAGGCCGGATCGTCGGTGATGAGGATGGACTGCGCGTCGGGATCGTGTTCGGCCTGGGCGAGCAGATCGGCGGCGATCCAGGCCGGGTCATTGGCGCTGTCAGCCACCACCACCACCTCGGAGGGACCCGCCAGNNGGCCCCACGATCTTGTCCACCGGGCGGATTGGCCCGGCTCCATAGGCGAGGGCCGCGATGGCCTGGGCGCCGCCCACCCGCCAGATCTCGGTGACCCCCGCTTCCTTGGCGGCGGCGAGGACCGCGGGCTTCACCCCGCCGGGGGGCGTCACCATAGCGATGCGCCCCACCCCGGCAATGCGCGCCGGCACGGCATTCATCAGCACGGTGGAGGGATAGGCTGCGCGACCGCCCGGCACATAGATCCCCACGGCGTCCAAAGGCGTCCAGCGCCAGGCCAACTCCACGCCCTCTGCATCCGTAAAGCCGCCATCGCTCGGCGACAGGCGCTGATGATAGGCCGCAATCCGGCGGGCGGCGAAGGCGATGGCCTCGCGCACTTCAGGCGGACAAGCGGCCGCTCCGGCGTCGATCTCGGCTTGCGAGACGGCCAAATCCTTAAGGCGAGTTTCCACGCGGTCGAATTGGCGGGACAGGCGCAGCAGGGCGTCCGCCCCCTCACGGCGCACCGCGTCAACGATTTCCGCCACCGCGCGCTCCACATCACCTTGAGCGCCCCGCGGCTCATCCAGGAACGCGGCAAAGGCTTCGGGAAAATCCTGGGACGAGACGTCGAACCGGCGCATGGCCGCCTTGAGCGGCGCCCTGGGCGCAAACTCAAGCAAAAAAGAGGTCTGGCCCCTTAGGTCCCATCAAAGTCCGCCCCATCGTGCTCGGGTTTTCGCGCCGAGGCCCAAGGCTCAGAGACATCGGCCAGGGCCGCGTCCACACATTCCACCTCCGCGGCCAGATCCCCGCCATCGGCGAAGGCGAAAGTCACACGCCCGCCCGGCGCCTCGCCCGGTTCAAACGTCACAGCCAGGAGCTGCAGCACGGCGTCGGGGGCGGCCGGGCGAAGATTGCGGGAGCGGACCCGCAAGACGCAGCCGAGCTGAATCGCCGCGCGCACCCGCGCCTTCGGCTTTTCGGCGGTCTCCCAAGTGAGGCGGTTAAAGGCGATGGTCAGGCGTCCCGCGGCGGATTCCCACGAAATATCCCCGATCTTGGTGACGGCGTCCTGCAATGCCGCCGACATAATCTCAAGGTCATCCGAATCCATGGCCAAAAGCCGAAGGGGCTGGATAGCGCCCTGGTCGGTCAAGACGCTCCCTCCCGGTCGGAAAGGCGGCGCACCTGAGCGCCGCAGGCGGAGAGCTTCTGTTCCAGCCGTTCGAAGCCACGATCAAGGTGGTAGACGCGGTCCACAATCGTCTCCCCCTGCGCGGCCAGGGCGGCGATAACCAGGCCCACGGAGGCCCGCAAATCCGTGGCCATGACCTGGGCGCCCTCTAGGCGCGCGACGCCCCGCACCCGCGCTTCGCCGCCCGAGACGGTGATGTCGGCCCCCAGTCGGGCCATTTCGGGAACATGCATGAAGCGGTTTTCGAAGATCGTCTCGCGCACCACGCTCTCCCCGTCGGCCAGAGTCATAAGGGCCATGAACTGCGCCTGCAGATCGGTGGCGAAACCCGGAAAGGTGCCGGTCTCGATATCAACGGGCGAAAGCCGCGCACCGTTGCGTTTGACGGTCAGTCCGTCATTGCGCCGCTCGATTTCCACGCCCGCCTGCTCCATCTTGCTCAAGAGGGATTCGATGAGATCGGCCCGGGTATGGGTCAGGCGCACCTCACCCCCGGCCATGGCGGCGGCCAGGGCATAGGTGCCCGTCTCGATGCGGTCGGGGGCCACGGCATAGGTCGCGCCCGAAAGGCGCGCCACGCCGGTCACGACAATTCTGTCTGTCCCCGCCCCTTCCACCTTGGCGCCCATGGCGTTCAGACAGGCGGCCAGATCGACGATCTCGGGCTCGCGCGCCGCGCCCACGAGTTCAGTCTCGCCCCGCGCCAGAACACAGGCCAGGAGGGCGTGCTCCGTGGCCCCCACGGAGCTTAAGGGGAATTCGATCCGCGCGCCGGTAAGGCCCCGGGGCGCCTGGGCATAGACATAACCTTCGTGCAGCTCGATCTGCGCGCCCAGGGCCCTCAGCGCCATGAGGTGCAGATCAACCGGCCGAGCGCCGATCTCGCAGCCGCCGGGGAGGCTGACCTTGGCGTGGCCCGACCTCGCCAGCAGGGGCCCCAGCACATTGAACGATGCGCGCATCTGGCGGACCAGATCATAAGGCGCGAAGGCGCTGACAATCTCCTGTGTGCGCAGAACCGTTTCCGATGCAGATTCGCCGTCGATCTCCTGCACGTCTGTTCCCAGGCGACGTAGCAACGCGCCCAGAAAGCGCGTATCGGCCAGACGCGGCATATTGGTCAGACGCAGCGGCTCGTCGGTGAGCAGGCTGGCGGCCATAAGCTTGATCGCCGAGTTCTTGGCGCCGCTGATCGCGATCTCGCCCGAGAGCCGGGCGCCGCCGGTGATCGCGATCCTGTCCATACGGCCCCTTAGCGGAGCCCGGCTGAGCCGGGCTTTGTGGATTTCAGAAAATAGCTCAGCGTCTAGTCGTGTTCCGGACCAGGGTCCGGTCCGCGCGACAAGCCGGCGCGGGACGGGGCCTTGCGGCGTCGCAAATTCGCTCTCAAGGCGGCGGCGAGCCGATCCTCCTTCTCCCGCGCGGACTTGGAGGGAACGGCGCTTGGTTTCTCTTGCGAAGGGTTCTTTGGCGAAGGG
>PLFA01000112.1:19864-22140 GCA_003136615.1 Caulobacteraceae bacterium | reverse complement strand
GGTCCTGGGTGCGCAAGGGGATCGAGGCGGTCTTCACCGTGCTCATCGAGGAAATCTGGGGCAAGCGGCGGATCATGGAGGTCTATCTCAACACCATCGAGATGGGCCCGGGGATCTATGGCGTCGAGGCGGCTTCGCAGCACTATTTCGGGGTCTCAGCCCGGGGCTTAAGCCCCGCCGAGGCCGGGCGGCTGGCTGCGATCCTTCCCGACCCCCTCAAATGGAAGGCCGCCAAGCCCGGGCCCTATGTGCGCCGCCGCTCCGGCAGCATTGAGGCGCGCTCGGGGACAGTGGCGCGCGATGGCCTGGCCCAATGCGTCCTCGGCCCCTGAGGGCCTCAACCCTTAGATATGAGACAACAAGTGTGGTCCAGCCTCGTTGACGTCCACGCATCCGGTCAGGGACATGGCCATGCGAAGCTCCTGTCGCAGCCGCGCGAGCATCTGGACGACGCCCGCCTCGCCGCCGCCGCCCAACGCCCAGGCCCAGGCGCGGCCAATGAGACAGGCCTTGGCCCCGAGGCTAAGCGCCTTGAGCACGTCAAGGCCCGAGCGAACGCCGCCATCCATGAGCACGGTTAGATCCGCGCCCACGGCGTCGACCACGGCGGGCAGGGCCCTGATCGCCGAGGGCGTGCTGTCGAGTTGACGCCCCCCGTGATTTGACACGACGAGCCCATCGACTCCGACGGCTCGGGCCGCGCGGGCGTCTTCCGAATCCAGGACGCCCTTGACCACGAGCGGGCCTGGCCAGCGGTCGCGAACCCACGCGATGTCCTTCCAGGTCATGGAGGGGTCGAACTGGCGCCCGATCCAGCCCCAGAACTGGGTGAGGCGGGTCAGGCCGCCGCCGGCGCCCGCGAGGTTTCCCAGCGCCCAAGACCCGCCCCGCAACCGGACATCCCAAAGCCAGGCGGGGTGCGCGAGGCCATCGAGAGCCTGACGGGTCCGCGCGCCAAGGCTGTCATCCGTCATGCCATTGCGCACGTCACGATAGCGCGCGCCCGGGACGGGCAGATCGACAGTGAGAAGGAGCACGGGGCAGCCGACCTCCCGAACCCGAGCCAAAAGCTCGCTCATGAAGCCACGGTCGCGGATCATATAGAGCTGATACCAAGGCGGGGTTACGGCCCGCGCGACTTCGGCGGCGCTCGCCACACCCATGGTCGAGAGGCTGAAGGGTAGGCCGGCGGCCTGAGCGGCCTTGGCCGCTTGCACTTCGCCCCGTCGCGCATAGAGGCCCGCCAGCCCCACCGGGGCAAGCGCCACGGGCATGGACAGGGTCTGGCCGAAGATGGTCGTGGATAGGGAAAGGGCGGAAACATCCTTGAGGACGCGCTGGCGGAGGCGAACCGCCGCGAAGTCCGCCACGTTGGCCGCCAGGGTCCGTTCGGCATAGGAGCCGCCGTCGATATAGTCGAAGAGCATGCGGGGCAGACGGCGGCGCGCGGCCTCCCTCTGGTCGGCGAGGCAAGCCGGCGTCACGCCGCGGGAACCATTCCGCGCCTGGTGGGACTGGCGCGGGGCGCGGGACCGCCGACAAGGCTCGTCGGCGGCTCGAGAAGCGGCCCGGCGCCGCGGGCGACCGCGCGGGGTTCTTCCTCGAACAAGGCGGCGAGCTGCTCGGTCATGGCGCCGCCCAGCTGCTCAACGTCCACGATGGTCACGGCCCGGCGATAATAGCGCGTGACATCATGTCCTATGCCGATGGCGATCAGTTCTACGGGAGAACGAGTTTCGATCTCCCCGATCACTCGTCGCAGGTGCCTCTCGAGATAGTGGCCGGAATTGACCGACAGTGTGCTGTCATCCACCGGCGCGCCGTCGGAAATGACCATCAGGATACGGCGTTGCTCCGGGCGGCCAATCAGGCGCTGGTGGGCCCACATCAGAGCTTCGCCGTCGATGTTTTCCTTCAAGAGACCCTCTCGCATCATCAGGCCAAGGTTCTTTCGCGCCCGCCGCCAGGGCGCGTCGGCGGATTTGTAGATGATGTGGCGCAGATCATTGAGNNTTCCAGGCCCGGGTGGTGAAGCCCAGGATTTCCACCTTGACCCCGCAACGCTCCAGGGTGCGGGCAAGAATATCGGCGCACACGGCCGCCACCATGATCGGCCGGCCACGCATGGAGCCGGAATTGTCGATCAGCAGGCTGACCACGGTGTCGCGAAACTCCGTGTCCTGTTCCTGCTTGAAGGACAGGGGCGCCGTGGGATCGATGATCACCCGAGTCAACCGCGCGACGTCGAGCATCCCCTCCTCGAGATCGAAACTCCA
>PLFA01000112.1:0-19845 GCA_003136615.1 Caulobacteraceae bacterium | reverse complement strand
GATCTCGTCATGGCCGGTGGTGTAGACCCTGTAGGCGGGCTCCGGACGGCCTGAGTCACGAATGTCGGGGCGCGCGGGTTTGTCCCCCTCGGACATATCGAGTTCTTCATCCACGGACTCGGCGCTTTCGTCCTCATCGGCGGACGTCGCTTGGGTCTCGGCGCTCTCAGACTCCCGGGCGCTCTCCTCCCCGTCGTCAGAGGAGTCTGAGGACGGAGACGGATCTTCCTCTTGGCTCTGACCGTCATTGGAGGCCTCGGCTTCGCCTTCCTCTTTGTCCTCATCCTCGGAGTCCTGGTCCGCCGCATTCGAAACGTCATCGCCCATGGAGAGATCACGCACGACCGCCCGGGCCAGACGGCCGAAGGATTTCTGGTCATCCATGGCCTCGCAAAGGCGGTCCAGCGCCGGCCCTGCCTTGGCTTCGATCTCGGCGCGCAGGGAGTCCACCAGGGCTCGGGCGGCCTGGGGCGGAGGTGATCCGGTGAGACGCTCACGGGCCAGCAGCGCAACCACATCCGCGACGGGCGCCGCGGCCGGATCGGTGACGTGGTTCATACCTTTTCGTTGGGCCGCGTGCTCCCAGACCGCCGCGAGGTTATCCTTCACGCCCGCCAGGGCATTTGCGCCAATGGCCTCGATGCGGGCCTGCTCCAGGGCGTCATAGACCTGCGCGCCGTCCACGGAGGTCGGCTTGGCGCGACCGTGAACCCCCGCGTCATGGTGGGCGACCCGCAGGGCCATCTGATCGGCGAGGCCCCGTATCCGGGTCGTTTCGGGCCCCGAAAGCTCGCGCGGCGGATGGGGCAATATGGCCTTGTGACCCTGGAGGCTGGGACCGTCGCCAGAGAAGACCACTTCCAGATCAGGCTGCTCGGCCAGGGAGCGCGCCGCATTCGCCAAGGCGCGCTTAAAGGCTTCCCCCGGGGTCTCTTTCTGGGACATGAGACTGCTTTAGACGTCTCGCGCCCCTCTTGGAATTGGCGTCTTGGAATTGGCGTCTTGGAATCGCCGCCGCCGCTCAAGCCTCCACGGGAAGCTCCGGCAGGGTCGCGGCCTTGGCGCCCTGACGCGCCGCGGCGCGGATGGCTTCGATATTGGCGGCATAGACCGACGCCCCACCCTTGAAGACAGCCGACCCCGCCACAAAGGTGTCCGCCCCTGCGGCGGCCAAGAGCCCGGCATTCTCGGCGCCGACCCCGCCGTCCACTTCGATGCGCAGGGCCTTGCCCCGGGCCATGGCGCGGATCGCTCTCACCCGGTCCACCGCCTCGGGAATGAAGGCCTGTCCCCCAAAGCCGGGATTCACGGACATCACCAGCACCAGATCCACCATGCCGATAACAGGCTCGAGAAGACTCACGGAGGTGCCAGGGTTGAGAGTCACGCCAACCTTTTTGCCGAGCGCCCTGATCGCCTGCAGCGTGCGGTGTATATGCGGCCCCGCTTCCATATGGGCGGTGATCAGATCCGCCCCCGCTTTGGCGAAGGCCTCAAGATACAGATCCACGGGCGAAATCATAAGGTGCACGTCAAACGGCCGGTCGGTCCACCGCCGCAGACCTTTCAGAACGTCAGGGCCAATCGTGATATTGGGCACGAAGTGGCCATCCATCACGTCCATATGGATCCAGTCCGCCCCAGCCTGCACCACATCGCGAACCTCTTCGCCCAGGCGCGAAAAATCCGCGGCAAGGATCGAGGGCGAGATAACGAGGCTATTGGCGCTCATGGCTTGGCCTTGTTCAGACCGCCGCCCCCAGGCGCGTGCGCGCGTCACGGGGCGTGGTGGAGGTGACCAGATGATTTTGATGGAGAATCTCGACCTCGTCGGCATCCCCGAAAATGACCGGCGTCCTCGCGTGAGGGCGGCTGGGTGGAATATCAAGTATTGGATCCTGGCCGTCGATGGCGGCGCCGCCAGCCTGTTCGGTGAGAAACGCCACAGGGCTAGCCTCATAGAGAAGCCGAAGGCGGCCATGTTCATAGCCCCGGCGGCTATCGGCGGGATAGAGAAACAGGCCTCCCCGAGTGAGCACGCGATAAGCGTCGGCCACCATGGAGCCGTTCCAGCGCATATTGAAATTGGCGCCGCGTGGCCCGTCGGCTCCCAGGCAACAGTCGTCGATGTAACGACGTACCGGCTCGCGCCAATAGCGACGATTGGAAGCGTTTACCGCATATTCCGCGCCGCCCGAGGGGATTCGGACCCCGCTTTCCACAAGTCGAAACGCCCCGCTGGCGCGATCAAGGGCGTAGACGTCGACGCCGGCGCCCACCGTCAGGACCAGACGGGTCTGGGGGCCGTACATGAAGAAGCCGGCCGCGATTTGCGCGCGACCTGTCTGAGTGAAGGCGACCTCGGGGTCAGCCTTCGCCGACTCCGGCGCGGGCAGGATGGAGAAAATCGTGCCGATAACGCCATTCACCTCGATATTGGAGGAGCCGTCCAGCGGGTCTATGGCCACGGCCAAGGACCCTGCGGGGTCAAGCGTCAGGGGGCCTTCGGTTTCCTCGGACAGATACGGCCCGACACCCGCGCCGCGTAAAGCCTCGCGACAGATCTCCTCCGCCACGAGGTCAAGCTTTCTCTGCTGATCGCCGTCGCTGTTGTCGCTGCCGACCCGGGCGCCCAGAGATTCGCCGGCGGCGGGAGTCGCGATGACCTCGGCGAGTTCACGGGCGGCGCCCGCCAAAGCTTCAATGACCCTCGCCAAGGCGCGCGCGCCCGCTGCGTCATGCCCTTGGGCATGCAGGGTGTCTCCCAATGTCGCGCCATGCCGCATAAGGCCGCAAATTCCTCGTTAATCAAAATGTGTCGATGAACGATAGCGACTTTTCCCTTTCGGGACACGCGCTTTTGAGCGGCGTTTGCCGCCACGCATCGGGCAGTCTAGACGGTGCGGATCAACGAGACCTTTGGGGGCGCGAGGAATGGCGGATAAGGCGATGCTCCGGGTGCTGGCCGGCGAACGCGTCGATCCGCCTCCCGTCTGGATCATGCGTCAGGCCGGTCGCTATCTCCCCGAATATCGGGCCGTGAGGAGCAAGGCCAAGGATTTCATGCATTTCTGCTACACCCCGGATCTGGCGGTGGAAGTCACGCTGCAGCCTTTGCGCCGGTTCGATCTCGACGCCGCGATCATATTTTCGGATATCCTGGTGGTGCCCGATGGCCTCGGCCGCAAGGTGTGGTTCGTGGAGGGAGAGGGGCCGAGGCTGGAGCCCCTGCTGGACGGCCCTCTCCCGGCGCTTGGCGATCCCGGCAAGGTGGTCGGGGCCCTCGGCCCCGTCTATGAAGCCATTGCCCGTGTGCGCGCGGAGCTTGATCCCAAAATCACTTTGATAGGCTTTGCCGGGGGTCCCTGGACCGTGGCGACCTACATGATCCAGGGCGAGGGCGGCGATAAGGACCGCTGCCGACGCTTCGCCTACCAGCGTCCGGCGGATATGCACGCCATTCTCGAAGTGTTGGTGGAGGCGGCTGCGCAACATCTCGCGGCCCAGATCCAAGCCGGCGCCAACTGCCTGCAGATATTTGAAAGCTGGTCAGAAGGCCTGCCGGAGCCCTTGTTTGAACAGGCGATCCTGAAACCCACCCAGGCCCTGGTGACGCGACTGCGGGCGCTGGGTGTCACGGCGCCGATCATCGGTTTTCCGCGTGGCGCCGGCGCCCTGATCGGCCGCTATGCCCGGGAGACCGGCGTGACCGCCCTGGGCGTCGACACCCAGACCCCGGCACATTTCGCCCGTCGTGAGGCCCCCGCGGGCATGCCCCTGCAAGGCAATCTGGACCCTCAATTACTGATCTGTGGCGGCGAGGCCCTAGCCCAAGAGACCCGCCGGGTGGTGGAGGACTTCCGCGGCTCGCCCCACATCTTCAATCTGGGTCACGGCATCACGCCGCAGACGCCGCCTGAGAATGTGGCGGCGCTCGTGACGGCCCTGAAGGGCGGCTGAGGTCCAGCGCAAGTTGAGCCAGCGGCGGCGCGGTTCGAACCGGCCCAAAGCCCGAAACCGTGACGCCCACCAGGCGTACGCCCTGGCTGACCGGCAGAAGCGTGCGCACCAAGCCAAGGCTCAGACTGCGTAGGGCACCGGGGTCAGCGATCTCGCGCGCGACAGTGCGGCGCCGCGTCACAATCCGAAAATTCGCGAACTTCACCTTCACGGTCACCGTGCGGCCAAAAGCGCGGGCGCGGGCGCACCAAGACCAGACGTCCTCGGCCATGGCAAGAACACCGGCTTCAATATCTTGGGCGTCCGTCAGGTCTCGCGCGAATGTGGTTTCGGAGCCAGATGATTTGCGGGCGCGGTCTGAGCGAACGGGCCGTTCATCCTCGCCGCGGGCCAGAGCGTGGTACCAAGCGCCCGCCTTGCCAAAATGAGACGTCAGCCAAGCGAGATCACGTGCGCGCAGATCCGTCCCGGTGAGGATACCCAGGCTCCGCATGCGGGCCGCGGTGACCGGCCCCACCCCGTGAAACCGCGCCACCGGCAAGCCGGCCACGAAATCCGCCCCCGCCTCGGGCGGAATGACAAACTGCCCATTGGGCTTGCGATAGTCCGAGGCGAGCTTGGCCAGGAGCTTGTTATAGGACACCCCCGCCGACGCGGTCAGACCAGTTTCGGCGAAGATGCGCGCGCGGATTTCCCGCGCTGTGGCGGAGGCCGAGGGCAGGCCGCGCCGATTATCGGTGATATCCAGATAGGCCTCATCCAGGGACAGAGGCTCAATAAGTTCGGCGTAGTCAGCGAAGATCGTGTGAATTTGTCGCGAGACGGCGCGATAGACCTCGAACCTTGGCTTCACAAAGATCAGCCTCGGACAAAGGGCCAGGGCGGTGGTGGACGCCATGGCCGAGCGCACCCCAAAGGCCCTCGCCTCGTAACTGGCCGCGGCGACCACGCCGCGCGCTGCGCCATGGCCCACGGCGACGGGCTGGCCCTTGAGGCTCGGCTCATCGCGTTGTTCCACTGACGCAAAGAAGGCGTCCATATCAATATGCAGGATTTTGCGGGGCGCGGGCGCGCTCATGCCGGGCGCCCGGTATTTACCACCCAAAGACCCGCGCGCGCGGCGCGGCGACCCCGGGAGACAGGGCTGGCGAGCTCGTCGGGGCGATCCGCCGATAGATCAGGGCCTCGGCGACATGCACGCGACGCACCGCCCCCGCCCCCTCCAGATCGGCGATGGTGCGCGCCAATCGAAGCGTGCGGGTCCAGCCCCGGGCGGTGAGAGCATTGGCCTCCGCCGCCTTGGTGAGCAGGGCCTTGGCCGGGGCGTCGAGGCCGGCGATAGTCTCCAACCAGGCTCCCTCGGCACGGGCATTGAGTGGTGAGCCGCCATCACCCGCCCTTTCAGCACGGTCGGCGGCCATGGCGCGCGCGGCGGCCACCCGGGCCGCCACCTCGGCAGTTCCCTCGGAGGGAGGGGGCAGGGCGAGATCGGCGGCGGTGACGGGGGGCACGTCCACGGCCAGATCGATGCGATCAAGTAAGGGGCCCGAAACGCGACCCTGATAGGTCTGTTGGCAACGAGGCGCCTTTCCGCACGCTCCCCGCCCAAGGCCGCCTTGGCCGCACCGACAGGGGTTCATCGCCGCCACAAGCTGCACGCGGGCGGGATAGCGGACATGGGCGTTGGCCCGCGCAACGATGACTTCGTCTCTTTCCAGAGGTTGGCGCAGGCTATCCAAGGCCTGGGCGCTAAACTCCGGCAATTCGTCGAGGAAAAGCACGCCATTGTGCGCAAGAGACACCTCGCCCGGCCGCACCCGCACGCCGCCCCCCGTGAGGGCGGCCATGGTGGCGGAATGATGGGGTGCGCGGAAGGGGCGCGCGCGGGTCAGGGCGCCTTTGGCGATCAAGCCGGCCACTGAATGGACAAGCGAGGTTTCAAGAAGCTCACGGGCGGTGAGGGGCGGCAGGAGGCCAGCCAGGCGCTGGGCCAACATGGACTTTCCTGAACCGGGCGGACCCACATATAGTAGGTTATGTCCGCCGGCGGCGGCGATCTCCAGAGCCCGCTTGGCGTTCTCCTGGCCTTTGACTTCCTTGAGATCAGGACCCACCGCGCCATCAATCATTGGCCCGGGCTTGGGCGCGCTGAGCACCTGGGTGCCGCGAAAGTGATTCACCAGGGCGATCAGCGAGCGGGGCGCGAGGATGGCCGTCTCCCCGGCCCAAGCCGCCTCCGGTCCGCACGCCTCGGGGCAGATCAGGCCAAGGCCCAGGGCTCCTGCGGCTACAGCGGCCGGAAGAGCCCCAGCGACCGCCGCGATGCCCCCATTGAGATTGAGCTCGCCGATGGCCGCCCACCCGTCGAGAGCATCTTGCGGGATAATGCCCATGGCGCTCATCAGGGCCAGGGCGATCGGGAGGTCGAAATGGTTGCCCTCCTTGGGCATATCCGCGGGGGCGAGATTGGCCACCACACGCCCATGGGGAAGCGCCAGACCCAAACCCGCGAACGCCGCCCGGACCCGCTCGCGCGCCTCACCCACGGCCTTGTCCGCCAGACCGACCACCACGAAGGCCGATTGGCCAGCGGCGACGCGCTGAACCTCCACCTCCACCCGCCGGGCTTCGACACCCTCGAAGGCCACCGTCACAACCCGCGACGCCACGCGCGCCTCCCAGCCTGCCGAACACAGCCGCGAGAATGCGCCTAACACGGCGGAGAATTCAAGAACAAAACACGAACTTTGGCGCGCGGACCGGGCATTGGTCCCAACGCGCTTTTAGCCCGCGCCGCGAATGGCCTCGATACGGTCCCAGAGGGTCACGGCCACGTCCGGGCCGCCGAAGCGCTTGAGCTGCTGTGCGCCGGTGGGCGAGGTGACATTGATCTCCGTGAGATAATCGCCGATCACGTCGATGCCGACGAAAAGCAGCCCCCGCCGCTTCAGCTCCGGGCCGATAATGCGGCAGATCTCCTCATCGCGGGCGGTCAGTCCCACCGCCTCGGCGCGGCCGCCCCTGGCGAGGTTAGAGCGGACCTGGTTCTTGGCGGGAATACGATTGATCGCCCCGGCGGGCGCGCCGTCCACCAGCAGGATGCGTTTGTCGCCCGCCGAAACGGCGGGAATGAACTTCTGGGCGATGACCGCCTCGCGTCCGATCATGGCATGCAGTTCGAGCAGNNAGGGGCTTGAGCACCATATCGCCATGACGGGCGCGGAAATCATGGATGGCCTCGGCGTCGCTGGTGATGAGGGTGGGCGGCTGTAGGCCCGGGAAATCGGTAACGAAGATCTTTTCGGGCGCGCTGCGGACCTCGGCCGGATTGTTCACCACCAGGGTTGCCGGGTGCACGCGCTCAAGCATGTGGGCGGCGGTGATATAGGCCATGTCGAAGGGCGGATCCTGGCGCATCAGCACCACATCCATGGTGGCGATATCCCGCGTTTCCCAAGGGCCAAGCGTGGCGTGATCGCCAAGTGTTGGCCGCAAGACGATGGGTCGGCCCCGGGCAAAGACGCGTCCGTCCTCCATGGCCAGGCGCTCGGGCCCATAGACCCATAGGACGTGGCCCCGGGATTGGGCTTCCATCATCAGGAGGAAGGTGGTGTCGGTCTCGATGTTGATCCGCTCAACGGGATCCATCTGAACAGCGATCTCGAGCGGCATGGCGTGTCCCCGTTAAACCCCGATGCGGATGGAAGCCCCTCAGGCGTCCCGCCACGCGTCCGGTATATGGCGGGGAAGTCGTCCAGGCGCGAGGGCGATCAGGTCCAGCCGGACGGGCTTGCCCGCCAGATCAGGGCGCCGCGCCCCAATCGCCCGGGCCGCGGCCTCGAGCCGGCGCCTTTGGGCGTAGCTGACCGCCTCGATGGCTTCGCCCAGGGTGCGCCGACGCTTGACCTCAACCACCGCGACGACGCCCTTCTTGAGCGCCAGGAGATCGATTTCGGCCTGAGAGGTGCGCAGGCGAAAGCCCAGGAGCTGATAGCCCTTCGCCATCAACCACAAGGCGCAGAGAAATTCGCTGCGCCTCCCGGCGCGCCTGTTGCGGACGCCCTGACGGACCTTTGTAGCCTTCACGGGCTCTCCGTTTTTAGCGCGAGCGCCCGGGAATAGAGGTCCCGGCGGGGCAGACCCAATGCGCGGGCGACCTCCGCGGCGCCGGCGGAAGGGCCGAGCCGGGCCACGGCCTCGCGCAGGGCCGTCTCGGATTCATCCCTGGTGGCGATCCGCGCGGCGGGCGGCCCGACGATGACGACGATCTCGCCCCGGGGGGTATCCAGGCGGGGATCAGATGCGAGATCGGCCAAGGCGCCGCGCAGGACCGTCTCGTGAATCTTGGTCAGCTCCCGCGCCACAGCGGCCTCGCGAGCCCCAAAGACCTCCGCCATGTCCGTGAGGCTCCCCGCCAGGCGCGGGCCGCTCTCATAAAAGATCAGGGCGGCCGGTATGGCCCGCAGCTCCTCAAAGACCTGGCGGCGCGCCGCGGATTTCGGCGGCGGAAATCCGGCGAAGAGGAAACGGTCCGTCGGCAAACCCGAAACCGTCAGTCCCGCCAGGAGCGCCGACGGACCGGGGATCGGCATGACCGCGACGCCCTGAGCCGCCGCCTCGCGTACCAGCCGGTAACCGGGGTCCGAAATCAGCGGCGTCCCCGCGTCGGAGGTGAGGGCGATCCGCGCGCCGGCGGCAAGGCGCGCCAGGATCATCGGCCGCGCCCGCGCGGCGGCGTGCTCGTCATACCGCTCGAGCTTGGCGGAGATTCCGTGGGCCGCGAGGAGCTTGCCGCCCACCCGCGTGTCTTCACACAGCACTAGGTCCGCGCCGGCCAGCACATCCAGGGCCCTTAGGGTGATATCCCGCAGATTCCCGATGGGCGTGGCGACGATATAGAGCCCTGGCGCCAGGGGCTTAGGCACGGTGAGGTCAGACAGGGCGGAGCCCGCCGGCGCCATGGTCACGTGGCGCCCAGCCGTTTAGACTTATCAGCGATCAGTCGCACGCGAACGATGCGGGTCATGTCCGGGAGACCAGCCGATGGAGCATTTCGACGTCCTTGTGGTGGGGGCCGGGATTTCCGGTATCGGCGCGGGATATCATCTCCAGGCCCGTTGCCCCAAGAAGACCTATGCGATCTTCGAGTCTCGGGCGGCCATCGGCGGCACCTGGGACCTGTTCAGGTATCCCGGCATACGCTCTGACTCGGACATGTACACCCTGGGCTTCAGCTTCCGACCTTGGACCGAAGCCAAGTCCATCGCCGACGGCCCCGCGATTCTCAAATATCTGCGTGAGACCGCGCAAGCGTTTGGGATAGACCGGCATATCCGCTTCGAGCGTCGGGTGACCGCCGCGGCGTGGGACTCAGCCACATCCCTATGGACCGTGGACTATCAGGAGGGACCGGATCGCCGTCCCGACCAGGCCACCTGCAACTTCCTGCATATGTGCGCGGGCTATTATAATTACGCCGCCGGCTACCGTCCGCCTTTCCCCGGCGAGGAGGCGTTCCAGGGCCGGATCGTTCACCCGCAGCTCTGGCCGGCTGATCTCGACTATGCCGGCAAGCAAGTGGTGGTGATCGGCAGCGGCGCCACGGCGGTCACCCTGGCGCCCGAAATGGCCAAGACCGCCGCCCACGTCGCCATGCTTCAGCGCTCGCCTACCTATGTCGTCTCGCGCCCAGCCGAGGACGCTCTGGCCAACCGGCTGCGAAAACGCCTGCCCGCCATGCTCGCCTATCAGCTTATCCGTTGGCGCAACGTCCTCTTCGGCATGTATTTCTTCAACCTGGCCCGCAAGAAGCCAGAACGCGTCAAGGCGGGCATCATCGCCATGGTGAAGGCGCAGCTTGGGCCGGACTATGATGTCGGGACCCATTTCACCCCGACCTATAATCCCTGGGACCAACGCCTGTGTCTCGTGCCGGACGCTGATCTCTTCACGGCCATCAAGTCGGGGTCAGCCTCGGTGGTCACCGACCGGATCGAGACCTTCACCGCGGACGGGATCATTCTGGAGTCCGGCGCGAAGCTTCCGGCGGACGTGATTGTCACCGCCACGGGGCTGGATTTGCAGCTCATGAGCGGTCTGGAGGCCACTATCGATGGGATCCCCGTCCATTTTCCCGAGACGTTCAGCTACAAGGGCATGATGTATAGCGGGGTCCCGAACCTCGCCTCCACATTCGGCTACACCAACGCCTCCTGGACCCTGAAGGCGGACCTCACGGCGGAGTATCTGTGCCGCCTGATCAACCACATGGACCGACATGGCTATAGCGAATGCCGGCCGATCGCCGATGCGCCCATTGAGCCGACGCCTTGGCTGGATTTCAGCTCCGGCTATGTGCGCCGCGCCCTGACGCGGCTTCCCAAGCAGGGCACGATGGCGCCCTGGCGGGTTTACCAGAACTACGCTCGTGATCTCTTGGCGTTTCGGTTCGGCAAGCTTGAGGATGGGGTCATGCGCTTCTCGAGACCTCGCGCTCCCGCGACGCACCCTTCCGCGCAACTTGGGGCCGCCGAAACCGCACGGCCGAGGACGTTGGCGGAAGCATGATACGGGCGACTGAGGTTCAGAGGTCCTTGGAAAGGATGAGCTTCAAGACCAGGCCGTCGGAGCCCGAAGTCATCCCCACGCCCGCCCCGACCTCCACGTTCACCGGCTTCCCGTTATAGTCCACGACCCAGAACAACTGGTGGGATTGCTGGCGCACGGGCGCGAAATCGCGGAGCTCGCCGAAATCATCATATTCCTCGAGCCCCACAGCCCAAATCTTGGTGAGATTGTAGTCGATCCGGGTCTCGGGCGCGAAATCGAGACGCGACAGGCCCTTATAGGAATTGTCCAGTATCGGGTTGAGGATCAGATCAACCTTGCCAAACCGCCATCCGACGATAGGGCGAATCTCCGACGTGTATGTGCTGGAATCCCAGTGCTTTTCGTTGAAACTGAATTCGAAATTGATTCCGTAGAAGAAGGTTTTATCAGCCGCATGCGGATCGACGAAGAGGGCGCGCAGCTTGAAGCCGTCGAGCTCGAAGCCGCCATGCGCGGGGACACTATAAAGAGGCAGGTAAAGACCCGCTTCCAGCCAGTCAGTCACGCCGTAGCCGAATTCAGGGACCCCGTTGAGATCATGGTTCGCCGTGACGCCCGCCGGAAAGGAAGGCGTGAGCCGCCCCTCTGGAGTGTAATTGTCATGAAGTGTCAGGTTAAGGACGCCCGGCGCGGCGATCTCGGCGTTATAGACTTGGATTTCATCCGTCTGGGCCGAGGCGGCCTCGCCTTGCAAGCACATGCCCAACGCCAGTGCGGCGAGGCTGAAAAAGCTGAAAGCCTGACGCCATCGTCCCGCAGCAAACACGTTGAATTTCCCGCATGGCGTGGGTCGGCGCGCGGCCGCGTAAAGAACGCTCTAGAACGAGCGGGGCCGCCCCGTATAGGGCGCGGGCGGGGAAGGACACGATGATCATGACGCTCCCCGAACCCGGGGCGGCGGCCGATCAAGGGACGCGCCTGGCAGCCTGGATTTTCGGCGCCAGGAGTGGGTGGGCGTGAGCGGCCGCAAGGAGCCAACAGCCGCAACGCGGGCGGCTCAGTCGCGGGTCGCCGCGTCCCTGCCCGTTGATGACGGCGTTGATCTGGCCCGCGCGCGGCGGGGGTTTATTGGCTCCATTCCGGACGCCGCGGTGGGCGGGTCCTGGAGCATGGCGCCTTATGCTTTTCTGGAGGAACCCGCGCCGGACAGCGCCAATCCCAGCCTCTGGCGGCAGGCGCGGCTGAACGCCCTCCACGGCCTTTTCGAGGTGACGCCCGGCATTCACCAGGTGCGAGGATTTGACCTCTCCAACATCACCTTTATCGAGGGTGAACGGGGCTTCATCGTCATTGATCCCCTGATTTCCGCCGAGCCGGCCGCCGCCGCTCTGGCGCTGATGCGCGCCCACCGGGGCGATAAACCGGTGACCGGGGTTGTCTACACGCATAGCCACGTGGACCACTATGGCGGTGTGCGGGGGGTCATTGGCGAGGCGGACATCGCCACGGGGCTGGAGATCGTCGCGCCCGAGGGTTTCCTGAAAGCGGCGGTGAGCGAGAATGTCCTGGCGGGTAACGCCATGAGCCGGCGGGCGACATATATGTACGGCTCGCTGCTGCCGAGGGACCCCAAGGGCCACATTGATTGCGGGCTGGGCAAGGCTATTTCTCTAGGAAGCGTGAGTCTCATTCCTCCCACCCGCAGCATCTCGGCCACCGGCGAGACACTGGTGATGGATGGGGTGGAAATCCTCTTCTAGGTCACACCCGATACAGAAGCCCCGGCGGAGATGAACTTCTTTTTTCCAGCCTTTGGCGCGCTCTGCATGGCCGAAAACTGCACCTGCCATCTGCACAATATCTACACGCCCCGCGGCGCCCAGGTGCGGGACGCCAGGGCCTGGAGCCATTATATGGATGAGGCGCGGGACATGTTCGCGGGCCGAACAAAGGTGCTTTTCGCCAGCCATCATTGGCCGCGCTGGGGCTCAGGCGAGGCCGACCTCTTTCTCCGCCAGCAGCGCGACCTCTATAAGTTCATCCATGATCAGACCCTACGCCTCGCCAATCACGGCCTGACGGGCATTGAGATCGCCGAGGTTCTGGAGCTGCCTCCAAGCCTCAAGCGCGAGTGGCACGCGCGGGACTATTACGGGACTCTCAGCCACAACGCGAAGGCGGTCTATCAGCGCTATCTGGGCTGGTTCGACGGCAATCCGGCGCACCTCCATCCGCACCCTCCCGTCGAGGCGGGGCGGCGCTATGTGGCTCTGGCGGGCGGTCCGGGCGCCGTTTTGGCGAACGCGCGCGAGGCCTATGCAGAAGGCGACTATCGCTGGGTGGCCGAGGTGGTGAATCACCTCGTCTTCGCGGATCCCGCCCACGCGGGGGCCCGTGAGCTGCAGGCCGACGCCTTGGAGCAGCTCGGCTATCAGGCCGAGTCCGGGCCTTGGCGCGACTTCTATTTGACCGGCGCGGCCGAGCTTAGAAACCCGAGGCCATCCGCGACTGAACCGCGGCAGGGCGCGCTTGGTCAGCTTCGGGCGCTGCCCGCGGACGCTTTGCTAGAATCCCTGGCCGTCCGGCTGAACGGAGAGAAGGCGGGGGAAGCAATGATCGCCTTCACGGCCCATTTCACGGACGTGGCCGAAAGCTTTGCTGTGTCCATGGAAAACGCCGTGCTCCACCACAAGATTGGCGCGGCGGGGCCCGTGGCGAGCCTGACCCGGGGCGACTTGGTGGACCTCGTGACCGGAAGTCTCAGCCTGGAATCCGCGTTGAGCGAGGGCCGTCTTGCCGGAGAGGGCGCGGCCGGGCTGGGCGATCTTTTGGCTTTGTTGGACCGCTTCGACTTCTGGTTCGAGATCGTCACGCCTTGAACAGGCGTCGCCGGCGCCGTCAGGCCTTAGGCTTCAGAAACGGGATCATGCGCCACAGGACGGGTTTGCCGTCAAACTGGTGCTTGAGCGCGCCGGCCACATGCAGCCCCCAGTTCAAGACAAGCACCCAGATCAGGATGAACACGTGGGTGTGTTTCAGCAGATGGTGCTGGGGGTGGGTCAGGGCCGCCAATCCCGGTATCTTTGGCCAGGCGAGGCCCCAGAAGCTGATGGGATCCTTACCCCCGGACACCAGAGCCCACCCGCTGAGCGGAATGACCAGCATCAGGACGTAGAAGAGCACATGCACCGCCCGCGAGAGCAGGCGTTCCCAAGGCGCCAAGCCGGCGGGCAGGGGCGGCGGCGGGTTGAGCAGGCGCCAGATGATCCGGACCACCACCACGAGCAGAAGCGTGAGGCCCACCGAAATGTGGATCGCCGTGACCTGGTCCTGGGCCGGGGAATGATCCGGCAGCACCTCGTTCATGTACCAGCCGAGGCCCAGTTGGACCGCGATCAAGGCGGCGATGATCCAGTGCAGCGCCACGGCGACGGTGCTGTAGCTGCGGCCGAATTTCACGGGTGGCGCGGTCCAGGGCGAGGCGGCGGTCATTGTGGGACGAAACCTTCGAGGTGAGCGCGACGGGGTGATCGCGGCGCGGGGCAGAAGCGCCCGAGCCTCGCGCCGAAGTCAAGAGCGTCCAGCGTCGAAGGCCTTCACCAGCTTGCGCGGCGCCACATTCCGCCAACGACGTTCGAAGAAATTCGCCAGGCTCCCCGGGTGCACGCGTGACAGGCGCGCGAGGACGGAGGGATAATCCTGATAATGAGGGATGATGTGAAAGGTCTCGGGGTCCGCTTCCATGAGCATTTCCCTCTCATCGAAGGGCACGTCCACGAGAACCAGACTGTCATCTTCCGGCCGAAGGCGGGTGAGAAATTTTCCGGCCACCTTGAAGGCTGGCGTGCCGTAGGATGTGGATTCCTCGACGCCAGGAAATGAGAGGGCGATCTGGCGAACCTCATCCCAGGTCATGATGTCGTGCGAGCTCTCACCTTTAGGAGACTGTCCAGACGCCCAGCTCGTTGCCGGAGGGGTCGCGAAAATGAAATCGCCGGCCGCCGGGAAACGTGAAAATGCCCCGGGTGATCACGCCGCCGGCGCCGCGCACCTTCGCCTCCATGGCTTCAAGGTCGTGAGCATAGAGAATGACCAAGGGGATCTGAGGCGCGTCGTCCGTCGTGATATCCTGGAACCCGCCGTCGAGCCCCTCGCCTTCGAAGGCGGTATAGCCCGGCCCATAATCCTGAAAGGTCCAGCCGAAGGCCTGACCGTAGAAGCGCCGGATCTCGGCGAAATCCCGGCCGGGGAATTCCACATAGTCGATCTTGCCGGTTTCGCGCACCCTATCGCCCCCAAATGTTCTGTATTTGTTCTAGTCCCGCGCGGCCAAGGCGTCAAGCCGCGACGGGCGTGGTCACCGTGCGCAGAACGCTGATATAGCCGGGCGCCGTTGTCATCCGCGANNTGCTCGCTGTGATAGTTCACATAATAGGGGGCGATCAGGGCCCTTTCGACAAGGTTGGCATGGGTCGTCCGGGCGTGGCGAAGCGGGTCAGGCTCGTTCTTTGCGACCAGCGCATGCTCGGCGATGTTGCGCAGGCGCGTGACAAGCTGAAACCAGGTCGCGCGAGGCGCGAGCCAGAGAAGAAACCATCCCCAGGGATATCCGGCGAGACTGAAGGCCAGGATCGCCAGACCATTGAATATCAGCCAGCGGCGTTGGCGGCGGATCTCATCGGCAAGGATCGGGAACAGGGGCTGGCCAGCCGCGCGGGCTTTCAGCTTCGTGGTCAAGCGCCCGAACCTCTGTTTGAACCAGGTCTGACCCGTAAGGTCGCGGAGGATCTTGCGGCGCAGGGACCTTCGCGTGACCGGAAACGGCGCCGAAAGGCCGAGGTCGGGATCGTCCGCCTGCTGGGCGTATTTGTGATGCTGAAGGTGATAGGTCCGATAGGCCTGAACGCCGCCGCCACACAGCCATTCGGCCACCCAGTCATTCGTCCTGGTATCAGGATGCAGAACGCCGTGTGCGGCGTCGTGCATGAGGATGGCGAGACCCAGTTGGCGGGCGCCGATGATCATGATGGCCAGCGGCAGGGTCAGGGGCCAGACAAGACCCATAACGGTCGCCGCGGCGATCACCACCCAGCAATGGGCGACCAGGGCCAGGCCTCTCCAGGACGAGCGTGCCGAAAGACGCCGCCAATCGTCCGGCGCAAAATAGTCCTTCGGGTTTATCCTCGCCGCGACGGCCATGGGCCTTTTATAGCCCGATTGGGCGCTGGAGGGGATGGTCACGCCAAAAGGCGTCGCGCCGTCATCCATCGATCGGCCCATCGGCTAACCCGACCGCGCGCTAAGCGAGGCCTGAAGATCCTCCCCGCTGGCGCCAAAAATGGCGGCGAAGGGCGACGGCGCGGCGGTGTCCCAGGCGTGACGGGAGCCAATGGTGATGCCCCCATCGACCACCAGGTGGGTTCCGGTCACGAAACGGGAATCGTCGCTGGCCAGATACAGAGCGGCGGCGGCGATATCTTCAGGCAGGCCCGATTTGGGGATCGGCTGGGCGATGGCGGCGTTCTGGGCGATCAGAGCGGCCATCTGATCGGCGCCGTCGCGCGCCATACCCAGCGCCGTCCCGAAGATCGAGGTGGCGATGAGACCCGGGCATATGGCGTTGACCCGGATTTTCTGGGGCGAAAGCTCCGCCGCGGCGCACCGACTCAGATGGATCACGGCCGCCTTTGCCGCTGAGTAGGCCAAGGGCCCCCAGCCCGCCTGGAGCCCGGCGATTGACGCGGTGTTGATGATCGAGCCGCCGCCGCGCGCGCGCATCAGCGGAAGCGCATGCTTCATCCCCAGGGCCGTGGCCCGCACAAGCAGCGCGAAAACCTCGTCCCAGGCCTCCGCGGTTATCGCCTCGACCCCGCCCGGCAATCCGGCATGGCCGGCATTGTTGAAGAGAATATCAAGCCCGCCGAAGGCGCTCGCCGCCAGGGCGCAGGCGGCGGCGATATCGGCTTCGACCGTCACATCGCAGTGGATGTAGCGCGCCGCGTCTGGAAAGCGGCGCTCCAGAATGTCGCCCTTGGCGTCCTGCACGTCCGCGGCGACCACATGGGCTCCCTCGGCCACGAAGAGCTCCACCGTTCCCAGGCCGATTCCCGAGCAGCCCCCCGTGATCAGAGCGACCTTGCCGTCCAGACGTCCCGCCATCTACCGTTCCTTAAAACCTAAGATTATGCGCCCATCACGACGACTACCTTGCCCATGGCCTTGCGGCTGGCGAGGTGGGTGATGGCCTCGGCGCCCCTCTCCAGCGGGAAGCGCTCGGAGACATAGGGTTTCACCTTGCCGGCCTGATAGAGCTCCATCAGCTCGGCGACGTTGCGCTTGTGGCCGGCGGGGTCGCGCGCCACCGCCGCGCCCCAGAAGACCCCAACAATGTCGCAGCCTTTCAGCAGGGCGAGATTAAGCGGAATGCGGGGAATGCCGGCGGGAAAGCCCACTACCAGAAACCGGCCTTCCCAGGCCATGGACCTCAAGGCGGCCTCGGCATAGTCCCCGCCCACACCGTCATAAACGAGATCGGCCCCGCCCGGCCCACAGGCCTGTTTGAAGAGATCCGCCAAGGCCTTCTGGCCATCGCGGTCGAAGGGGCCGGCGGGATAGACCACGCCCTCATCGGCGCCATGAGCCTTGGCGAGGTCGACCTTGGCCTGCGAAGAGGCCGCGGCGATCACGCGTGCGCCCATGGCCTTTCCCAGCTCCACCGCCGCGAGCCCCACGCCCCCCGCCGCGCCGAGGATCAGCAGGCTCTGGCCGCTTTTGAGAAAGCCGCGATCCTTCAGGGCGTAATAGGAGGTGCCGTAGGTCATGATGAAGGCGGCGGCCTCATCGAAGGGCATGGCGTCCGGAATCGGCACAAGGCGCGAGGCGTCGACCACCATCTCCTCGGCCATGCCGCCGAAGGCGTTATTGGCCAGAACCCGGTCGCCGATCTTCACGCCGCTGACGCCCTCGCCCAGGGATTTCACGACGCCCGCCACCTCGCCGCCGGGTGAAAAAGGCCGGGGCGGTTTGAATTGGTATTTGTCCTCGATGATCAGCACGTCCGGGTAGTTCACGCCGCAGGCCTTGACCGCGATCACGGCCTGGCCCGGCCCCGCGACGGGGCTGGGGGTCTCTTCAAGCACGAGTTTTTCGGGCCCGCCCACGGACTTGCTGAACAGAGCCCTCATCGTTTCCTCATCTCTTAACGCGCCGTCTCTTTGTGTTCGGCGCGGCCGGACGCTATCGGAAGGCGCCCGGCGGCGGAAGAGCCCAAGGTCCGTTGAGAAGGGGGTCCCATGTCAAGATCGCGCGCCAGGCTTGTTCTTCACGGCGGGGCCGGCGCCCTTCCGGACAGGGACTATGGGCCGCAGTTGGCTCACATGCGTGGCCTGATCGAGGCGGGTCGGGACCGGCTGGCGGCGGGCGCCGCAGCTCTGGACGTCGTGGTGGAGACCATCGCGGAACTGGAGGCGTCCGGACTTTACGTGGCCGGCCGGGGCGCCTCTCCCAATCTCGCCGGGGTCTATGAACTGGACGCCAGCCTGATGGACGGGCCGAGCCGCGCGGCCGGGGCGGTGGCGGCCCTGGCGGGGTTCGCCTCGCCGATCCGGGCGGCGCGGGCGGTGATGGATACCACGCCGCATGTTCTTCTCGCGGGGGCGGGGGCGGCCGCTTTCGCGGCGGCGCGGGGCCTTGAGGCCATCCACGATCCAGACGCCTGGTTCACGCCCGTGTGGAGCGAGACCGAGATTTCCGCCTCGGGGTCCAAGGTTGGCACCGTCGGCTGTCTGGCGCGCGACGAAACCGGCGCCCTGGCCGCGGGAACCTCCACCGGCGGGACATTTTGCAAGCTCCCCGGCCGGGTGGGGGACAGCCCCATTCCCGGCGCGGGGGTTTGGGCCGACGACACGGTGGCCGTCTCGTGCACCGGCGAGGGCGAGATGTTCATCCGCGCGGCCGTCGCGGCTCAGATCGCCCATCGCATGCGGTTCGGCGGGGAGACCCTGGCTGCGGCGGCTCAGGCGGCGCTGGACGAGGTGGGGGCGCTCGGTGGCGACGGGGGCCTGATCGCCCTCTCGGCGGACGGCGAGATCGCCATGCCCTTCAACTCCAAGGGCATGAAGCGCGCTTGCCTCGACGCCGACGGGGCGATCACCTCGCAGGCGTTCTGACGCTCTAGACCAGCTCCGCCTGTGTTTCCGTCGCATAGGTCAGGGCAAGGAACACATCTTCCAGGTCGGGATCCTCTGTCCGCAGGTCCTTGATGCGAACGCCCGCCGCGCGCACCTGGCTGAGCACCTGCTCGACACTCGCCCCGGCTGTCTTGAAGACCACGGCCAGATCGCCGTTGGACCGCAGTCGGGAGTCAAAATCGCCGATCATCGGCGCATCTGACAGTGGCTCTTCCGGCGTAACCACCACGGTGCGGGTGTCCAGGCGTCGCAGAAGCTGTCCCGTGGGCTCAGACGCCACCACCCGGCCGTGATTGACGATAGCGATGGTGTCGCAGAGCGCCTCGGCCTCCTCCAGATAATGGGTGGTCAGGACAATCGTGACGCCGAGCGCATTCAGCGAGGCCACATAGTTCCAGAGCTGGCGGCGCAGCTCCACGTCCACCCCCGCCGTCGGCTCGTCGAGAACCAGGATCGGCGGATTGTGAACCATGGCCTTGGCCACCATCAGTCGCCGTTTCATGCCGCCCGAAAGCTGGCGCACATAGGCGTCGGCCTTGTCGGTGAGGCCGAGGGCCGCGAGGAGGATATCGGTGCGGCGTTCGGATTTGGGGACGCCATAGAGGCCGGCCTGAACCTCCAGCGATTCGCGCGGGGTGAAAAACACGTCGGCGGCGATTTCCTGAGGCACCACGCCGATGGCGGCCTTGGCGTCACGCGGCCGGACGTCGATATCGCGGCCCCAGATGATGACCTTCCCCTCGGACTTGCGGCTGAGGCCGGCCAGAATATTGATGAAGGTGGACTTGCCCGCGCCATTGGGACCCAGGAGGCCAAAAATCGAGCCGCGCGGGATCGCCAGATCAATGCCCTTGAGCGCGGCCATGGCCGGGGTCGTGCGGGTGGCTGGATAGGTCTTGAAGAGACCTCGCGCCTCGATGGCGTATTCGGGAAGGGTCATAGGGCTCCTAAGGCCCGGGCGGAGTCGATTGACGCCCCGCCGGACCCCCGACTATCTAGATATGGCTGGGGCGAGCGCCAAGCCTTACGCGAAACCGGAAATCCTCATGACCTCCCACGACACTCCCGCTGTCCCTGACCCGGAGTTGGTGGTTGTCCGCTCTCGGCGCGTGGCCTGCGACGGGGTCGGCGGGGCGCTGGGCCATCC
>PLFA01000025.1 GCA_003136615.1 Caulobacteraceae bacterium | reverse complement strand
CCGACCGCTTTCAGAACGCCCTTGCCGCCATAACGGGCGGGATCGCCGTCGCGCAGTTCCACGGCCTCATGCGCGCCGGTCGAGGCGCCCGAAGGAACCGCGGCGCGACCCATCGCGCCATCGTCGAGGGTAACGTCCACTTCCACAGTGGGATTGCCGCGGCTATCCAGAATCTCGCGCGCGAGGATGTCGACAATCTCGGTCATTCAGACTCTCGGGCCGCGGCGCCGGCGCTAGGGCCGAGGCCAATAAGGAGTTTAGTCTTCCTTGGGCGTCAGAATCTGGCGGCCCTTGTAGATGCCGGTCTTCAGATCGACGTGATGCGGCCGGCGCAATTCGCCCGTGTCCTTGTCCTCGACATAGCTATTGGCCGCCAGCGCATGGTGCGAGCGGCGCATGTTCCGCCGCGAGGGGGAGGTTTTTCTCTTGGGGACAGCCATGACGAGGGTCTGCTTCTTTAGATCAGGACAAACGGGTGGAGTTCCAGCGGAGCGCCGAACGGGCCGCGTCCCATGCCGCAAAACGCCCGCCGCTTCAAGGGCCAAATGCTTGGGCGCTAGCGCTGACACCCCTTAAGGTCCTCCAGCGCCGCTTGGAACAGGGGCGGGATTAACGGGTTGATTCTGCATCGGCGGACGGTCGGTCGCGGCGCGGATTGCGACGCTGAGAATCGGACCCCGCCATGGAATGAGAAGGAGATTATCGATGAAGCGGACACTTACGGCATTGTACCGGACGCGGGCCGAGGCCCAGAATGTGTCAGACGCCCTCAAGAACGCCAATCTCGGCGCGGACGTCCAGATCGTCGATCAGACCACCGCGGACGCCCACCCCGAACACCGGGATTTCGTTGCGTGGCTAGGGGGCCTGTTCGACGGCCATGAGGACAAACACGCCTATGAGGAAGGCCTGCGCCGGGGACATTTCCTCCTCACCGCCAAGCTGGACGAACTGAAAGAAACCCGCGCCGCCGAGATTCTATATGCGGCCGGCCCCCTCGATCTTCAGGACGCGCAACGCGCATGGCGCGCCGAAGGTTGGGAGGGTCCCTACGCAGGGGCTTACGAGCCCGCATCCCCGGGGGCGGACGCACAGCCGTCGATCATCATCGGGCACTCAGTCCGCAGCTATAGCCTTGAGGCCACGCCCGCCGCGTGGCCATTCCCGACGCCGGAGCCCCGGCCTTAAGGAGGGCCGCTCGCGCCGCGGTAAGGGTGTGGACGGAGCTCACCGGACGTCCCTATTGTCGAGGCCTCAATTTGTGGAGGCTTCCCCATTCCCACGCTCTTGCTCATTGGCGCCTCCCGCGGATTAGGGCGGGCTTTGGCTGAAGAACACCTGAAACGCGGATGGCGGGTTATCGCCAGCGTGCGTTCGGCGTCGGCTCTGGACGAGCTTTCAAGCACGTACCGCGATCAGTTGGAGCTGATCACCCTCGACACGACCGATTGGCCCGCCATCGATGCGCTCGCTAAGAGCCTTGATGGCCGGCGGATCGATCTTCTGCTGGTCAATGCGGGGATTTCGGGACCCACCACCTTGCCAATTGGCGAGGTTGACCCGGATGTCTTCAGCAGCGTGATCATGACCAATGCCCTGGCGCCCCTGCGCATCATTGACCGACTGGCGGACCTTGTTCCTTCCAAGGGAACCATAGCGGTGATGAGTTCCGATCTGGGTAGCATCTCCCGCAATACAGTCGCCACCTGGGAGGCCTACCGCATGAGCAAAGCCGCGCTCAATATGGGCTTGCGCAGCCTCTCCATCCGCCGCCGCGCCGAGGGCCGCACCTATCTGGCGCTCTGCCCCGGCTGGGTGCGCACCGACATGGGCGGGCCCCATGCGCATCTTTCGATTGAAGAGAGCATCCCGCGTTTGACCGACGTGATCGCGGCGCGCACCGGCGCTAAGGGGATTTCGTACGTCAATTACCAGGGCCAGGACGTAGCTTGGTAGGCGCAACTCCCTGCCAGGCTAGAGCCAGAAGCATCTGGGCGAGACCGGCGTCGACGTGATCGAGGGCGACATACGTGGCGCCCTTACGGCCCCAATAGCCCGGGACGGGTGTAATCGCATCGGGATGCGCCTCGCAGAGATTCTCCTGATCCTCAGGTCCCAGTTTGACCATCAGCCGCGACCCATCGGGCCGAACTGTGGAAAAGATCTTTCCGCCGACCCGAAATGAGGGCGCCCCGTGATGGTCCATCTCCGCCACGCGTGGGAGGGCCAGGGCCAGACGCCGCACATCCTCCAGGGTGACGGACCCGGCCACGCTCAGACCAGACGGCTTTGCTCAACGGCGGCGGCGACGAAGCCCGCGAACAACGGGTGTGGCGCGAAGGGCCGGCTCTTGAGCTCAGGGTGGAACTGGACCCCGATAAACCAGGGGTGGTCGGGACGCTCCACGATCTCCGGCAGGAGACCGTCCGGAGATACACCGGTCATCTTCAGGCCCGCCGCCTCGAAGGCCTCACGGTAGGCGATATTGACCTCATAACGATGCCGGTGCCGCTCGCTGATGGTCGTCGCGCCATACATCTCCGCCACCTTCGAGCCCGGCGTCAGCACGGCGTCATAGGCGCCGAGCCTCATGGTTCCCCCGAGATCAGCGCCTTCGTCGCGGAGCTGGCGCTCATTGCCCTGGACCCATTCCGTCATCAGACCCACCACGGGCTCCGAGGTCGCGCCGAATTCAGATGAGGAGGCGCAAGCAAGCCCGGCGACATTCCGCACCGCCTCGATCACCGCCATCTGCATGCCNNGCGCGGATCTTCCCCTCGGATCCGCGTTCCCCAAAACCTCCCGGCACCAGAATGCCGTGAACCCCTTCCAGCCGTGTGGCCGCAGCGCCCTCGTCTCCCTCGAAGGCCTCGCTCTCCACCCAATCGAGATTCACCTTCACCCGATTGGCGACGCCGCCATG
>PLFA01000012.1:262-11981 GCA_003136615.1 Caulobacteraceae bacterium | reverse complement strand
ATGGGGCCGCCGCCACCCGACCCCGCGGATGAGGCCGCTTATGAATTCTGGCGACGAAAGTGGTATCCCCCGGATCGCGACAAACGGCCGCCGCCCCACGGTTATCCGGGCTAGCGAAGACCGCCTCTCCCGCACCGTCGCCGCCAAGCGGCTGGCGGGCGCCCGCGCGCGTGGCTATAGGCTTTTGGCCCATGAGCGACCGCATATTCTATCCTCTGGCGGCCCTGATCGCCCTGGCGATGATCGGTCTGGCGCTCGTCTGGCCCCAGGGCACAGGGATCAGGTCGCCTGGGCCGTTTGGCCACGCCCTCCCCGCGCCGGCCGCCGCTGGGCGCCCGGGCGCGCTGAACCTGAAGCGGCCTTCGGACGCTATCCCCACGCCCCGCTAGGTCCGCGGACCACCGTCACCTTCAAGAAAGTCATAAGACATGCTCCCCACGCCGCGGGCCGATCTTCAACCCAACACGCCACTCTATGAGACGACACCCCTGGTGAAAGCCACGGGCTTTCGGGAATATGACGCGCGCTGGCTGCTGGGGTCAGAGATCAATCTGCTGGGGATTGAGGCCCTGGGCCTGGGCCTTGGCGCCTATCTGCAGGAGCGCGGCGAGCGGCGGGTGGTGGTCGGCCACGACTTCCGGTCCTACTCCCTCTCCGTCAAGCAGGCCCTGACCCTGGGTCTTGTGGCCTCGGGCTGTGAGGTTCTGGATATTGGCCTGGCCCTCTCGCCCATGGCCTATTTCGCGCAATTCGCTCTGAATGCGCCGGGCGTCGCCATGGTCACCGCGAGTCACAATGAAAACGGGTGGACCGGGGTGAAGATGGGCGTGAGCCCGCCCCTGACCTTTGGGCCTGACGAAATCGGCCGGCTGAAGGAGATTGTGCTCACCGGCGCCGCGCAACCAAAGCCCGGCGGAAGCCTGGAGCATGTGGAGGGCGTCGCCGAACTCTATATCGCCGACGTCGCGGCGCGATGCCGCCTGACCCATCCGCTGAAGGTGGTCTGCGCCTGCGGCAACGGCACAGCCGCCGCCTTCGCGCCCGAGGCCCTGCGACGCATGGGGGCGGAGGTCATTCCGCTGGATTGCGAGCTGGACTGGACGTTCCCCCGCTACAATCCGAACCCCGAGGACGTGGAGATGTTGCACGTCATGGCCGCCGCCGTGCGCAAACATGGCGCGGACCTGGCCGTGGGCTTTGACGGCGACGGCGACCGGTGCGGGGTGGTGGATGACCAGGGCGAGGAGATTTTCGCCGACAAGATGGGCCTGATGCTGGCGCGGGATCTGGCGCCCCAGCACCCTGGCGCGACCTTTATCGTGGACGTGAAATCCACGGGCCTTTACGCCACCGATTCCGTCCTCGCCGCCCACGACGCGAAGGTGATCTATTGGAAGACCGGGCACAGCTATATCAAGCGCAAGACCGCCGAGACCGGGGCCCTGGCCGGCTTCGAGAAATCGGGCCACTTCTTCTTCAACCCGCCGCTGGGTCGCGGATACGACTGCGGCCTGACAGCCGCCGCGGCTATCCTCGCCATGCTGGACCGGAACCCTGGCCAGAAACTGAGCGCCCTGCGCCAGTCACTGCCCGTGGCCTTTACCTCCCTCACCATGAGCCCCCACTGCGCGGATGAGGCGAAATACGGCGTGGTGACTGAGGTCGTGGCTGCCTATGAGCGCCTGGCGGCGGAGGGTGGCCTCATTCTAGGCCGCAAGATCCGCGACGTGCTCACCGTCAACGGCGTGCGCGTCACCCTGGAGGACGGCTCATGGCTCCTCGTCCGCGCCTCATCCAATAAGCCCGAGCTGGTGGTGGTTGTGGAGAGCCTGACCTCGGCGGACGACATGCGCGCCCTCTTCCACCAGGAGGTCAAACCGCGCCTGGCGAAATGGCCGAGCGTAGGCGCCTACAATCAGGAAATCTGATCGCGGGGTCGCCCTTGTCATCGCTCGGTGAAGGGGCGATTGAGCGGTGGTGCGCACTCTGAACTTCCCTTGGCGCTGGATCGCCCTCCCCGTCCTGCTGCTGGCGGTGATGCTGCAGGCCAATGCGGTCGTGCGCTCTTTGGTCATGCAGGCGACGCCCGTCGCGGACATGCCCTTTTGTTCCGCCGCCATGGCCGGCATGGGCGCGGACGCCGCCAGAGCGGGTCATGACACCCACGCCAAGGCGCCGCGCGCGACTTGCCCGTTCTGCGAGGTGGCGACCCATGTGCCGCTGTTCATGGCGGCCGCGCCCGTCCCCCGCTGCGAAACAGTCGCCTTCATCGTCTTTGACCCATTTGCCGATCGCCCGATCCGCGAGCCCCCGGCCGTCGTCGCCCGGGCTCGCGATCCGCCGCCAACCGCCTGACCTGACGCCATCGGCCCCACCAGGGCCATTCGATGTCACGCGGCGACGACGCGCGCGTCCGCCGCAGGTTGCGGAGCCTATCTGTCATGCCCCTCGCTCAGCCTATCGCGGCGGACGCTCGCGTCAGCGGCCGGCACAAGCCGTTCAAGGACGGCCAATCTCTATACGCCATGGTCTGGCGCTGGCACTTCATCGCCGGCCTGCTCGTTCTCCCCGTCCTCGTCATGATGGCGACCACCGGCGGGGCCTATCTGTTTCGCCCAGAGCTCGATCATCTGGCCTATCGGGCCATGGAGGATGTGCCCGCGAGGTCCACGCCGCGCGCGCCCTTGAGCGAGGTGGTTCAACGCGTGGAGAGCCGACTGGATGGCCAGGTTCTTGAGATGACGCCTTCGGCTCGGCCCGATCGCGCCATTCGCCTCATGGTTCAGGGACCGGACGGCCAGGGCCTCACCGCCTTCGCCGATCCCTATGACGGACATCTCACCGGCGCGACGACGTATGGGGGCGTCATGCAGGTGGTGCGCAAGGTGCATAGCCTGCAGAAATTCGGCTTCTGGGCCAGCTGCCTGGTCGAGATCACCGCCGGCTGGACGATCATTCTGGTGGGGACCGGGCTGTTTCTCTGGTGGCCGCGACATGCGGGGACGGGCGGTGTCATAAGGTTACGCGGCGCGCCCACAGCGCGGGTGTTCTGGCGCGATCTGCACGCGGTAACCGGGTCTTTCGCGGCCTTGATCATCCTCTTCCTGGCGGTCACCGGAATGCCCTGGTCGATGTTCTGGGGCGCTCATGTTCAGGGCTGGGCGACCGCGGCGCACCTCGGCGAACCCCGCGCGCCCGTCCCGGTGGCGGCGACCTGGCGGGTGGCCATGGGAATGCCGGCCATGCCGGGCATGGCCGGCGCCAGGCGAACGCCCCGGCCCACCGTCAAACCTGAAATGCCCTGGGCCATGGTCATGAGCGCCGCGCCGAAATCCAAGGACGCGCCGGGGGCCACACCCATCGGTCTGGACCGGGCGGCCCAAATCTTTCGCGGCCTGGGAATGAATCCCTCGGCGAGCCTGACGCCGCCCCAGGGCCCGAAGGACGGCTATATGGCCGCTTGGCGTCCGGATCGGGTGGAGGACACCCGCGTGGTCTATCTGGATCAGTATTCGGGCAAGGTCATGGGCGATGTGCGCTTCAAGGATTGGGGGCCGTCAGCCAAGGCCATCGAATGGGGTATCGCCGTCCATCAAGGCCAGGAATATGGCCCGCTGAACCGCTACCTCATGCTCGCCGGATGCATAGCCATCGTCATGATGGCTGTCAGCGCCGTCGTCATGTGGTGGAAACGACGGCCTGAGGGAAAGCTCGGCGTGCCCCCTCTTCCCGCCACGCCAGGCGCCGGGCGAGGGTTGGTCATCATCATCGTCGGAGTCGGAGTGATCTATCCGCTAGTGGGCGCGAGCCTGATCGTGGCGACGATCCTGAACCTTGCCATCACCGCCGTTATCAAGAGCCGAAAGGCGAGCGCCTGGGCGGGCGCCTGATGACTCAGTGGACGAAAGGATGGCTCGCCAAAATCGCGCCAATCCAGAAGGCGGCTCCAAGAACGGAGGCGAAAAGGAGGCAGGCCAATGCGCCGGCGCCCTTGATCGGGGCGTTGGAAACCGCGGCGCGAGGAAGTGGATTTTGGTTAGGCAAGGGCTCTCCGTCGGATCGCGAGGTCGTGAAGGCGACCGCCAAACTCAGCAAATATTATAAGCGCATTTAAACCATTGTCGCGCGGTCATCTCTCAACTGCGACATTTCGCCCACCAATTAAGCGTGAACCGCGGACTTCACGGCGCCGGCGATCTCCTTCACCAGTTGGCCCACGAGCTTCTCGTCGTCGCCCTCGGCCATNNGAGCCATTGAGGCGCGCCTGGGCCTCCGCGATCGCCGCCTTGACCGCCGCGTTCTCCAGGGGCCGACCGGTGGAGAAGCGGACATTCTCCAGCTTCTGGGGCACTGGCTCGAACTGCCGCGCCAGAGCGCTCATGGGCCGCTCGCCGCGCACCAGTTCGGCCAGGACCTGCAAGGCCGCGATTAGCCCGTCGCCAGTGGTGGAATAGTCGGACAGAATAATGTGTCCCGAGGGCTCGCCGCCCAGATTGAACTTGCCTTGGCGCATGCGCTGCATGACCGCCCGATCGCCCACGGGTGTTCGCTCCAGCGTCAGGCTGCGATCCGCCAGGAAGCGTTCGAGGCCGAGATTGGACATTACCGTCGCCACCACGCCCGCGCCGGTCAGCTTTCCTTGCGCGGCCCAGGCATTGGCGATCAGGGCCATGATCTGGTCCCCGTCCACAAGCTGACCCTTCTCGTCACAGATCACGATACGGTCGGCGTCGCCGTCCAGGGCGAGACCGAGGTCAGCGCGATAGTCCTTCACCGCCTTGACCATGGCGGCGGGATGGGTCGAGCCGCATTCTTCATTGATGTTGAAGCCGTTGGGGCCGACGCCCACCTCGATCACCTCGGCGCCCAGCTCATAGAGAGCGGTGGGGGCCACGCGATAGGCCGCGCCATTGGCGCAATCGATCACCACGCGCAGGCCCTTGAGGCTGAGGCTGCGCGGCAGGGTCGCCTTGACGATCTCCACATAGCGGGCCTGAGCCTCGTCCATGCGCACCACGCGGCCGAGATCCCGCGGGCCCGCCAGACCATCTTCAAGGCCATCCTCCATGTGGGCCTCGATCTTGATCTCCATCTCGTCGGAGAGCTTGTAGCCATCGGGGCCGAACAGCTTGATTCCATTATCGGTATAGCTGTTGTGGGACGCGGAGATCATGACCCCAAGATCCGCCCGCATGGAGCGGGTCATCATGGCCACCGCCGGCGTGGGTAGGGGCCCGAAAAGGCGCACATCCATGCCGACGCTGGTAAACCCCGCCACCAGGGCCGGCTCGATCATATAGCCGGAAAGCCGGGTATCCTTGCCGATCACCACGAGGTGGCGCCGGTCGCCGCCGGAGCGGAACAGCTTGCCCGCCGCCATGCCCACCCGCAGAGCCACCTCGGCGGTCATGGGATGCTGATTAGCCCGGCCGCGAATACCGTCGGTGCCAAAATAGGTTCGCTCGCCCATGACCTTGCTCTTCCGCGTCGCCGAGTTCATGCGAGGCCAAGGCTCCCTTTCGCCCCAATCCTTAGGGGGCGATGAAATTCCTGACACGCCTTGACTGCAAACAGGTTAATCCCTCGTCCCATCGCCACAAAGCGACAATATATTTCGATCAGGGAAAGCTAAGGCGGCATGTGCGGCATTATCGGCATTGTGGGAACTCGCTCGGTCGCCCCGCGCGTCCTGGAAAGTCTTAAACGGCTTGAATATCGCGGCTATGATTCAGCGGGTGTCGCGGCCTTCACGCCGAACGGCCTGGAGCGGCGTCGCGCCGCGGGACGGATCCGGGAGCTTGAGGCCCTGCTGCAGGCCGAGCCCCTGGAGGGGACGGTGGGCCTTGGCCACACGCGCTGGGCCACCCACGGCGCACCCACGGTTCGAAACGCCCATCCCCAGAAGGCGGGGCGGGTCATGCTGGTCCATAACGGAATCATCGAGAATTTCGCGTCCCTGAAGGCCGAACTCGCCGCCGCCGGCCGGGTTTTCGAGAGCGACACCGACACGGAAGTCATCGCCCATCTGGTTGACCGGGGGCTGGAAGCGGGTCTCGCACCGCTGGCGGCTTTCAAAGCGGCCCTGGACAGGCTCACGGGCGCCTATGCCCTGGGCGCCCTTATTGACGGCGAGCCTAACCTCATCCTGGGCGCCCGGCGCGGCAGCCCCTTGGTGGTGGGCTATGGCGATGGCGAGATGTTCCTGGGCTCCGACGCCCTGGCCGTTGGCCCCTTCACCCATCGCATCGCCTATCTGGAGGAAGGCGACTACCTGGCCATCGATCATGACCAAGCCGTGATCTTCGACGCCTCGGGCGCCGCGGTGGAGCGCCCCGTGCGGGTGGTGGCCGCCTCCGCCGCCCTGGTGGAAAAGGGCAACTATCGGCACTTCATGGAAAAGGAGATNNATCACCTCCAGTGCGGCGCCGCCGGGTGGCTTCGACTTCAGCAAGGTTGAGCGCCTGCAGATTCTCGCCTGCGGCACCGCATATTATGCGGGGCTGATCGCCAAATATATCTTCGAGGACCTGGCGGGGCTGCCCACTGACGTGGAGGTGGCGTCGGAGTTTCGCTATCGCAATCCAGCGATTGCTGCGTCGACCCTGGCGATCGCGGTCTCTCAGTCCGGAGAGACAGCCGACACCCTGGCGGCTCTGCGCTGGTGCAAGGCCAAGGGCCTGACCACCGCGGTGATCGTCAACGCGCCCGAATCCACCATGTCGCGGGAAGTGGACCTGGTCTGGCCGACCCATGCGGGGCCGGAAATCTGCGTGCTCTCCACCAAGGCCTTCACCGCGCAGCTCACCGCTCTGATCGCCCTGGCGGTGGCCGCGGCACGCCAGCGGGGCCGCATCGACGCCGCCGAGGAGCGGCGCCTTGTGAATGTGCTGCTGGAGGCGCCGCGCCTCCTCTCCCAGTCCATCGCGCTCACTGAAGATTCCCTGCGTCTCATCGCCCCGGAAATCGCCCGGGCGCGGGACGTGCTCTATCTGGGACGTGGGGCCATGTACGGGCTGGCCATGGAAGGCGCGCTTAAACTCAAGGAGGGTAGCTACATCCACGCCGAAGGCTATGCGGCCGGCGAGATGAAGCATGGTCCCATCGCGCTCATCGATGAGGCGACGCCGGTCGTGGTGGTCGCCCCCAGCGACGCGGCCTTCGATAAGACGCTCTCCAATATTTCCGAGGTCATCGCCCGCAACGGGGCCGTGGTGCTGATCACCGACGCAGCGGGCGCCGCCCACGCCCCGGCCGAGGCGCGCCTGATTATCGGCCCCGATTGTGATCCCCTGATCGCGCCCCTGATCTTCGCCGTTCCCCTTCAGGTGCTCGCCTATCAGGTGGGCGTGGCCAAGGGCGCGGATGTGGATCAGCCCCGCAACCTCGCCAAGTCGGTTACCGTCGAGTAAGGGAGCTTATGACACGCGTACGCAAGGCGGTCCTTCCCGCCGCGGGCCTGGGCACCCGCAATCAGCCCGCCGCCAAGGCCACGCCGAAGAACCTGCTCAATGTCTTTGACCGCCCGATGATCGCCCACGTGGTGGCCGAGGGCCGCGCGGCGGGCATTGAGCATTTTGTGGTCATCGTCGGGCGCGGCCAGGGCGCGATCGAGGACTACTTCGACCATGCGGTGGAGCTTGAACAGGGCCTGGCCGAACGCGGCCGCGCCGAACTTCTGGAAATCCTGAACGACGAGCTGCTGGGGCCCGGCCAGATGAGCTTTGTGCGCCAGATGGCGCCCCTGGGCCTTGGTCATGCGGTATGGTGCGCCAGAGACGTTATCGGCGATGAGCCCTTCGCCGTGATGCTGCCGGACATGCTGATGGCGGCCAACCCAGGCGCCCTCTCCCAGGCCATGGCGGCTCATGAGGCGGTGGGCGGCAATATCGTGGTTGTCGAGCCCGCGCCCGAAGGCGAGACGCATAAGTACGGCATCGTGGCCCTGGGCGCCGAGACGCCGGGCTTTGATGGACGCCTGAGAGCCATGACCGGCATGGTGGAAAAGCCGCCGCTGGGAACCGAACCCTCCAATCTCCTCATCTCCGGCCGCTATATCCTTCAACCCGGGATCTTTGACGCCCTGGCCCAGCACGCGAAGGGTGCGGGCGGCGAGATTCAGCTTACCGACGCCATGGTCGCGCGCCTGGCGCATGAGCCGTTCCACGCCCTGGAATATGAGGGGACGACCTATGACTGCGGCGACGCCCTGGGGCTGTTGCGCGCAAACGTGGCCTTCGCCCTGCGCCATACCGGAGCGGGCGATCAGGCCCGCGCCGCGGTGAGGGACCTGCTCGGCGCCCTCTAGCCGCCGGGCTGTCGCCACCATGGACAGCGGGCCTCTGCCCCCCGGCTTTGTCCTGCTCCAGGTCACCCCGCGCCTTGAGGGCGGCGGGGTGGAGGCGGTTACGCTGGACATTGCCCGGGCGGTGGCGGCGGCTGGCGCCCGTTCCCTGGTGGCCTCGCGAGGGGGCGCTCTGGAAAAGCGGCTCACCCACGACGGCGGTGACCTTCTGCGATTGCCGGTCCATAGGAAGAGCCCGCTGGCCCTGGCGACCAACGCCTGGCGTCTCGCGCGCTTGATCCGGCGCGAGGGCGTCAGCCTCGTTCACGTCCGCTCCCGGGCGCCCGCCTTCAGCGCGCTTTGGGCCGCGCGGGCCGTGGGCGTGCCCATCGTCGCCACCTATCACGGCATCTACGCCGCCCGTTCGCCGCTGAAGCGCTGGTACAATGGCGTCATGACCCGGGGCGATCTCGTGATCGCGAATTCGGCCTTTACCGGCCGGCACATAAATGAGCAGCACGGCATCGATCCCGTGCACGTGGCGGTGGTTCCGGAGGGGATCGACACCCACCTTTTCGATCCAGCCAAGGTTTCGCCGGAGCGAATCGCCGCCCAACGCGCCGCCTGGGGCATATCACCTGAGGCCCGCGCACCGGTCATTCTGGAGGCCGCCCGGCTCACGGGTTGGAAGGGACAGAGGCTTGCGATCACGGCGCTGGCCGGCCTTAACGCAGATCGGGGCGCCGTCCTCATCTTGGCCGGCAAGCCCGAGAGCGCGCGCGAGAGGGAGTCGTTGCGGACCGTGGCCGCTCAGGCGGGTCTCGGAGACCGGGTCAGATTAGTCGGCGCCGTCGCTGATATGCCCGCCGCCTATCTCGCGGCCGACGTGGTGATCGCCCCGTCCCAGGCGCCGGAGTCCTTCGGGCGGGGTGTCGTCGAAGCCTGCGCCATGGGGCGGCTGGTTCTGGCCTCCCCGCTCGGCGCCACCGGCGAGACCATCGTGGATCGAGAGACGGGCTGGCTGGTCAACCCCGGAAAGCCAGAGGCCTGGACCCAGGCGATCAGCGCCGCCCTCGACCTGACAGACGCGGCGCGCGGGGAGATCGGGGCGCGGGCGAGGGCGCGGGTTGAGCGGCTGTATTCCCTTGAGGCCATGGAAGAGGCCCATTTCGCAATCTATCGGCGTTTGATGGCGCAGCGGTCATGACGGCTCCCGTGCGCGTCCTGGTGATCAAGCTTTCGGCGCTGGGTGACGTGATCCTCGCCATGGCCGCCTTCGCACGCATCCGCGCGGCCCACCCCGATGCGCACATCACACTCTTGACCACGCCGCCCTATGAGGCCCTGCTGCGCGCCAGCCCCTGGTTCGACGCCGTGGAGACAGACGGCCGACCCCGGACGCTGGCGGGGTTCCTCCGCCTCATCGGCCGCCTGCGGCGCGCGCGTTACCGATGCGTCTTTGATCTTCAGGCCAACGACCGCACGAACCTTTATTTCCAGTCGCTCCGCCCATTCCCGCCCGTCTGGTCCGGAACCGCCTGGGGTTGCGCGCGGCCCCACCGCAAGCCCTCGCGGATGCGGATGCACACGCTTGAGCGCGAGGCCGACCAGCTCCGCGCCGCGGGGATCTGGCCGGATGCGCCCGTGGCGCCAGGCTCCGCCCCTGGCCCTGATGTCAGTTGGCTCCTGGGCGAAAGTCCTGGCGCCCCTGATGACCGCGCGCCGCTCGCGCTCATCGTGCCAGGCTCTTCGGCAGGGCGTCCGCTCAAACGCTGGCCGGCGAGGGCCTATGGCCATCTGGCCCGCGCACTGCTGGCGCGCGGCTATGAGGTCCTGATCATCGGCGGTGAAAGCGAGCGCCATCTCGGTGAAGAGATCGCCTGCGACGCGCCAGGGGTCAGAGATCTCACGGGCCAGACGGATTTCGGCGAGATCGCGCGGCTGGGGACCACGGCCCATGTCGCCGTGGGCAATGATACAGGCCCTCTTCACCTCATCGCGGCCGCCGGCGCGCCCACCCTGAGCCTGTTCTCAAAGGAGTCGGACCCTGACCTTTGCGCACCGCGCGGACGGGTCGTCATTCTCCGCGCGAGAGCCCTGGAAGACCTTGATCCCGCCGTGGTCGTGGACAGAGCCCTGGCGATATCAAGGTGGCCCAGACCACAGATGTCTTGATCCTTGGCCTATCCTTGCTCATATCCAGATCACCGTGTGTATTTTGAAATTCACGGTTTCGTTGAAACAGCCCTAAGGAGCAGAGCCTATTCGCCGTCCCATGCCCGCGCCGCCGTCCAAGGACGGCCCCCGCATCAATGAAGATATCCGCGTTCCCCGCGTTCTGTTGATCGACCAAAACGGTGAAAAACAGGGGATCATGCCGACCTCGGCGGCTCTGGAGGCGGCGGCGGAAGCCGGGCTTGATCTGGTTGAAGTTTCTCCCACGGCGGACCCGCCCGTCTGCAAAATTCTCGACTTTGGAAAATTCAAATTCCAGGAACAGAAGAAAAAGAACGAGGCGCGCAAGCGTCAGAAGCTGGTCGAGGTCAAGGAAATCAAGCTTCGGCCCAATATCGATATCCATGACTATGAGGTGAAGGCCCGGGCCATGCACCGGTTCTTCGAAGAAGGCGACAAGGTGAAGGTGACCTTGCGCTTCCGGGGCGGTGAAATGCGCCACCCGGAGCTCGGCATGAAGCTCCTGCAGCAGGTGAAGACCGACTTCGATCCGGTGGCCAAGGTGGAGTACGAACCCCGCATGGAAGGCCGCCAGATGATCATGATCCTCGCCCCCCGCTAAGGGAGAGCGCGGGTCCCAGACCTTGTGAGCCTTCGCGGCGCGCCTTAAACGCACCGCCATGACCGCCCCGGCGACAACTCAGGGCCATTTGCCCGAGGCCCAGCGGCGCTCTCCGGCGGCGATGTATACGCTGCTGTCGGTGATGTTCATCAATATGATGGGCTTTGGCATCGTCGTGCCGCTTTTGCCTTTCTATGGCGCCTCGTTTCACGCCGCGCCCTGGCAGATCGCTCTGATCTTCTCGGGCTACGCCATGGGCTCCTTCTGGGGCGAACCTTTCTGGGGCCGCCTCTCCGACCAGGTGGGGCGCAAGCCGATCCTCGTCTGGACCCTGGCCGCCAACTGCCTCTGCTATCTCGGCATGGCCTTCGCGCCGAACATCCTCATCGCTTTCATCATCCGCTTTTTTGGCGGGATGGCGGCCGGCAATGGTTCGGTGATCCAGGGCTATATCGCCGATGTCACCCCGGCCGAGNNGGCTATATCGCCGATGTCAGCCCGCCAGAGGAGCGCGCCGGCCGCATCTCGCGTCTTGGGGCGGCCTATAATATCGGCTTCATCGTCGGCCCCTTCGTGGGCGGCAGCCTCGCCAAGCCGTCCCTCGGACACATCGGCTTCCAGATCCCGCTCCTGGCGGCGTC
>PLFA01000012.1:0-233 GCA_003136615.1 Caulobacteraceae bacterium | reverse complement strand
TGGGCCCATGCCCGTTTTCACTGGCAGCCCCGGCAGGTGGGGTTCTGTTTCGGAATCGCGGGGCTGGTGTCCTCACCCACGCAGTTCTTCCTGACCGGGATTCTCTCAAAGCGCTTCGGCGAGGCCCGAATGCTCTCGATAGGCATGGCGTTGGCGGTGGTCTCGCTCTTCCTGCAACCAGTGATCGGCGATGGCGGCGTCATCACCTATGCCCTGATGGCGGCGACGGCCCT
>PLFA01000125.1 GCA_003136615.1 Caulobacteraceae bacterium | reverse complement strand
GCGATCACCTCCGCCACCGGCAATACACCCACCAGCTTCGTTACCTTCCAAGGCGGGCGGGAAATCCTCGTCACGCTGGAAGCAAAGTGGAAGTAGGCGCCCTTATGTCTTCACATAGGTCCGCAGCACGTCGGCGATGACGCGTTCCAGGTCGTCGAGGCAGTTGCAGGTCTTGGCCACCGCGCAGAACCGGGCATAGGCGTCCATCTTCGAATCGCCTTGGCCCCAATAGGTCGCGGGTTCGGGATTGAGCCAGATCACCGCGCGGGTGCGCTGGGACATGGCGCGCATGAGATCGAGGCGCGGCTCGGCATGGTTGGCCCGACCATCACCGAGAATAATGAGAGTGGTGCGCCGATCCAGGCGAGCGCCGCCCATGGCCATAACGTCGGCCAGGGCCCGACCATAATCCGTGGAGCGCAAGCCGACGCGGTCAAGGATCAGGGCCGTGGCGTCATCGACGCTCTCGTCATTCAGCAGATCGTTCACGCACACTGCGTGATCGGAAAAGGCGTAGGCGTCGAGGCTTTCCACCACCTCATTGAGGCTATGGAGCAAGAGCAGGAGGAATTGCGCCGCGGAGGCCACCGAGCGCGACACGTCGCAAAGCACCGTGATCTTCGGCTTTTCGAGCTTCCGGCTTTTCCACATGATCTCGAACGGAATTCCGCCATGGGCGAGACCGCGACGCAGGGTGCGGCGCAGGTCGAGCCGCCCCTTTTGGGCCCGGCGTTGGGTGCGGGCATATTTGGTCGCGAGCCGGCCCGCCATGCGCCGCACCAGGGCCGACATGGCCGCAACGTCCTCCGGTTCGACCGCGGTCAGTCTCTGGCGGCCCAGGATCTGCTCCCGCATGCGCCGCCCGCTTTCGCCGGCGAACAGTCGCGCCTGGCGCGCCACAAAGGCGCGGGCCTCATCGAAGAGCTCCGCCCGCCGCTCGGCGAGGCGCTCCGCCCGGGCCCGCGCCGTCGCGTCCTCAGCCGCCCGACCCGCCGCGATCCGCGCATCGATGGCCCGCAGGCCCATATCGTCGAGGAGGCGGCGCGTGAGGAGATTGCTCTGGCTGCCCAGGCGAATGTCGGAGGCGCCCACCCGGGCGGCCGAGGCCTCCATGGCCGAAGACAAAGCCGCGGCGTCGCCAGTTTCCAGACTGGCCTCGAGATCAAAGGCCTCGGCTGACGGATCTCCCGCCCCTTCCGGCCCCCCTGTATCGGTCTGACCACGCCCCGACCTTGAGAAGAAAAGGTCGAAACAGGCCTCAAACCGGCCCACCTCGGGCGCCGTCTTGGCCAAGGTCACGCAGAGAGCGTCGCGCAGCAGGGCGCGGTCGGCAAAACCGACCTGGGCGGCGGCGCGGTGGGCGTCGATGGCCTCGGCGGGGGATATGGCGATCTCGTGCGCCCGCAGGGCGCGCAGGAAATCCTCCAGCCCATGCTGCATGGGCGGCGCCTGAAGGCGCGCGCCCTCGCTCACGGCCGTCCTGAGATGAGCTCCCCGATCCGCGGCTCGACGGCGGCGATGTCGGCCTCGAACTTGAGAAGCACATTGAGGGTTTCGCGCACCACCTGGGGCTCCAGGGCCCGGGCGTGAAGCAGGATGAGGGCGCGCGCCCAGTCCACAGTCTCGGAGATAGAGGGGAGCTTGCGCAGATCCATCCCCCTCAGCGCCTGGACAAAGGCGACCAGTTGCCCGCGCAGCGCCGCTTCGACGCCCGGCACGCGCGCGGCCACGATGCGCTCCTCCAGGGCCTGGTCAGGCAAGGGGATATGCAGATGAAGGCAGCGGCGCTTGAGCGCGTCGCCCAGGTCCCGAACATTATTGGAGGTCAGGAAGACCACCGGCGGGATGGTCGCCTTGATCACGCCGATCTCGGGGATCGACACCTGATAAGCCGACAGCGTTTCCAAGAGGAAGGCCTCAAAGGCCTCATCGCTCTTGTCGATCTCATCGATCAGGAGCACAGCCCCGCCGGGCGCGCGGAGNNCCCGCCCCGTGCAGAGCGGACATGGCGCTTTCCATATCGGGCGCCTCGGCCAAGCCCCGACCCATATGGTCCTTCAGGACCTGGGTGTAGAGAAGCTGCTTGCCGTACTTCCACTCGTAAAGGGCCTTGGACTCATCGAGGCCCTCGTAACACTGGAGGCGGATCAGCGGCAGGCCAAGGAGGGCGGCGGAGCAGACCGCGAGCTCCGTCTTCCCCACGCCGGCGGAGCCCTCCACCAGAATGGGCTTCTGAAGATGCAGGGCCATGTAGAGCGCCGTGGCGATGCGCCGCGAGGCGATGTAGCCCACATCCGCAAGACCGGCGATCAAGCCCTCGACGGACGCGCTGGGCTCGACCATGGACCCTAAAGCGCTTTTTCGTAGACGCGGTAGGTCTTGTAGATGCGGGCGTTCAGCCCCTCCAGGATGTGCCTCATGGGCATGTTGTCTTCCAGAATCCAGGAATATTCCGCCCGGTGCAGACCCTGCGGCACGGAGGCCTTGCGGATGGCGTCGATCAGGACGAACGGCGCCAGCGCGCCCCGGCGATCCTTGTGGAATTTCCGGCGCACGCCCATCAGCGGTACCCGCGCGCCGCGGATCGGCCGGAACTTGAGCCGCCAGACCAGCTTGGCCCAGCCGAAGGGCAAGAGCTTGCCGCCGAGGTCGTGGATGAGGTCCATGACGTTGGGCAGAAGGACGATGAAGGCGGCGGGTTCCCCATCGATCTCGACAAACCAGAACCAGTTCTTGATCAGGATCAGGCCGAGCGAGTCGCCGAGGTATTTCGCCTCGGCCTCGGTGATCGCCGCCGAGCCCCAGTTCTCCGACCAGGCGTCGTTGAGGATATCGGTGAATATGCGAACTTCTGCCTGAAGCTTGTTCATTTGCGCCGGGCGCAGAACCATTCCCGGCGGCAAGGGGCGCTTGAGGCGCTTTTCGATCAGCTCGTTGAAGCCAAAGGTCTCGGAGATATAGGCGTAGAGGTCCTTGGCTTTCGCATAGCCCTGCTCCTCGATCCTGCGCCCTACATAGGGCTTGTCGTGGCCCATCAGGAACATGGGCGGGGTGTCGAAGCCGTCGATGAGCAGACCCACCTCTTCGTTGATGGACAGGTTAAAGGGACCCATGATCGTCGCGCGACCGCGCTCGCGATTCCAGGCCTCGGCCGCGGCGAAGAGGGCCGCGAAGACTTCCGGATCATCCTCGGCGGCGATCATGCCGAAATAGCCCGCGGGGGCGGCGGGGTCGGTGCGGGCCAGGTGGTCGATCTGAGCGCTGATCCGCCCGACGTCCCGACCGTCCTTGCGGGCCAAAAAGAACTGGTGGTCCGCGTGCTGGAAAAAGGGATTGATCTTGGGCGACAGCGCCTCGCGACGCTCGAACATCAGGGGTGGGATATAATGGGGATCATCGGCCATGAGCCGCATGGGTATCCTGATGAACCGCTCAAGCTCCGCCTTGTTTGTGACCGGAATAATCTCGACTGCCATAAGCCCCTAACCCTCGGCGTAAAGTAGAAGACTGACGGCGCCGGCGGCGAAGGCGATCGGCGCGCCCCAGGCGGCGATGCCCGGCGGCAGGACCCCGTTTGAGCCGAGGGCCGTCAGGATACCGTCGGCGATCAGATAAAGCAGGCCGCAGCCCAGCCCAAAAATGATCGGTCCCGTGCGATTGCTGCGGGCGTGGCCGAGCGCCGTGGGCAGCGCGAGAAGCAGCATGATGATCGGGGCCATGCCCTCGGCGATGGTGCGAAATAGGCGCGTCTTGAACTCACTCGGCGGCTTGTCGATGGGCCCCTTGCCGAACAGGGAGCGCAGGGCGGCGCCCGAGGTCATCTCCGAACCGGAGGCGAGATCGTTGGAGGTGGCGAAGAGGCGCGCGGCGTCGTCGGGGCGCAGGCTCGTGCGCCAGTCGCTCGCGGCGACCGTCATGTCCGTGGCGCGTTTGGGGCCCACATCGGTGATCGCGGCCTGGCGGAGCACCCACTGACCATGATCCCAAACCGCGGTTTTGGCCTTGATGCGCCGCTCAAGCCCACCTTGCGGGTCACGTTGATAGATCGAGACGCCGCTGAGCCTATCGCCATGGGGACTGGCCGCATGGACAAGCACCACATCCCGGTCAATCCTGAACCATCGCGGCGCCGCCGGGTCGTGGGCGGCCCCAGGGGCCGTGGCGTTCCACCAGGTGGCGAGGGCCTGCTGCGCGCGCGGCAGAACCTGATCGGTAACGGCCATGTCCAGCAAGGCCACGGCCAGGGCGACGGGCAGGGTCCGCCGGAAGATCGCGAAAAGTGACATGCCGGTGATGCGCATCACCACCAACTCGCTATTGCGCGCCAATTGGCTGAACGTGAATACCGCCCCGGCCAGCACCGCGAAGGGCGCGACTTCCTGAAAAAGCGCCGGCAGACGCAGAAGCGTGTAGCGAAGAATCGCCAGAACGCCGCCCCGCAGCAGAATCTGGCTGGTCTGACCAAAGAGGTCGATGAGTTGGAGAAGGGCGATCAGAGCGACGGCCGCGGCGGCGGTGCGCGTGGCCATCATCCAAGTCAGATAGGATGACAGGCTCACGGTCCTGCGCGGGGACGCGGTCGCCGAGGGCGCCTTCGGCCGCCGCTCCAGCAAGGCGTCGATGCGTCGCAGGAGCGCGGAAATCGGCGTGTCGCCCGGACGGGTCCGGCTTGAGAGGAACAGCCACAGCGCCAGGGCGGTGATGGTCAGGTAGACGATCGCCATGCCCACAAAGGGATTAATCGCCCCCTCATCGGCGAAGCTCTTGCAAAGCGTGACGCTGTGGTGAAACGCCACCAGTATGACCGCGCCAACGATCATCCCGGCCGTCCGGTTTCCCCGCTTTGACGCCATCGCCAGCGGCAGGGCGATGAGGGGCAGGAGGGGGATCGCCAGAGACCGGATGATGCGCGCCAGGAGCTCCGCCTCAAGCACCTTTCGGGGAATGAGGGCGTCGGGTCGCTGGGCCTCGTCGATAAGCTCGGGGAAGGTCAGCTCCTGCTCATTGCCGCCACGGGGTCGCAAGGCCGCGCCACCCTTGACGATTTCCCTGTCGGTGAGGTTGCCAAACCGCAGCAGGCGGGGGGTCTCATTGCCTGTCTGGGAGAGGATCAGGCCGCCTTCGAGGCGAAGCTCCGTGGTTTTCTTGTCCGTCAGGAGGCCCAGAACCCCCCGATTGGCGGTCACCACCTGCTCGCCGGCGCCGTCCTCGCGGCGGATGAAGACGCCGCGAAGCTCACGTCCCGTGGGGTCAGCCTCGTCGGCCGAGATGGTGAACTGCGAGCCGGCATTGATGAACACCTGCGGGTCAAGGCGCGCGGTCCAGCCGGCCTCGGTGGCGGCGTTAAGCACCGCCCGATAGCCGAAGCGGCTGTAGGGCTGCAGATATCCGGTGAGAAGAAGGCTGAGCACGCCCAGGACGAGCCCCGCGACAACCAGGGGCGCGACAATGCGCTCGAAGGAGATTCCGCCGGCCAGAAAGGCGTCTATCTGGCTCTCCTCGTCCAGACGCCCGATGACGATAAACATGGCCACGAAGAAGGCCGCCGGCATGGCCAGGCCCAACTGATAGGGCACCATGTTGCTCACCAGGCCCACCAGATATCCCATATGGGCGCCGTTGGCGGCCAGACGATCGATGAGGCGCAGAGTCTGTTCGAGCAGGAACGCCACGAGCGTGACGCCGAGAACGCCCAGCGCGGGAAGCGCCATCATCCGCAGGATGTAGCCGTCGAGAATCGAAGGACGCCAGCGGCGCCGGAAGGTCGCCGGAGCGCCCAGCTCCAAGGATGCCACCTCGGTTAGAGCGCTCCCGCGGCGCGACGCCGGCCGGAGGTGAGGAAGCCAAGGCTTCGACCCGTTTCGGCGAACACATCAAGGGCTGTATCGATTTGGGCTGTGGTGTGGGCGGCGCTAACGCTGCTGCGCAGAAGCCGCACATTGCTCGGCGTCGCCGGCGGCAGGGCCAGATTGAGATAGACGCCGCCCTCGATCAGCATCTTCCAGAACATCACGGCGGTTTCCTGATCGGGCATCGCCACGGCGACGATGGGATTGGGTTCGGGACCCGTCTCGAAGCCCATGGCCCTAAGGCCATCATAAAGCCGGCAGGCATTGCGCATCAGGTCGTGCCGCAGGTGGGGTTCAGCCTGGAGTTTTTCCAGGGCCCCGAGGGTCGAGGCCATGACACCGGGCGGCAGGGAGGCGGTGAACATGTAGGGGCGGCTGATAATCCGCATGATGTCGAAATCATCGCTGTCCGAAACGCAAAAACCGCCGACGCTGCCGAGGCTTTTGGAGAAGGTTCCGACGATGAAGTCCACATCGGCCTCGACTCCCGCGGCCTGCGCGAGGCCCCGGCCGGTTTCGCCGAGCACGCCCAGGGAGTGGGCTTCATCCACAAGAAGATAGGCGCCGGTTTCGCGCTTCACCTGGGCGATTTCGCGGAGCGGCGCGGTGTCGCCGAGCATGGAATAGATCCCCTCGACGACGATCAGACGATCGCCCGGCACGCCCTCCAGGCGGCGAAGACGCTTATAGAGGTCATCGGGGTTGTTGTGGCGAAAGCGAATGACCTCGGCATAGCCAAGGCGCGAACCGTCATAGATGCTGGCGTGGCTGTCAGCGTCCAGCATAAGATGGTCGCCCCGGCCAACGAGGGTGGACAGCACGCCCAGATTGGCCTGGTAGCCGGTGCTGAAGACCATGGCGTGCTTGCGGCCATAGAACTGGGCGATGGCGCCTTCCAGCTCCTTGTGGCCGCCATAGGTGCCATTGGCGACGCGTGAGCCCGTGGTGCCAGTGCCCTGGCCGCGGGTCGCCTCCACGGCGCGCTCGACGCAGTCAGGATCAAACGTCAGGCCCAGATAGTTATTGGTGCCCAGGAGGATCATCTTGCGCCCGCCGATCACCCCCTCGGTGGGCGAAAGCACCGCATCAAAGCGCACATTGAGCGGGTCCACCCCGCTGGCGCGCAGAGCATCATAGGCGTGCTTATAGGCGCCATGCTTGGCGAGAATGCTCATACGGCTGGCCCCTTGCGAAGATCTTCGACCGTGTGGATCAGATCCGCGACGGTGCGGATCTGGGCGATCCGATCAAGCGGAATCGAAATGTCATAAAAATCTTCAATGGCCATCACGAAGTTCATTACCCCCAATGAGTCCATGCCCAAGTCCTCGACAATGTCGGTATCGTCCTCAATGACGACCGGCCGCCCAAGAACTTCCTCGAATATTGTGGATATTTCGTTTCGCATCGATTGGCCGATTTGCGCGTCTGTTCCGCCCACCACGGCCAATTGAGTGTTTTGCCGCATTCGCTACCGGCCTTCCCTCGATCGCACGGGTGAAACGCGCACAACAATCAAAACATTAGCAGCCAAAATATTAGCAGGATTGAACGCGGGGCTTCAACCGCGCCGAGCCTTTTGTCCGCCATGCGACCCATGGAACAAGCGCCCAACCCCTTAAGCGATCCGCGCTTTTGATCGGGTGCGGCGCGCAAAGCAAGCCATTCGGCGCCACAAAATGAAATTCGGCCTCGCGAAAACACCTAGAGCCAAGCTTGTGCCCTATACCAGGACACGGTGCGCGCGAAGCCGGCGCCAAGTTCTGTCGCGGTCCGCGCCAAGGCCCAGGGCGCCAATTCCGCCTCCGCCACCGACCAACCGGGATGCGCGAGCTCGCGCGCCTTGCCAGCGCCGAAGATCATGGCTCGGCCCGAGAGCCTTGCCGCGACATCGGCCAGCGCGCCCGCGGCGCTGATCACCCCCATGGGCAGGGGAAGGCGGACCGGATCGCGGCCCACGGCCGCAGCGGCCTCGGACATGATCTCCCCCCAGCCATAGCCGCCGGGCCGCGCGCCGCCGATGGCGTAAAGTGCGCCGCCCGCGCTGGCGTCGGCGGCGGCGCGGATTTCAGCCACCACGTCGTCCACATAGGCCAAAGCCAGGCGAGCGGCCGGCGCCGCCGGAACGGGAAGGACGGGACTGGACGCGGCGAGCTGAAAGAGCCCGAGGGTGGCCCGATCTCCCGGACCATAGATCGCCGGGGGCCGCAGGATGGTCAGCCGCTCCGCCAAGATCTCCCGCATGGCGTCCTCGCCGGCACGCTTGCTTGCCGCATAGTCCGACAGCTGGGGCTCGCGCGCGGCGAGGCTGGAAATCAGGATCACCCGACCGGAGGCGCTTGAGGCTTTGGCCGCGCGCGCGACGTGTGACGCGCCCTCGGCGTTGATGGCGAAGAAAGCCGCCCGATTCTTGGCCTTGATGAGGCCGGCGCAATGGATCATCAGATCGACGCCCTCGACAAGCCGGCCCATGGCGTCGCCGTCGGCCAGATCGCCCAGCACCCATTGGGGCGCGGTCCCTTCCCAATCGTTATCAGACACCGGGGCGCGGGCCAGAGCCCTCACCTTCCATCCCCGGGCGGCCAGCGCCGGCGCCAGGCGACGACCCAGAAAACCGGTGGCGCCTGTCACGGCGACCCAGCGCTCCCCTGCCCCTCCCGCCAACGGTGTCCGCTCAGGCCTTGACGGGATCTTGGGCTCTGTCGAAAGCGCCCGCCAGATAGAGCGTTCGGGCGCGTGAGCGGCTGAGCTTGCCTGACGATGTCTGGGGCAGGCTGTGGGGCGGTATGAGGACGACCTGGACCTCGAGCCCATGGCGGGCGCGAAGCAGGGATGTGACCTCTCCGGTCAGGACCTCACGCGCCGCGGGGTCGCTGACCCGGCATTGCACCAGGGCGACGATGCGCTCGAGGTCAGCCTCGCCCTGTACAGAAAACACCGCGACGTCGCCCGAGCGCAGACCGGCCAGTTCCCGCTCCGCGGTCCATTCCAGATCCTGCGGCCAGACATTGCGGCCATTGATGATGATCAGATCCTTGGCCCGCCCCGTGATGACAATCTGGCCGTCCAGGACATAGCCAAGATCGCCCGTGTCCAGCCACCCATCCGCCGACAGCACCTGGGCCGTCTCCTCCGGAGCGCCGAAATAGGCCTTCATGAGACTGGGCCCCTTGGCGAAGACCCGGCCCACCCGCCGCTCGGCCAAGGGCTCTCCGCGCGCGTCTCGGACCTCGATGGCGTGGTCGGCCAGGGGCTGGCCACAGAGGGCGAACTCCCGCCGCCGCGCGGAGCCGGGACCAGGCGCCATGGCCCGCCCAGCGGACTCCAGCTGATCCATGTCCGCGACGTCCGTGCGCAGGCCCTGGCCCACGGGGGTGAGGGAGAGCGCCAGTGTGGCCTCCGCCATGCCATAACTGGCTGTAAAGGCACGGGGGTCGAAACCCGCGGGCTCAAAGGCGTCGGCGAAAGCCCTCAAGGGCTCGGACCGGATCATGTCGCCGCCAAGACCCGCCACCCGCCAGGTCGAGAGGTCGAGATCACCCGCCACGCCGGCGCGGCGCGTCGCCAGATCGAAGCCGAAGGTTGGCGCATAGGAGATGCTGCCGCCCCGCTGGGAGATCAGGTCCAGCCAGAGATTGGGGCGGCGGACGAACGCGCCGGTGGGCAGAAGGTCCAACGAGACCTGAAACCCGACACTGCAGAGCAGCATGCCGACCAGGCCCATGTCGTGATAGAGCGGAAGCCAGCTCACCGCGCGGTCATCGCCGCGAACCTCAAGGCCGGGCCCGGCAATGGCGACAATATTCGCCATCAGGGCGCTCTGGGTGACCGCGACCCCCATGGGAAACCGCGTGCTGCCCGAAGAGAACTGCAGATAGCACAGGCCGGCGGGGTCCGGCGCGGGCACGGCGGCGCGGGCCGGCGGGAGAAGATCGGCCATGACCCCCACCGCCATCAGATCCAAGCCTTCGGCCGCCTCCTGGAACCAGGCCGCCAGGGCGGGCGGGCAGAAGGCGGCGCGGGCGCCGGCGGAAATCAGCATTCGCCGGATATGGGCGACATAGGCGTCCTTGCCGCCGAGCGGCGCGGGCAGCGGCG
>PLFA01000183.1 GCA_003136615.1 Caulobacteraceae bacterium | reverse complement strand
GCCTTGAGCTTCGCGGCGACGGCGGTGCTGGGATTCTGGGGCGTCAGGTCCCCTGCCCCGGCAAAATCCGGCTAAGCGCTGAGCACCTCCAGCGCCACACGCTCCGACGATTCCAGCGCCGCTTCCAGCCCGCGATTGCCCGTCGCCGTATGCTCGCCGCAGAAGTGCACACGGCCGGAGGGGGCCGACATGACATTGGCGAAGGTGGTCACCTGGCCGGGTCCGAAATAGGCCCAGTCGCCGGCGTTGAAGGGCTCCTGGGCCCAGGAATAATAGGCCTTGGCCTCCAGCTGGCCCTTCGCCGCCGGGCGGATGGCTTCGATCTCGGCGACCACGCGGCGCATGGCCTCGGCGGGGCCCAGGCGATCCCAATAGGCGGAGAGGTCAGCGCGCGCCTGGACGAGGAGGCCGGTGATTTCGTCATCGCTTTCGCCGAAGCGTTGGGCGATGACCGTGCCCGCCACGCCATCGGTCCACATGGAGGCGGAGAGCTTGTCCTTCTCCCAGAAAGGGGACTTGGCGGTGATGAAGATATTGGAAATGAGCTGATAGGCGATGGTTTCCACAGCCTGGGCCTGAAGGCCGGTGAGACCGGGATCAAGCTTCACGCGGCGCAGGGTGGAAAACGGCAGGCTGCACACCACCCGCCCCGCGCGATAGCTCGATCCGTCCTGGCAGACCACGGTGGCGCCCGTGGCGTCGCTGGAAATGCCCACGACCTCCTTGCCGAAGAGCAGATCGCCTTTCAGGAGCTTGGCCATGCCCATGGGCAGCTTCTCATTGCCGCCCTTCACCGCCAGGGACTGCATGCCCAGCGTGATCTGGGCCTTGGTCCAGCCATCGGCGAATTCGGACATCAGGGCCGAGACGTCATAGGCCGAACCGCCGTAGTAGGGCGAGGTATCCACCGCCAGGCGAATGGCGGCGTCGCTCAGACCCTGGCCTTTGAGAAAGTCATGCAGTGAGACGTCCAGGGCCGCATTGGCCGGGTCGGTCCATTTCATCCAGTCCTTGAGAGGATTGTTCTGGTGCATGATCGCGCCGGAGATCTCCCACGGCATCATGGCCTTGCGGGCCGCCGGAAAGGGATTGGCCGGGGACGCCGCCCATTCCGCGCGGGTCATGATCTTGCCGCCCAAGGCCAGGGTCAGGTTCGTCTTGGCCATGCGCGGGCCAATGTCATAGAGTTCGACCCCCGCGCGCTTGGCGGCGTCGATGCCGCGGCCATAACCGGCGGCCATGGCGTTAAAGCCCATCTCCGGAACGCCGGGTTGGTCGAACAGGGTGTGGACCCGACCCCCGACGCGCCCCCGGCCCTCCAGGACCATGACGCGCTGGCCCTGCTGCTCCAGGAGCCACGCCGCGTTCAGTCCGGACATGCCCGCGCCCAGCACGATGACGTCGAGGGGCTTTGCGGCGCCAGCCGCGCGAGACACAGCCGGCGCGGCGGCGATCAGGCCGCCGGCGAGAAGCGCGCCGACGTCGCGACGGGTGATGTCCATCCGGTGATCCCCTGTTCTAAGAGTCTTAGAGCTTATCCGATCCATGGATTTTCGGGCGCGTCGACAGATGGGCGGACAATCACCGCCAATCGGACAGGGATCGCGGCGCAGTTTGTCCGGTCAGCGGGCGCCCATCAGACCACGCTGGTAACAGGCTCCCGCCATGGTCCAAGGCGAGGTTCATCCTTTTAGCGCTTTCGGATCACAGCCCCATGGCCACTTTGAATCAGCAACTGAAGGTGAAGGCTTGGCCGCAGGGCCTGCCGGGTCCGGAGCATTTCGAACTGGTCGAGGCGCCCATGCCGACGCCTGGCGATGCTCAGGTGCTGATCCGCAATCTTTGGCTCTCCATCGATCCCTATTACCGCCACTCCCTGGGACCCCGGTTCGTCGGCACGACCTTCTGCCGACCGGGTGATGTGATGATGGGCGTGACCCTCGGCGAAGTGGTGGAGAGCCGCGATCCGGCGATCCCCGTGGGGCGCCATGTGGTGACCCTGGTGGGCGGGATGCAGACCTATACGGCGCTCAGCGCCCGCGACGTGCGGCTCATTCCCGCTGATATCTTTGGTCCGGGCAAGCTGCCCCTCTCCACCGCGCTCGGCGTCGCCGGAATTCCCGGGCTCACCGCCTATTCCGCCTTGATGGTCCATGCGAAAACCTCGCCGGGAGAAACCTTCGTGGTGTCCTCGGCCGGCGGCTGCGTGGGCGCCACGGCAGGCCAATTGGCGCGCATTCTGGGCCTGCGCGCCGTGGGAATCGCCGGGTCGAAGGAGAAGGTGGACTGGGTGGTCCATAAGGCCGGCTTCGACGCCTGCGTTTCTTACAAGTCCCCCACCTTCGCCGCCGATCTGGCCGCGGCCTGTCCCAACGGGATCGACGTCAATATGGAGCATGTGGGCGGTGAGGTGCTGGCGACAGTGCTTCCCCTGATGACGCTCAACAGCCGGATCGTCATTTCAGGCCTGATTGATCAGTATAATCGCGACGTGGCGCCCCCCGGGCCAAACTGGGGCATCATCGTCCAGCGTCAGATGACAGTCTCGGGCCTGCGGGTCTTCAAGCACTTCGACCTCTTCCCGCATTTCGAGCGGCTCATGGCCGAGAAGATCGGCAGCCAGAATTTCGCCTATGAAGAGGACATCAAGGATGGCCTGGAGTCAGCGCCGATGTCCTTGGCGAACGTGCTCACCGGCGCCAATTTCGGCAAATCATTGATCCGGGTGGCGGCGGACGCGTGATCCCCTAAGCCCGCGGCTTGTTCTCGCGCTTGAAGACTTCCCAGGACGACTCGATGGGCGTCGACCAGTCATCGGGGAATTCGAGGAAGGCCGGATAGCGGCCGTGGGTGTAGGCCACCAGATCTTTTGGCAGGGCCTCGGGGCCGCTGATCTTGCGCGTGGCGCTGCGATAGAGGAGATGGCCCTCGCTCGGCCCCATGAGCATCCAGGGCAGATAAGGACCGACCCGGGTCCATGATCCCGTGGCGTCCACGCGGGTGACGGCCGGGTCCAGGGCCTGGCGCAGGGATCCGGTGAGCATGAAGAACTCACCGACGCTGAGCTTGCCGCCCGTGGATTCCTTTTTCCAGATCGCGGGGTCGAGCTGATTGGGCACCTGACCGACGCTGTCAGAGAAGACCGAAATCTGATCGCCAATCACCGCGTAGGGAACGCCATAGGGCCGCGCCGGGTCATCGGCCTTGGCGAAGTTGCCATTCATGAGCTTCACGCCGACCTTCTTCATCGGCGCCGGATCGGGCAGGTTCTGGGCGAAGGTCAGATTCACCGAGCGGTTGTGAATAGGCATGACATCGCAGTTTTCGCCGTTCAGCGGATTGTTCCAGGTCTCGAGCACCGCGCCGGTCTTCAGGTCTGTGTAGAAGCCGATTTCCTTCCAGAGATGATGGAAATTCCCATCGGGCTGGCGGTGATCAGACCCCAGGCCAAACCCCGTAAAGCCAAAGAGCGGCGTGATCATCTCGCCGGGTCTGACCGCGAAGGCGTGGCCAGAATACCAGCCGCCGTAATTCTTGCCCGAAGTGTCCCCGCTCATCTTGATGTAGAGCTCCAGCATGGCCGCCGCGGTGTCGAACTTGGGCTCGCTGATATTGATGAACGCGGCGTCGGCGGCCGAAGGGGCAAGGGCCGGCAGGGCGGCAAGGCCCAATCCGCCACCGATCATCAGGGAGCGCCGGGACATGCCGGAGGTATTGAAAAGGTTGTCCAACATTGATGCTGCTCCTGAACGGGGCGGCCCGGCGAGCCGACGCCCTCAATATCGATATGCCGAAGGCCAGGGTTCAATCCATCGGCGAGGGTTTGACCGCAAGGCGGACATTTGGAGAGCTTTCCATACGTGTCGGCGCTGGCGCTTTAGCTTCGAAAATCAACAGGAGTCGCCCGTGAAGGACCACATTCTGGCGCACGCATGGGTCAGCATCGCGTCTGCCGCGAGGATTTGTCTCTTGACGCTCGCCGCCGTCCTCACGGCTTTTCCGACCCACGCGGCCAAGGTCCCCACCGGAATCGCCGACCCGGATGTCGCCATCCATGATCCGCAATATAGCGACCCCGTTTTCTGGTGGCGGATGTCGTCCATGCCCAAGGATGTGTTCGAACCCGATCCCTATTTCTACTGGCCGCCGGCGGTGATCGCGGGCTCCAACGGTCCGTTCATTCCCCTGGCCGCGCCCGCCCAAGGCTCCATCGACCCCGCCGCCCTGGAGGCCGCGGCGAAATGGGCGGAGGCGAACAAGAGCACGGCTCTGATCGTCATCCATCGCGGAAAGGTGGTTCTCGAGACCTACTGGGGCGGCGCGGGGCCCGATGAGCTCGCCAGCGGCCGCGCCCTCACCCGCGGTATCACCCCGCTCCTGCTGGGTTTCCCCGTCGCCGACGGCAAGCTGAAGCTCGACGATCCGATTGGGCGCTATATTCACGAATGGAAGGACGACCCGCGCGGGCGCATCACGGTTCGCCAGTTGGCGCAAAACGAGTCGGGACTTGAGGTGGCGCCCCCGAGCTCCGCCACCCACGTGCCCGGCAACAAGGATCTCTATCTGGCCTACGCCGGCGATGTGGTCCGCGCCGCCCTCGCCTATGACCTCACTTCCAAGCCCGGCTCCCGGTTCGATGTCGCCCAGGAGAACACCCAGCTGCTGGCCCTGGTCATTGAGCGCGCCACGGGCCAGCCCATCCAGACCCTGTTTTCCGAGCGTGTCTGGAAGAAGATCGGCGCGGCGGACGCGGCGTTTCAGTTTGATCGGCCGGGCGGCGAGGCGCGGGTCATGTGCTGCATGCGCGCCACCCCCCGGGACTGGGCGCGGCTCGCCCTGCTCATCGCGCAGGGCGGCGTCTGGAACGGGGTTCAAGTGATCCCCACCGGATGGATCAAGACCATGGCGACGCCCTCGGATCGCAATCCCAATTTCGGCATCGGCCTCTGGCTTGGCTCGCCCTACAATGCGAACCGGAGCTATTTCGAGGGCCAACCCGGCGTCATTGCCCAGCCAGAGCCTTTCCTGGCCGATGATGTGCTGATGATGGAGGGTGGCGGCAACCGCGAGATCTGGGTCTCGCCGTCCAAGGATCTCGCGGTGATCCGGCTCGGCACCCAGGTCAAGGGTTGGGACAACAGCTATCTGATGAACACTGTGATCCGGGGAATTAAGTCATGACCTCTCGACAAGCCGCATCGGCCGCCGCGGCCTGGCTCCTCGCGTTCACGACCATCGCCGTCTCGGCGTCAGCCCAGACGCCGCCGCCACCCAGGCGCGACACGGTGCGGGAGCTTCACAGCCTCGCCCCCCTCGAAACAGTGGTGGGACGTCCCACTGCGGATCTGCCGGGCCCCAGCGATGACCCCCGCTTCGCGGCCGCCATCGCCTATGGCGCCCACACGGATTCCGACGCGGTTCTTGTCTGGCAAAGGGGGCGACTGCTTCTGGCTCACGACTATCCGGGCCATGGGCCGGACGCGCAGACCTGGTCGGCCTCCATGGAGAAGACGCTGATCGCCCTCCTGGTCGGGGTCGCCATCGACCGCGGCTATATCAAGTCCGTGGATCAGCCGGCTTCCACGTGGCTGCCGGAATGGAAAAACGACGCGCGTGCGAAGATCACCCTGCGCGATCTCCTGACCATGAGCAGCGGACTGGAGCACCCGACCTTCGGCTCCCCCAAGGCCGCGCCCCTGATCATGGGGCCGAACATGTCCCCGGCCCTCCTGGCTCTGGAAGCGGCCCAGCCGCCGGGCTCCGCTTTTGACTACAACACCTCCGACGCCGAGATCATGATGATCGTGCTGGAGCGGGCCAGCCATCAGCGGTTTGCCGACTTCCTCTCGGGTGCGCTCTGGAAGCCGCTTAGCCTAGCGGACGCGCAGCTTTCGCTGGATCATCTGGGCGGCCTGCCGCGCCCCACGATCTTCGCCCGCGCGCGGGACTGGCTCCCCATCGGGGAGCTGATTTACGGCCACGGCGCCTATCACGGGCGACGGATCGTTTCCGCCGCCTGGATCAAGGCCATGACGACGCCCTCTCCGCTGAACCCGAATTATGGCTATTTCGTCTGGCTTGGCTCACCCCCCGGGACAGAGCGCAGCTATGGCCCCTTCGTCAGCTTCAAGGCGAAGCACTCCGCGCCCTATGCCGCGTCCGACGTCGTCTATCTCGACGGCTATGGCGGAGAGCGGGTTTACATCGTCCCCTCGCGGGGACTGGTGATCGTGCGGACGGGGGCGACGCGGGATGACTGGGATGACGCGATCATTCCCAATGCGGTTATCGAAGGCCTCTCTTCTAGAGCTTAGGAGTCCAGCGAAACCAGCTTCCGGTGTCGCTCCCGTCGAGGCTGAGTTCGACCCGCATCAGGGCGTCCAGCTCGGCCGCCAGATCGGGAAGATTATCGGCGCGACCTCCAGAGGCGCGGACGCTCCAGGCGCGGCCTTGGCGGCGGCCGCCGCGACCAGGGCTCCTGAGACCAGGGCGCCTTGTAGAGTCAGGCGACGCGAGAGGATCATGGGCGGGCCTTCGTCACCAAACGCCGGCTCTAGGACTCAAGTCTGCCTTTGAGGAGCGCCGCGGGATTTGCCAGGATGTCGGGGCGGTGCTTGGCCGCCGCGGCGCGCCAGTTGGCCGGCAGCTCGTCGATACTGGCGCCATAGCGTCCAGCGCCGGTCCCCATGAGATGCCCCGGCCGGTCGCCCATCTTGAGCCATGGCCGCCACGTCACGACCGAGGAATAACCCGTCGTCGCCCGCACATGCATGACGCCGGGCTTCTGGAACTGCGCGCGGGTCGCGTGGATGCTCAGGACCTCATTGTAATGAAACGGCTTCGTGGCGCCGG
>PLFA01000029.1:1841-5018 GCA_003136615.1 Caulobacteraceae bacterium | reverse complement strand
TCGGTGCGCATATAGGTGATGAGACCCACCGTCTCGCCGTCCACATCGACGCCTTCGTAGAGCTTCTGGGCCGCCTGCATCGTGCGCTGGGCGGAGAACCCGAGCTTGCGGGAGGCCTCCTGCTGAAGTGTGGATGTGGTGAAGGGGGGAGGGGGCGACCGGCGGGCGGGCTTCTTTTCCACCGATGTGATTTTGAAGCCCGCGCCTTCCACGGCGGCCTTGGCGGATATCGCGGCCTCGGCGTCCGCAAGGTCCATCTTACCGAGGCGCTTGCCCTCATGTTTGACCAGGCGGGCGAGGAAAGGATCGCCGCCCGCGGAGACGTCCGCCTCCACCGACCAATATTCCTGGGTGCGGAAGGCCTCGATTTCGATCTCGCGCTCGACGATGAGGCGTAGGGCCACCGACTGCACGCGCCCGGCCGACCTCGCGCCTGGCAGTTTGCGCCAGAGAACGGGCGAGAGGGTGAAGCCCACCAGATAATCGAGCGCCCGGCGGGCCAGATAGGCCTCCACCAGCTCCATATCGATCTGGCGCGGATGCTTCATCGCCTCGGTGATCGCCGACTTGGTGATGGCGTTGAAGACGACCCGCTCGACAGGCGCGGACTTGATCGCCTTGCGGCGGGTCAGATCCTCCAGCACGTGCCAGCTGATCGCCTCGCCCTCGCGATCGGGGTCCGTGGCCAGGATCAGGCGGTCGGCGCCCTTGAGCGCCTGGGCGATGTCCGCGAGGCGCTTGGCCGATTTGCCATCGACCTCCCAGCTCATGGCGAAATCATCGTCCGGCCGCACCGAGCCATCCTTGGAGGGCAGGTCGCGCACGTGGCCATAGGAGGCCAGCACCGTGTAGTCGGCGCCAAGATAACGGTTGATGGTTTTCGCCTTGGCGGGGCTCTCGACGACGACAACTTTCATGCGGGACTTTGCGCTGAGGCTCCGACGATTGTTTAAGGCCTGACCCTTAGGAGGGCCGGGCGCAAGTGGGCGTGGCGTGGGCTCATGTCAACGTCGCCGCGCCAAGGCGCCCTCGTCAAGGGTGGTCATTAGGCCCTGGCCGCGAGACCGCCCGGCATGAGTTCGGCGCGGCCCGCGAGGCTCAATTCCGTCAGCGCGGCCATGACGGCGGGGAGGGGGGCGCCCGTCGCCCGCGCCAGGTGATCCAGGGGCGCCGGCGAGGGGGAGAGCAGGCTCTCCAGCATGGCGCCGAGATCGCTGGTGTCCGGTTCGGCGACGCTCATAGGGCTGGCCCGCGACGCGGCGTGGTCGTCAGATTCGATGGGCGGCAGATCGCTCAGGACCCGCAGAACATCGTCCGCCTCCTCCACCAGAACCGCGCCCTGGCGCAGCAGGTCATTGGGGCCGCGGGCCCGGGGATCGGCGGGAGAGCCGGGCACGGCGAAGACTTCGCGTCCCTGTTCGCCCGCCAGGCGGGCGGTGATCAGCGAGCCGGACCTGAGTTCCGCCTCGACCACGATGACGCCGCGCGAGAGGCCGGAGATGATTCGGTTTCGCCGGGGAAAATCCTTGGCCCGGGCGCTGTGGCCGACGGGGCGTTCGGAGACGACACAGCCCTCGGCGATAATCCGCTCATAAAGCGCGAGGTTTTCCGGCGGATAGATGTCGTTCACACCCCCGGCCAGGACGGCGACGGTGCCGGTGGCCAGGGCGCCCTGATGCGCCGCGCTGTCGATGCCGCGCGCCATTCCCGACACGACCACCCAACCCGCCTGGCCGAGCGCGCCAGCGAGTTCGCGGCCAAAGCGCTGACCACTTGCCGAGGCGATGCGCGCGCCGACCATCGCGACGCAGGGCTGGTTCAAGAGGTCGACGTTCCCCCGGGCCCAGAGCACGGGCGGGGGCGGATCGATGGCGTGAAGCAAGGCTGGGAAGCCCGGATCGGCGCTGATCAGGAGTTCCGCGTGCAGACTCTCACCCGCCGCGATTTCCGCCTCGGCCTCTGCGACGGACGGGATCCGAAGCGGCGCATCCCGGCCGCCCCGGCGCGCCAGATCGGGCAGAGCCTCAAGCGCGGAGCGGGCGGATCCGAAGCGTGTGATCAGATAGCTGAAGGTGGCGGGTCCGACACCATCGGTTCGCGCCAGCCGCAGCCAATCGCGTCGCTCGCGAGGATCGGCGACCCCCGCGCTCATGCCGCGCTGCTCGCTTTCGCCGCTCCGATCCGGGGCTCCTCGCCTGCCAGGAGACGACGGATATTGGCGCCGTGACGGATGAAAATCAGGATGGCCATGGCGAGAAGGAGCACCAGAACGCCCGGCTTGCTGGGCGACAACAGAAGAAACCAGACCGGGGTCAGAACGGCGACGGTAAGGCTGGCGAGAGATGAGATACGGAACACGACCGCCATGATCAGCCAGGTGGCGCCGGCCGCCAGNNAACAGGGCGCCCGCGACGAGGGCTGCGACCGCGCCCTTACCCCCGTCGCCGATGAGCGTGATCAGGGCCAGCTCACGGCGGCCCGTGCGGAGCACATTGGTGGCGCCGATGCTGCCTGATCCGATGGCGCGGATATCCCCCGCGCCGCCCAGGCGCGCGGCGATGAGGCCGAAGGGAATCGACCCCAAAAGATAGCCGCCCATGAGGACGGCGAGGATCTTGAGGTCGGCGGCCATGACGAGGGCGGAGTGGAACATGTGGGGAACATAGGCCAAGCTTAGGGGCGGAAGAAGGGAATTTTTTGGGGGTTGGGGAAGCTAGCTATCCGAAGCTCCAATACCATTCGTCATCCCGCACGGAGCGAAGCGAAGATGCGGGACCCAGGGGACCGGTTGCGGCGCGAGGATTCGCGAACCGTGACGTTGCGTCCAGTCTCCTGGGTCGGCTCGCGCTTCGCTTGGCCGGGATGACGGTTTTTTACGGGAGGAGGGCGGGCGCCCATTTACCCCACAACCTCATGAATGATCCGGCCATCGACCACGGTCATCAGCACGCGGCCCTGCAGCCTGCGGCCGTCGAAGGCGGAGTTTTTGGATTTCGAGATCAGGTCCTGGGCGTCGAGGATGCGGGGGGCGTCGATGTCGACAAGGATGATATCGGCCGGGGCGCCGACGGTGAGGCGGCCACAATCGCGGCCGATGGCCTCAGCGGGCGCCAGGGTCGCGGCCTTGATGAGGCGGATGAGGGGCGCCTGGCCCTCGTGATGGAGGGTGAGCATGGC
>PLFA01000029.1:943-1822 GCA_003136615.1 Caulobacteraceae bacterium | reverse complement strand
GCGGTCGGCCTCGCCGCGCAGGGGAGGGGTCAGTTTCCAGAAGGTGCGGTAGTCGCCGATATCGAGTTCGTTAAAGGTCAGGTGATTGATGGAGGCCGTCGCGCGGATCGGGAGGCCCAGATCCTTGGCGCGGGCCAGGCTCAGCAGGGCCCCCGCGGCGCTGACCTGGTCCACCATAAGGCGCGCCCCCGTTCCGGCCGTGAGGGCCAGAAGCGCGATGTCGCGCTCGAGCATGATGGTCTCGGCGGCGGCGGGCTCGCTGGGAAGGCCCAGGCGCCCGGCGAATTCGCTCTCATTGGCCGCCGCCCCCTCGGTGAGCCAGGGATCGGCGGGGCGGTGGGCGACCATGACGCCCAGACCCCCCGCATAGGCGAGAAGCCGGCGCATGACGCGGGAATCGACGATGGGCCTGTCGGCGTCACAGACGAAGACGCAGCCCGCCTCGCGCATCAGGCCGATTTCGGCGAGGGCCTTGCCGTGACAGCCCTTGGTGGCCGCGCCGGCGGGAAAGACGTGGCCCAGTTCAATGTCGCGCGCCCGGCGCAGGATGAAGTCCACCACGGAGGGGTCATCGATGGTCGGATCGGTGTCCGGCATGACCACCATGGAGGTGACGCCCCCCGCCGCCGCGGCGCGAGCGGCGGATTTGAGGGTTTCCTTGGGCTCGGCGCCCGGCTCGCCGGTCTTGACCCGCAGGTCCACCAGGCCCGGGCAGACCATGGCGCCCCGCGCCTCCACCACCCGCGCGCCGTCTGGGATACCTGGCGGTGCGGCCTCGTGCGTCACGGCGGCGATGCGCCCCTCGGAGATCAGCAGGCAGCCGGGGCCGTCATAGCCACTGGCCGGATCGACGATCCGCGCGCCGACGAAGGCTAAGGG
>PLFA01000029.1:0-932 GCA_003136615.1 Caulobacteraceae bacterium | reverse complement strand
GGCGCGGCGAAGGCGAGTTTTTCGCGGTCGAGGCCCCAGAGCCGGAAATATTCCCGGGTGGAGGGGACGAGGGCGCCCTGCATGCGCTCGAACTGGATGCGCAGCATCATTACCACATCGGCGCCGGCGATCCCTGACTTGAGGTCGTGGGCGACTTCCACGCCCCAACGCGCGACCTCGGCCGGCATGAGTGTGGCGGGGCCCACGACGCGAACCCTCGCGCCCATCATATTGAGGAGCGCCACATTAGAGCGCGCCACGCGGCTGTGCAGCACATCGCCGCAGATGGCCACGGTAAGGCCATCCACATGGCCAAAGGCGCGCCTGAGGCTCAGCATGTCCAGCAGGGCCTGGGACGGATGCTCATGCTGGCCATCCCCGGCGTTCACCACGCTGCAATCGACCTTCTGCGACAGCAGGGAGGCCGCGCCGGAGGCGGCGTGGCGGATGATCAGAATATCCGGCTGCATGGCGTTCAGGGTCACCGCCGTGTCCACCAGGGTCTCACCCTTGGTGATGGAGGAGGACCGGGGACTCATATTGATGACGTCCGCGCCCAGGCGCTTGCCGGCCAGCTCGAAAGAGCTCTGGGTGCGGGTCGAGGCCTCGAAGAAGAGGTTGATGAGGGTGCGCCCTTTGAGGAGGTCGATCTTCTTATTGGTCTGGCGGTTCAGGGCCACGAACTGATCAGCCAGGTCCAATAGCCCGATCACCCGCGGGGGATCGAGGTCGGTGACCGACAGGAAATGACGCTTCGGAAATGGCTCCGCGGCTCGCCGAATCTCATCCAGGCCGGGCGCGGGAACACTCATCAAAGGGTCCTTCTAGGCGCCTTTCCGATTCCGTTCAAACGGCCGGGGTGGCGCTAGCCGGTAAGAAGGTGGGGCGGCGGCCATTCTTGGTGGTCCGGCGGCGGACAGGTTGGTCGGGAG
>PLFA01000015.1:1431-6082 GCA_003136615.1 Caulobacteraceae bacterium | reverse complement strand
ATGGCCGACCGGCTGGGCGGCGAATACGCCCTCGACGTGGTCTTCGAGCCCGCCCCCTATGCCGAGGCCCGGTGGCTCTCCGGCGCCAAGGCGGACCTGGATGATTTCAGCGGCAAGCACCGCACCGCCATGGNNCTTCCTGCGCACCCGCGAGCGGGGCTGACGGCGATGAGCGGCGCAGAGGCCGTGTATGGCTTTCCCCCACCGGTCCTGGCCGTGGTGAGCCCATCCGCGCGTCAGGTGTCACCGCTGATCCCCGGTGCGGCGGCCATCGAGGACCTGGATCACGAGTCCCTCGACCGCATGATCATCCTCGCGCCGCCGGGGGTGCTGGAGCGCCGTTACGTTCTCGCGCGGTCCCTGCAGGCGCTCAAAGCGCGAGGCGAGCTTGTCGCCTTGGCCCCCAAGACTCGGGGCGGCGCGCGCCTGAATGAAGAGCTCACCGCTTTCGGTTGCGACGTCCGCGAGAGCGCCAAGCGCCATCACCGGATCTGCGTCACNNCCGGCCACGCCCCTGGGGCTCGCGGAAGCGATCGCCGAAGCAGGGCCTCAACAGGTCGGGCCAGAGGGCTTCTGGTCCCAGCCCGGCGTCTTCAGCTGGAACCGCCTCGATCCCGGGAGCGCCGTGCTCCTGGGGGCCCTGCCGCCGCTCTCCGGTCGGGGCGCGGACCTCGGCTGCGGCTCGGGCATTCTCGCTCTGTCAGCGGCCNNATGCGGCTCGGGGCTGTGAGCGCTCTCTGGCTCCTGGACATCGACGGTCGGGCCATCGCCGCCGCCCGGCGTAACATCGTCGATGAGCGGGCGGTGATCCTCCATGCCGACGCCCGCGTGCCTCATCCCGCCCTTACGGGCCTCGACTTCGTGATCATGAACCCGCCCTTCCACGTGGCGGGCGAGGAGGACCGGCGTCTCGGCCCTGCCTTTATCGAGGCGGCCGCCCGTATGCTGCGCCGGGGCGGCGTCTGCCGCCTGGTGGCCAATGTAGCGCTTCCTTACGAGCCCCACCTGGCGACAAATTTCAGCCGCTTCAGCGAAGTCGCGCGGGCGGGTGGCTTCAAGGTTTTCGAGGCCGTGCGGTGAGCCGCGCCCCCTCCGCGCGTCTCGACCGGCTTCTGGCCAATCTGGGCTATGGTTCGCGCCGGGAGGTCCAGGGAATGGCCGCCGCCGGCTTGGTGGTGTTGGACGGCGAACGCCTGCGCGATCCCAGCGCTCATGTGCCCCTGGGCGCCGATCTACCGGCCCGCTTGATGATCAATGGCGCGCCTGTGGACCCACCCGCGCCCCTCACCCTGATCCTCCATAAGCCGCTCGGGGTCGTCTGCTCTCATCGCGAGGCCGGCCGCAGCATCTATGAGCTCCTGCCCCCCCGCTGGCGCCGCCGCGAGCCAACCCTCTCCACCATCGGGCGCCTGGACGCCGAGACCTCGGGGCTCCTTCTGATCACCGACGACGGACCCCTCCTGCACCGTATCATCTCGCCCCGCGCCAAGGTCGCCAAGCGCTACCTCGCCGACCTTGCCCGGCCTCTGGAGGGCCACGAGGCTGCGCTCTTCGCGTCCGGTGGGCTGATCCTCGAGGGAGAGACCACACCGCTCGCCCCCGCGCGCCTCGAACCCCTCTCGCCCACCCGCGCCTCCCTCACCATCACCGAAGGCCGCTACCACCAGGTCCGCCGCATGTTCGCCGCCGCCGGCAACCACGTCGCCGCGCTTCACCGCGACCGCATTGGGGGGCTGGACCTTCCCGAGGGTCTGGCGGCGGGCGCTTATCGCGTGGCCAGTGTGGATGATCTGGCGGCGGTGTTCGCGGCCACTCCGGAACCCTAGATCGCGGCGGGACGTTCGAGGCCCAGGAGAGCCCTTCGTGCTATCAGTCGCCGACCCCAGCGCCGTCATCGATTGCCGCGACGCCGCGCGGTTCGCCGGCCTCGCCTACGCTTCGCCGGATGCGCCGGGCATCGTGCGGCGCAGGTCAGGCAAAGGCTTCTCCTATCGTGGCCCCGATGGTGGGCGGATTGGCGATCGCCAGATTCTGGACCGCATACGCAAGCTCGCTATTCCGCCGGCCTGGAGCGCGGTCTGGATCTGTGAGGACCCCAACGGCCACCTTCAGGCCGTGGGCCGCGACGAAAAAGGCCGGCGCCAATATCGTTATCATGAGCGGTTTCGCGAGGTTCGTGACACCGCCAAGTTCCACCATATGATCGACTTCGCCCTGGTTCTCCCGTGCCTTCGTCAACGGGTTGCTGCCGACATGGCGGCGCCTGGCCTCGGTCGGTGCAAGGTGCTGGCCACTGTGGTCCATCTGCTTGAAACCACCATGATCCGGGTGGGCAACGTGGCCTACGCCAAGCAGAACGCGAGTTACGGCCTGACCACGCTCAGGTCGCGTCACGTGAAGGTCGACGGGGCGGAGCTTCGCTTTCACTTCAAGGGAAAGAGCGGCAAGCTCTGGAACCTCAGCGTCCGCGACCGCCGCGTGGCCAAGATCGTGAAGTCTTGCCAGGAGCTGCCGGGCCAGCATCTTTTTCAGTATCTTGATGAGACCGGCGAGCGTCAGGCTGTGACATCCGCGGACGTGAACGCCTACCTCAAGGATGTTAGTGGGTCGGATATCACGGCCAAGGATTTTCGCACCTGGACCGGCACGGTGATCGCGGCGATGACACTCGCTGAATATGCCTGCGTCGACTGTGAGGCGGCGGCCAAGAAGAATATCACCAGGGCGATTGAGCAAGTCGCCGCGCGCCTTGGCAATACCCCGATGATCTGCCGCAAGTGTTACGTCCACCCGGAGATTCTGACAGCTTACCTTGCGGGCGCCTTCTTATTGGAGGCGCGCGAGACCCCTAGGGATCAGTCTGGCCTGGATCCGCGCGGCTTGGATCCCGAGGAAGCGGCGGTCCTGGCTTTCCTCCAGGCGCGCATGTCTTACCGCCCGCGCCACCAGGTCAGCGATCTTCGCTCCGCCGCCTGAAAAAAGACGTGCACCGCCGCCGCCATGAGGGCGAGGGCGAGGATGGCGGCGAACATCTTAGCGGTCTGGAGGCGGTTGCCGGCTTCGAGGATGCGCCAGGCGAGGCCCTGGGCGCCGCCGGACCCGGCGACGAACTCCGCCACCACGGCGCCGATGATGGCGAGGCCCGAGGCCACCTTGGCGCCCTCGACAATGAAGGGCAGGGCGGAGGGCAGGCGAAGGCGGATCAACTTCTGCGTGGCGCTGGCCTCATAGAGGTCGAACAGCCGCTCGAGGTCCGGGTCGGGCGAGCCCAGGCCCCGCACGGCGCCGGAAAAGATGGGGAAGAAGGCCACGATGGCGGCCAGGGCGATGATCGCCCGGTCGGGATGATCCACCCCCGCCCAGATCACGAAGAGCGGCGCAATCGCCACCACGGGCGTCACCTGCAATGCCACGGCCAGTGGGCGGATGGCCCTGTCCAGCGTGCGGCTGATGCTCACCGCCAGGGCGAGGGCGCCGGCGAATAGGGCGGCGGCGATCAGGGCCTCCAGGGCCATGGAGAGCGTGCGGCCGGCCGAGACGGTCAGGGGCCAAAGATTGGAGACGAACGCCACGCCGATCGCCGAAGGCATGGGCAAGAGATATTCCGGGATCGCGAGCGCGCGGCAGGCGCCCTCCCAGATCGCCAACAAAGCGGCGATGAAGAGGAACGGGGCGGCCTGGGCGAGGAGGCGGCTCATCCGATGGCCGGTGACATGGCGCGCAGCAGGCGCTCGGATATGGTCTCGGCCGCATCGCGGAAGAGAGCGGTGGTGCGAAAGCCCGCCGGCCTGGGGACGGGGGCGTCGATCAGGGTCTCCCCGGCGCTGCGCCCGGGGCCGGCGCTCATCACCATGACCCGCGAGGCTATATAGACCGCCTCCTCCACATTGTGCGTGACGAAGACAATGGCCGGTTTGGTTTCGCGCCAGAGCTTAAGGAGATCATCGGCCAGGACCCGGCGGGTGATTTCGTCCAGGGCGGCGAAGGGCTCGTCCAGGAGGAGGAGTTTGGGGGCCGTGACCAGGGCCCGGGCCAGGGAGGCGCGCATGGCCATGCCGCCGGAGAGCTGCGCCGGCCGGGCTTCCGTCGCTTTGGCAAGGCCCACCTTGGCCAAGGCCTCCCGCGCCCGGTCCCGCGCTTCCCGGGGCGAGACGCCCGCCAGTTCCAGCGGCAGGGCCACATTGGCCGCGGCGCTCAGCCAGGGGGCCAGGGTGGGGGACTGGAACACCACCGCCGTCTCGCCGCGCCTGGCCGCTCGCCGCACGCTTCCCCGGGTAGGCCCCTCCAGCCCAGCCAGCAGGCGCAGGGCCGTGGATTTGCCGCAGCCGGAGGGACCCANNAGCGTATAGGCGCTCTTGTAATCGAGCGTCGTGGGGAAGACGCCCATCTTTGAGGCCATGGTAAAGAAGTTGGCCCAGCGGGCGTCGCTCATGGCGCCCAGCCCCCCCGTTTTGGCGTCGCCGGAGTCCACGATCCCATAGCTCCGCATCTTGTCGCGGGCCTGGGCCAGGACATCCTCGCTCATCTCCGGATTATCCTTGAGGATCAGGGCGTCGCCGGGCCTGGGGTCGCCGAAGAGATAGTCATGCCAACCCGCCGCGCTGGCCTCCACGAAGGCGCGGATGGCGGCGGGGTTCGACGCGATCAGTTT
>PLFA01000015.1:0-1313 GCA_003136615.1 Caulobacteraceae bacterium | reverse complement strand
CGGGTGGCCCTTCATGTCGGCGAGGCTGTGGATGCCCACATCGGGGTGGGCGATCAGGACCTGGGGGTCCTTCTGCATGAAGGCCGCCACGGCTTTCACCGGCACATGCTCGGCGGCGAGATTCATGGTGATGAAGCTGTTAGAGCCGATGCCCAGCTCCACCGCGCCGGACGCCACGAGCTGGGGCACGTTCACGCCGGGGCCGCCGGGCACGAACGTCACCTTCAGGCCCCGCTTGGCATATTCGCCATTGGCCTGGGCCTCATAGAATCCGCCCTGTTCCGCCTCGGCGCGCCAGTCGGTGGCGAAGCGTAGTGGGACGGGCCCGCTGGTCTTGCCCGCAGGCTTCGGCCCCGAGCAGGCCGCCGTCAGAAGCGCGAAGGCCAGGACGGCGATCATCGATGATTTCAAGGCGCGATACCCCTCCGCGAGACCTCTCACGCTTTAGGGCCCCGCCGTGTTCGCGCCAAGTGCGAGAGCCTCCCGCCGGGCCTCCAGGGCCAGCCATTCGTCCTCGGAGGCGGCCAGGTCGCGTCTCAGCCTCTCCAGGGTCAACATGGCGGCGTCGAACTGGGCCGGGGCGCGGCCGTAGAGGCCCGTATCGGCCAGTACCGCCTCCTGGCGAATGATGGCGTCGGCCAGGGCCGGCATTTGGGTCTCCAGCTCCGAAAGGCGTCGCTGATCCTTGAAGCTCAGTTTGCCCTTGGCGACTGGCGCCTTGGGCGGCGCCGCGGATTTGCCACCGCGCCTCAGCTTCGCGCCCTGCTCCTCAAGAAAGCCGGGATTCTGAGAAAGGAAGTCGCGCCAGCCGCCCGGCGTCTCGACGATGTGACCTCGGCCATCCAGGGCGATGGTGGAGGTGGCCAGGCGGTCGATGAAATCCCGGTCATGGCTCACCAGAATCAGCGCGCCCTCGAAATCGGCCAGCATGTCCTCCAGGAGGTCCAGGGTCTCCATGTCGAGATCATTGGTGGGCTCGTCCAGGACGAGCACGTTGGCGGGCCGCGCAAGGGCCCTGGCCAGCAGCAGGCGGTTGCGTTCGCCCCCTGAGAGGCTGGTCACCGGCTGGCGAAGCTGATCATCCCGAAACAGAAAGTCCTTGGCATAGGCCGCCACGTGCCGGGGCTGGCCGCCCACCATGACCTGATCGCCGCCGCCCGGCGCCAGGGCGGTCCACAGGGTCATGCCCTCCGACAGGTCCGCCCGGACCTGATCCACATAGACGATCTCCAGATTGCTCCCCAGCACCACCGATCCCGCATCCGGCGCGATCTGGCCCAGCAGCAGCTTCACCAGGGTGGTCTTGCCCGCGC
>PLFA01000200.1 GCA_003136615.1 Caulobacteraceae bacterium | reverse complement strand
AGGAGGTCATTGACGCACATGGCCACCAGGTCAATCCCCACCGTGCCGTGGCGCCCGGCCTCGATGGCCAGGCGCAGCTTGGTGCCCACCCCGTCGGTGGTGGAGACGATGAGGGGATCGTAATAGCCGGCGGCCTTGAGATCAAAGAGGGCGCCAAAGCCCCCCAGGCTCGCCTCGGCGCCCGGGCGGCGGGTGGATTTGGCCAGCGGCTTGATCCGCTCCACCAGGGCCGCGCCGGCGTCGATATCCACCCCGGAGGCGGCATAGGTAAGATGGTTGGGGTTGGGCGCGGTCATGGGCGGGTTGTGCGCAATTGGGGGCCGGGGGGCAAGCGGGCGCGTTGGGTTGGGGTGGCGAGAGTCTTTTGGTCCACAAATTACACAGATGCACACAGATAGGTTCGGGGGCTGCGCCGCCTCGCGAGCCTGGCGCCGCAGGCATCAAATGGCCTTCGGCCGCTAAACCAAGAGCCCGCCGCAACCCGGGCTATCTGTGAACATCTGTGTCCATCTGTGGAAGAGTCTTTCGGCGGCGCCGCCTGAGCGATAGTCCCCTGGGCGCGAGTTGCGGACTTTTGGGTGGGAGTGTCTATAAGGCGGCAATGACGTTGATTACGACCACGGCCGAACTGGCGGCCTTTTGTGAGAGTCTGGCTGGCGAGCCCTTCGTGGCGGTCGACACCGAGTTCATGCGCGAGACGACCTATTGGCCCAAGCTCTGCCTGATCCAGGCGGCGACGGCGAAGGCGGCGGTGGCGATCGACCCGCTGGCGCCTGGCCTGGATCTGGCCCCCTTCCTGGAGGTGATGAAGGACACGCGCATCGAAAAGGTGTTCCACGCCGCGCGGCAGGATGTGGAAATTTTCTATAATCTGGGGGCGATCCCCGTGCCGCTCTTCGACACCCAGATCGCCGGGATGGCGGCGGGGTTTGGCGAACAGATCGCCTATGACGCCCTGTGCCGTCAGATGCTGAAAGTGGAGATCGACAAGTCCAGCCGGTTCACCGACTGGGCGCGGCGGCCCCTCAGCGAGGCGCAGCTCAGCTACGCGCTTGATGATGTCATTCACCTGGCGCGCCTGTTTCCGATGCTGCGCGACAAGCTGGAGGAGACCGGGCGGATCGGGTGGGTGACCGAAGAGATGCGGGCCATGACCGATCCCGCTCTCTATGACACCGAGCCGGAGAACGCCTGGCGGCGCCTCAAGCCCCGGCGGTTCACGGCGAAATATCTGGCGGCGTTCCGCGCCGTGGCCGCCTGGCGCGAGCGCACGGCGCAACAGCGCGATCAGCCGCGTGGGCGGATCCTCAAGGATGACGCCATCGATGAATTGGCGACCCAGACGCCGGCGGACGCGGACGCCCTGGGGCGGCTCCGCTCGGCGCCGAAGGGATTTGCCGGCTCGCGCTTCGGGGTGGAGATTCTCGAAGCCATCGCCGCGGCGCTGAAGGACCCGGATGGTTACGCGCCGGTGATCGACCGTGATCGCGGGTCGCCCAATCCCAATGCGGGGGCGGTTGTGGAGCTTTTGAAGGTTCTGCTGAAAGCCCGGGCGGAGGATGCGGGGGTGGCCTCCAAGCTCATCGCGACGATGGGGGACCTGGAAAAGATCGCCAGCGACGATGAGGCCGATACGCCGGCCTTACAGGGCTGGCGCCGAGAGGCGTTTGGCGAGGACGCCCTGAAGCTGAAGCGCGGGCAGTTGGCGCTGGTGCTGGATGGCTCGCGGGTGCGGGTCGTCGAGGTGAGACGGGCGGCGCCGCGGGCGGGGTGATTATCCTCCCCCGCGGAAGCGGGAGAGGAGAAACTACGCCGCCCCGACGAACTGCCATTTCTTGACGCCGGAGGTGCGGAGTTTGGCGTCGCGGTCGAGGAGCGCGGCCAGGGTCCCGGCGCGTTTGGCGGTTTGGTCGCCGAGGAGGATGGGAGCCCAGGTTTCATCGGCTTCGAGAAGGACGACGTTCGGCTTGATCTGAAAGCGGCACTTTTGGAGGAGTTCGGGGCTGCGCCCCGAGAGGTCGCAGGCGAGGCGCAGGGCGGCGCCGAGGACGCGGGCGCGTTTCTGGCGTTCGGGGGTGAGGAGCCGGGAAACCAGTTCGGGACGCGGCGTCGCGGGCGAGGCGGTATGGCGCGAGAAGATGGCGCAGGCGAGGAAGGCGCGCTCGGCGTGGTTCATGCCGGCGATGGGCGCGCGCAGGACCTGATCGAAGACGAGATCGGCCCGGTGATCAGGGTGAAGCTGGGCGCCAAGCTCCGCCAGGCGGCAGGCGGCGTCGATGAGAGTCGGCTCGCGGCCGGGGAAGACGGGCTCCAGGCGCTCCAGGGCGCCACCCAGCCAGGCCTGAAGGGCGAGGCCCAGCTCTTCGGCCACGGGTCCGCGACCGCCTAAGGTGGCGCAGCCGGCGATGAGGGGATCCAGGCGCTGAATCTCCGTGGACATCGCCTGCCAGAGGAGGCCCTCGCGCACCCCGAAGGCGGAGATGGAGACGGTCTGGATATCCAGATGCTCGATCAGGCCCTCCAGCACCGCGGCGGCGTGAGGCATGTCTTCCAGGCGGCGTTTGGAAATGCCGGGAATGCGATCCAGGGACCCGCGGGACTGCTGGCTGATGAATCGGGCGGCATCCAGGGCGTCGCGGCGGACGATCTCGTATTGATGCACGATCTCAAGCGGGTAGCCGGAAATCCGCATCTGGAGGAGGGCGAGATTGCGCCAGGCGCCACCCACGGCGTGGAGCGTGTCGGTCTTGAACACGCCGGCGATGGGCCCGGCATGGCGGTCCACGGCGGCGCGGACGNNCCCGCGAGGCCCGTGGCGGTCGGATCGCCCGCCATGACTCCAAGCGCAGCGTAACGCGCCTCCTCCGCCCCGCTGAGGACGCGGAGGTCAAAGCCGGTCTCGTGAAAAACGCGCCGGCGAAAGGCCTCGCCATCGCTGGCCTCCCGCACGGCGGCCGTGGCGGCCGGATAGATGAAACGGGGGCGGCTGGCGTCAATGAGGGCGCGGAAACGCTTGAGCGCCGTGAT
>PLFA01000155.1 GCA_003136615.1 Caulobacteraceae bacterium | reverse complement strand
CGGCTAACCGTCCCGTCGATGATGTTCGGCGAGAAATGGCGCCAGAGCAGATCGCCGCAGAACATGACCTTGGCGTCGGGCGCGCTGACCACAAGATCGCCGCCCGTGTGTCCGGGATAGAAACGGATCTCCACGCGCCGAGGGCCAAGCCAGATGGTGAGGTCGCGATCCACGTCGATATCGGGGGCTGGAAGGGCGGCGATCTGGGCCTTGAGGGCGGGGGTCACGCGATCTCCGAGAAGATGGAGGTTGTCGGCGTGAATCCAGGCGCGAACGTGGCTCTGGGCGATGATCACCGCGCCAGCGTCGCGCAGCACCTGGTCCCCGGCCACATGGTCGATGTGATAATGGGTGTTCACCACATAGCGGATCGGCGCCTTGGTCAGCTTGTGGATTTCCGCCACCATGGCGCGGGTGGCGTCGGGGTTGAAGAAGCTGTCCACCACCAGCACGCCGTCGTCGCCGATCACGAAGCCGGCATTGGAGCCGGCGCGACGATCCTCGCCATCGAGGGCGGCATAGACGCCAGGGCCAACTTCCTTGATCTCAATGAGGGGCTTAAGGGGCGTCTGGGCCATTGCGCCGTGAGCCAGGAACAGGCCCGTTAAGCCCAAAGCAAACCTTCGCCAGTGGAACTTCATGCCACGCCCTTTCCGCCATGCCTTCCCAGGGCGGCCGATTCGGCGCCTGTGATAAGCTTAGCCCCCATGCCCAAGCTCCGCGAACTCTTCGTCACCCGCCTTTACGAAGCCTCCCTGCACGCGGCGAAGGATTTCGCGGCCCTGAACGGTGATCTCGAAGAGGCTTGCCAGATGTTGGCGAAGGAAGACCTTGCCGGGAGGGCCTGGTGCCGGACTCAGGGCTATGGCGGCTATACCTCCTATGCCTCGCTGAATGATTTGCCTCAGAGAGCGACGGCCTTCGCCGATCTCAAGCGCCGGCTGGATCATCATGTGAGCTCCTTCGCCAAAGACCTGGCCTTCGATCTGGGGCCGCGCGGCAGACTGAAGCTCGATAGCTTTTGGGTCAGCCTCCTCAAGCCCGGCGCCGCCCATTCGGGGCATATCCACCCTCACAGCGTAATCTCCGGGACCTACTATGTCTCTGTTCCTCCCGGGGCGGGCGGCTTGCGTCTGGAAGATCCGCGCCTTCCCATGATGATGGCGGCCCCGCCCAGGCGCTCGGACGCGCGTGAGGGTGATCGAGGCTTTGTCACCTTGGAGCCGGCCGCGGGACGTCTCTTTCTCTGGGAGAGTTGGCTGCGCCACGAGGTTCTCGCCAATACGGCCAAGTCGGTTAGAATCAGCGTGAGCTTCAACTACGCCTGGGCTTAAAGAGAGCCATGGCGACCCCAAACCGACCCCCCATTCCGCCGAAACCCCGCAAGGATCCGGTCCGGATCGAACAACTGGGGCGCGTTCGCGTGGACGACTACGCCTGGATGAAGGACGAGAACTGGCAGGCCGTTCTGCGAGATCCCTCCCAGGTCAAGGCCGAGGTCCGCGAACATCTCGTCGCGGAGAACGCCTATGTGGACGCCGTCCTGACGGGGACCGAGGCGCTGCGGGCCCGCCTGTTCGCCGAAATGAAGGGGCGGATCAAGGAGGACGATTCCTCCGTTCCCAGCCCTGACGGCCCCTATGATTATTTCAGCCGCTATGAGTTGGGCTCGCAGCACCCGCGCCATCTGCGACGCCAACGGGGATCGACCGACGGCGAGGTCGTCCTTCTCGATGAGGAGGCCGAGAGCCAGGGCAAGGCCTATTATGTTGTGGACGCCGCCCATCACGCTCCGGACCACAGCCTCTATGCCTGGGCCGAGGATGATCAGGGCTCGGAATATCACGTGATCCGTCTGCGGGATCTCGTGAGCGGCGCGGATCTGCCGGACGGACCTCAAAGCGCGTCAGGTTCATTCGCGTTTTCGCCGGACTCGCAGTGGCTCTTCTGGGTCTGGCGTGATCCCAATGCGCGGCCGGCCCGGGTCTACCGGCGGCCGGCGCGTGGCGGCGAGGACGTCCTGGTTTATGAGGAGGCGGACGAGGGCATGTTCCTGGGCGTCGACGTGACGGCGGACGACAGCCATATCCTCATCGAGGCCGGCAATCAGGAATTGAGCGAGGTCTGGATCGTTCCATCCTCCACACCCACCGCGGCGCCCGTCTTGGCTGAGCCGCGCACCCAGGGGCTTCGTTACGATCTCGACCATTGGTCCGACCGTTGGGTGATCCGCACCAATGCCGACGGCGCCGTTGATTTCGCGCTCATGATGTCCACGGCGGAGGCGCCCGCACGCGCGAGCTGGCGGCCGTGGATCGACCACCGGCCCGGGCGCCTCATCGCTGGCGCCGCGCCCTACCGCGACTATCTGATCCGCCTGGAGCGGGAGAACGCCCTCGATCGTCTGGTCGTCATGTCCAGAGACGGCTCGGAGCGCCCCATCGATTTCGCCGAGGAGGCCTACGCCCTGACTCTCAGCGGCGGATACGAATACGACACTCAGGTCACCCGCTTCGTCTATCAGTCGCCGACCACGCCCCGGCAGTGGGTCGATTATGACATGGCGACTGGCGCGCGGACGGTGCGCAAGGTGCAGGAGGTCCCCTCCGGCCATGATCCTCAGGCGTATGAGACACGCCGGCTCTACGCCGCCGCGCCGGATGGGGCCGAGGTTCCGATCACGGTGCTGATGAAGCGAGGGACGCCCTTGGATGGCTCGGCGCCCCTCCTGCTCTATGGCTACGGCGCTTATGGAATCCCTGAGACGCCAGTCTTCTCCACCGCGCGCCTCAGCCTTGTGGATCGCGGATGGATCTGGGCGAGCGCCCACATTCGCGGCGGGTCCGATAAGGGGTGGGGCTGGTTCCTGGATGGACGGGGCCCAAAGAAGACAAACACCTTCACCGATTTCATCGCCTGCGCCGAGCATCTGGCCGCCCAGGGCTATAGCCGACCTGGGCGCATGGCCGCCTATGGCGGGTCAGCCGGCGGGATGCTTATGGGCGCCATCGCCAATATGCGCCCCGATCTTTGGGGCGCGATCATCGCCGCGGTGCCCTTCGTGGATGTGCTCAACACCATGAGCGATGTGAGCCTGCCCCTGACCCCGCCGGAGTGGCCCGAATGGGGCAACCCGCTGGAAGACGCGGCCGCCTATGACGCGATCGCCGCCTACAGCCCCTATGACAATGTGGCGCCGCGCCCTTATCCCGCGATCCTCGCCACCGGAGGGCTTTCGGACCCCCGGGTCACATGGTGGGAGCCGGAAAAATGGATCGCGCGCCTGCGTGAGAACACCACCAGTGATCGGCCTGTGCTTCTCAAGATCAATCTGGATGCAGGCCACGGCGGCGCGTCGGGCCGGTTTGACAGACTGAAGGAAGTGGCCCTCGACTACGCCTTCGCGATCTGGGCCATTGAGGGGGAAAAGGCCTTGGCGGAATGATCATCCGGCTCGCCACGGCGGCGGATGCGCCCGCCCTCGCCGAGATCTATGGCCACCATGTGCGCGAGGGGCTCGGCACCTTTGAGGAGGAGCCGCCATCGGCGCCCGAAATGGCCACGCGCCTCGCGGCGGTTTTGGATAAGGGCTTGCCATGGCTGGTGGCGGATGACGGAGGCGTGGCGGGCTATGCCTATGCCGCGCCGTTCCGCACCCGCGCCGCCTATCGTTTTGTTGTGGAAGACAGCGTCTATGTCGCGCCAGACCGCATGGGAAGCGGTGTCGGAAAGACCCTTCTTACAGATGTCATCTCGCGTTGTGAGGGTCGGGGTCTGCGCCAAATGATCGCCATCATCGGCGACAGCGGCAATGCGGGCTCCATGCGCCTGCATTCATCCCTGGGCTTCAAAATGGTGGGACTCGCCCCCGCGGTCGGCTGGAAGCATGGCCGCTGGGTGGATGTCGTCTGGATGCAGCGCGCCTTGGGCGCCGGCGGGGGCCAGCCGCCCGGCCCCTAAGCTGTCGCCGACGCAGCGGAAAGAGGTTCGCTCAAGTGCGCCCGCGGCAGCCAGATGCGGACCCGCGTGCCGGCCTCCAGCCGGGACTCTATCCGCACCGCGCCCTTGGACTGGCGCACGAACCCATAGACCATGGAGAGGCCAAGCCCGGTGCCCTTTCCGGCCGGCTTGGTGGTGAAGAACGGCTCGAACGCCCGGTTCAGCACCTCGGGCGTCATGCCCTTGCCGGTGTCCTCCACGTCGATCATGACAAAGTCCTGGCCCTCCAGCTCGAGGTCCGCGGCCTCCGCCGGGCTCAGGATCGCGTTCTCGAATCGGAGGTTGAGTTTGCCGCCCTCCGGCATGGCGGCGCGGGCGTTGAGGGCAAGATTGAGAATCGCGCTTTCCACCTGGGCGGTGTCGGCCAGGGTGGGCCACAAATCAGGCGCGACCGCCGTCTCCACCAGAATCGGATCGCTCAGGGTCCGCTTCAAAAGTTCCGACATCTCCAGCGCCAGGCGGCTCAGGTCGATCACCTCGGGCGTGAGGGGCTGACGGCGGGCGAAGGCGAGAAGCTGGGCGGTAAGCTGCGCGGCGCGGTCCGCCCCCAACATGGCATGCTCGACCCGGCGTCTGGCGGCGGGGTCATTCTCCACCGCGGGCAGAAGCAGTTCCAGGTTGCCCCTGATCACCTGAAGCAGATTGTTGAAATCGTGGGCGACGCCGCCGGTGAGCTGGCCGATCGCCTCCATGCGCTGGCTTTCGCGAAGGCGCTTTTCGGCACGGATCTGTTCGGTGACGTCGCGGATAACCCCGACGATACGTGTGACGGCGCCGTCCGGCTCAATAATTGGCGCCAGCATCGATTCCCAGGTGCGACGATCGTTGGGCGGAACGGTGATCTGGCCGCGATAGAGATAGGGCTCGCCGCTGTCCCTCACCCGCCTGTAGCGATTGGTGACGCGCTCCGCGGCCACGGGCTCTAACAGCGTGTCCAGGGTTTTGCCGCGCACCGCCGCGCGCGAGCGTTGAAAGACTTTGGCGAGAGCCGGGTTGAGGTCCGCGACGGAGAAGCGGTCGTCCGACTCCACATTGAGGATCAGAAGATAGTCGGGAATGTGGGTGAAGAGAGCTTCCGTCAGAGCCTCGCTGGTCTCGCGCTTCTCGCGCGAGCGCGTGGCCTCCTCCCCAAGACCGCGAACGCGCTCATTGGTCTGGACCAGGGCCGCGATTACGCCCGCCAGCGCGACCATGGCCCCAAGCGCCAGGCTGATCGCGATAATGCTGCCCCAGCGCGTATAGCCATAGCCAATGGCGAGGCCCAGGAGGATCAGCGCCAGGGTGGTGGCGGCCGCAATGTTGAGGCGAAGGCCCAAATGAAAGGTTCCCCACCGCGGCGCGCCCTGTCTGACGGCTCGGGCCAAGGCGCAGCTTCGTGCCCTGCAAGGACCTCCTGGCGGGGCGAAATGTCAATCGACATCGCCTGGCCATTATTTAGAATAAGATTTTAGGCGGGCTGCTGCTCTTAGGGGGAGAACCATATGGCGGGGCGAGTTTGGGCCGCATGGCTGGGCGCATGCCTGATCTCAATCGCGGCTCCCGCCCTCGCTCAGGACGCCAAATCCCACGCAAAGGCCCACATGGCCCCCGACGTCGGGGGCGGTGACGAGCATCCCGCCGCGCCCCCGGGCGGCGAGGGGGCGAAGATGGACAGCGCCTGCGATCACGACACAGGATCTGGGGACGCGGGCCGCGCCGGCGATCCCCGGGCGGATCGGGCCCAGTGCCGCAAGCTTTCGGACGCCGAGATCGCCACGGCCCCCATCGCTGAAGTCCGCAAGGTCAGTCACCATTCGGCGGTGATCGGCGGCCGGCCCATCGCCTATACGGCCACTGCGGGCACGCTCACCGTGCGCGATGATGCCGGCAAGCCCATGCTCTCGATGTTCTATGTGGCCTATACGGCTGGCGACGGCCATGACCCGCATCGGCCTGTCACCTTCTTCTATAATGGCGGCCCGGGTTCCTCGACCCTGTGGCTGCACATGGGCTCCCTCGCCCCGATGCGGGTGGTGACCGACAGTCCTCAGGCCACCAAGGGTCCGCCCTTCGCCATGGTCGAGAATGACGACAGTCTGCTCGACAAGTCGGATCTGGTGTTCCTGGACGCCCCGGGGGCGGGTTTCTCCCGGCCTTTGGGTGACACAAAGCTCTCGGCATTCTGGGGCACGGACCCCGATATCGACGCCTTCGCCCGGGGGATCGAGCGTTATCTGACCGTCTATGACCGTTGGAACGCGCCCAAGGTCATCTTCGGCGAATCCTACGGCACCACCCGTTCGGCGGGCCTGGCCTATCGCCTTCAGGAAGACGGGGTGCAACTCAACGGCGTGGTGCTTCTCTCCTCCATCCTCAACTATGGCCGCCGCGCGCCGGGCTTTGATCAGGAGATGATCAATTATCTCCCCAGCTATGCCGCCATCGCCGCCTATCACGGACGGGCCAATCCCGCGCCAAAGGACATCACCGCCTTTCTGAACGACGTGCGGGCCTTTGCCCGTGGGCCCTATGCCGAAGCTCTCGCGGAGGGCCAGAACCTGTCCGACGCCAAGCGGCTCGCGATTGCCCAGAAGCTGAACGCCTATACGGGCCTGAGCGTCGATTTCCTGCTGAAGGCCGATTTGCGGGTCGAGCCAGGGGCTTTTCGCGAAGAGCTTCTGCGGGATCAACGCCTGATGCTCGGGCGCTATGACGCCCGCTTCACCGGCTCTGACATGAACGCCCTTGGCGTCAGCCCTGACTATGACGCATCCGACAGCGGGATCACCGGCGCCTTCGTCTCATCTTTCCATCACTATCTCACCGCTGAGCTCGGCTATGTGACAGACATGACCTATCGGCCGACCTTCTATTCGGCGGGTCTGCAGTGGGATTTCAAACACCGCTCGCCCCGGTCCATGTATTCCGGGGGCACGAATGACGCCGACGTGGCCCTCGATCTCTCCGCGGCCATGCGGGAGAATCCCCACCTCATGGTCTATTCCCTGAACGGCCTCTACGACCTCGCCACGCCGTTCTTCGGCACGGAATATGATCTGAACCACATGGAGCTGCCGCCCAGCGATCGCGGCAATCTGCGCTTCGCCTATTACCCCTCGGGCCACATGGTCTATCTCAACACCCAGGCCCTGAAGGCCATGAAGGCGGACCTCGCGAAGTTCTACGACGAGGCGATCCCGCGGTAGGGTGGCTTCTCTTCGCCCGCATCATGAGGGCGCGGGGTGGCTGGGGAACTAGGACTCGAACCTAGAACGACGGTACCAAAAACCGCTGTGTTACCATTACACCATTCCCCAAGGGTCGCCGCGCCAAGGTGGTCGGAGTGGCAGGATTCGAACCTGCGACCCCCGCGTCCCGAACGCGGTGCTCTACCAGACTGAGCCACACTCCGATGTCTTGGCGGGAGGGCGTCGTATAGATGAGGCCCCCCAGGGCTGCAAGCGAACCGGCGCCCTCGCGGTTGGCTCTCGCCTTGACTCTTGACCTTACCGCGCGGCGCTGATCGGGTGGCCTCATGAAGCAGTTCATCATCACCGTCGCGGGCGTCTTCCTGGGGCTTGTGCTCTTCGTGGTCGTCACGCCCCTGGTGCTCATCCTTGTGGCGAGCGCGGCGGCCAAGCCTCCCCCCACGCCCGCCGCCACGGTTCTGGTTCTCGATTTGCGGGGCGGCCTCACCGATCAGGACAGCGCCAGTCCCTTCGCCCTCATTCAGGGCCGGGCCAATTCCGTCATGGGGATCGAAGAGGCCCTGAGGGCGGCGGGGCGCGACGACAAGATCAAGGGGCTTCTCGTGCGCGTGCCGGAGGGCGGCATCGAGCCCGCGGCGGCCGACGAGCTGCGCCTGGCGTTCCAGCGCTTCAAGGCCCAGGGAAAGCCCGTTCTCGCCCACAGCCAGGGCCTTTATGCCGATGGCACGGTGGTCTCCACCTATGAGCTGGCGGCCGCCTCGAGCGAGGTGTGGATGCAGCCGGCTTCCAGCTTCCAGGTCACGGGCCTGACGCGGGACGATGTGTTTCTGAAAGGGCTGTTCGACCGGTTCCAGGTCCAGCCGAATTTCCAGCAGCGCTATCAATATAAGACGGCTGTTAACCCCTACCTCTATCGCGACTACACGCCGGCGCATCGGGAATCGGAGCTTTCCTGGATGGGCTCTGTGTTTCAGACCGCGCTCAGCGACGCGGCCGTTGATCGGCGCCAGAGCCTCAAGAGCCTGACCAGTCTTATCATTGCGGGGCCCTATTCCGCCGAAGAGGCCAAGGCCAAGGGCCTGATCGACAAGGTCGGTCAAGAAAAGGAGGCGGAGGACGCCATCCTCGCCAAGGCCGGTTCTGGCGCCAAGCTCCTTCCTCTGGAGACCTACGCCGCCCGCCTGCCGGGCCTGGGCGCGGGGCCGGGGACCGTGGGCGCGCCCACCGTGGCGGTGATCGCCGCCGAGGGCGATATCATGACCGGCAGCGGACGCTCATCGCCGGGTAGCCCCTTTGGTGGGGGGCGGACGATCCGCTCCGACGACGTGGCCAAGGCCTTCTATGACGCCATCGACGCCCATGACGTCAAAGCCATCGTCTTCCGCGTTTCCTCGCCAGGCGGCTCCGATACGGCCTCGGAACAGATTCTCGCGGCGGTTCGCGCGGCCAAGGCGGCGGGAAAGCCGGTGGTGGTGAGCATGGGGACCTATGCCGCCTCCGGGGGCTACTGGATCTCCTCCGAGGCCTCGGAGATCGTGGCCGAGCCCGCCACCCTCACGGGGTCGATCGGCGTCTTCGGGGGCAAGTTCGCCCTCGGCAAGGCCCTCGGCCATTATGGCGTCGATCTGCACGGCTTGAAGGTGGGCGGCGACTATGCCGATTCCTTCTCGCCCAATCAGACGATGACGCCGAGCCAGAGCGCGAAGAAGA
>PLFA01000122.1:1975-31271 GCA_003136615.1 Caulobacteraceae bacterium | reverse complement strand
CCGCGCGCGGCGATGTCGGTGGCCACCAGGGCGCGGACTTCGCCCGCCTTGAAAGCCTGGAGGGCGCGTTCGCGCTGGCCCTGCGACTTGTCGCCGTGAATGGCGGCCGCCATGACGCCCACGCGCTCCAGATATTTGGCGACCTTGTCGGCGCCGCGCTTGGTGCGGGTGAAGATCAGGGCCCGGGCGACATCTTTTTCGCCAAGCATTTCGCCCAGCAGCGCGGCCTTGCGACCGCTCTCGATGAAGACGACGCTTTGAGCGATGCGGGCCACCGTGGTCGCCTGCGGCGCCACCGAAACCTTGACGGGGTCGACGAGAAGGTCCGCAGCCAGCCTGCCGATTTCGCCGGGCATGGTGGCGGAGAAGAACAGGTTCTGACGCTGCTTGGGCATGGTGGCGACGATGCGCTTGATGGGCTGCAGAAAGCCCAGGTCGAGCATCTGGTCCGCCTCGTCGAGGACGAAGGTCTCCACGGCGGAGAGCACGGCCACCTTTTCGTTGATGTGGTCGATCAGGCGACCAGGCGTCGCCACCAGAATATCAACGCCGGCGGCTAGGGCGCGCACCTGCGGGCCGTACTTCACGCCGCCAAACACCACCGCGACGGAAAAGCCCAGATGTTTGCCATAGGTGCGGAAGCTCTCGGCGATCTGGCTGGCCAGCTCGCGGGTTGGGCTCAGCACCAGGACGCGGCAGCCGCGCCGGGGCGCGGGCTTGGGATCAGCGGCGAGGCGATGGAGGATCGGCAGGGCGAAGGCGGCGGTCTTGCCGGTGCCCGTCTGGGCGATGCCCAGCAGGTCCTTGCCCGACAGCACGCCCGGAATGGCCTGGGCCTGGATCGGGGTAGGCGTCACATAGCCCTCATCGGCCAGGGCCGTGAGCAAGGGCTTGGCGAGGCCAAGGTCTTTGAATTGAGTCACGTGTGTATCGTCTTTCGTAGTCGCCGGGCGTTAAGGCGCGAAAAATCACGGGCCTCGCCGACGGCGATGGGTTTGTTAGTTGGGGAGCGCCCCGCGTGGCCCGGGCGATCGGCTTGGCAGTGCCCTCGCGCGCTCGACAGGCAGAACGGCTTTTAAGAGCCATCCTCACGCGACTGGAGCGACGAAAACGTCTTAAGGAAACCCAAGACGTAGCCCGCACATCGGCGCTTCGGCTTCCAAAGTCAAGCAAAGCCTTTCGCGGCGCAGCATGACGGTCCTAGAACAGGGCTCATGGACATCCTCCTCGTCGCCGCCTGCGCCCTGATCGATGTCGATGGCCGCGTGCTCATCGGCAAGCGGCCGGCGGGCAAAAATCTGGCGGGTCTCTGGGAATTTCCCGGCGGCAAGGTTGAGCCCGGGGAGACGCCGGAGGCATGTCTCATCCGAGAGCTGGAGGAGGAACTGGGAATCCAGGTGGCCAAGGCGTGCCTCGCCCCCTTTGTCTTCGCAAGCCATGGCTATGAGGGGTTCCACCTTCTCATGCCGCTCTACCTCTGCCGGCGCTGGGAGGGCTTTGTGCAACCCCTGGCGCATGAGACGCTCGCTTGGGTCCGCCCCGAGCGGATGGGCGAATATCCAATGCCGCCCGCCGATGAGCCCCTGGTCGGCTGGCTGCGGGATTTGTTGTGAGAGCCGCTTAAGCTTGTGCTAGATTGATGGCCCTTGGCGTGACGGCTTCACAACGCTGAGCGCGAGGTCGCCATAAGGCCGAAAAGGCCACGGTGAAAAAGAAAACGAGGGGAGGCAGTCCCGCCTTGTGTGGGACTTGCGAGGGAGACTGGGGGAACGGAGGATGGAAGCGCTTTTGGTGATCGACGTGCAGTGCGGCATGTTTACCCATCCCACGGCGCAGCCCTATGACGGCGATGGCGTCGTCTCGCGGATCGCCCAGCTTGTCGACACCGCCAGATACTCAGGCGCTCCGGTGATCTTCGTTCAGCACGCCGGCCGCGCGGATGAGCCCCTGGCGCCCCATAAACCGGGCTTCGCCCTGCACCCGGAGCTGCAACCGCGGGAAGATGAACCCGTGGTCGTCAAACGCTATTGCAACGCCTTTCAGGAGACAGACCTCGCCGATCGCCTGAAGGCCCTGGGCGCCCGCGAGGTCACCATCTGTGGCCTGCAGACGGAATACTGCGTCGACACGGCCTGCCGCGCCGCCTTCGCGGAGGGCCTCAAGGTCACGCTGGTTCGAGACGGTCACACCACCTTCGACACCTCCGTCATGCCGGCCGCGGCGATCATCCGCCATCACAACACCACCCTCGCCGCGGGCTTCGTCACCCTCCAGACGGCGGCGGAGATTAGCTTTGGGAGCTAGGTCGCTTCAACGCCTCCGCCAGGGATGTCTTTGCCGAGCCGGGACGTAGCGCCTTGGGTTGGTCGGGGTGGGGCGCCCAGCCCGTAAGGTTGAGGATCTCGAAGGTCGCGATGATCCGTCCATCTGGCGCGGCGTGGCGGGCGCGGTAGATGTCGAATGTACGCCTGAGAATGTCACGGGTCAGGGAGGACTTGGCGGCGTCCAGGAGGGCGCTGGTCTCGCCCATGGCGCGGAGGTCCGCCAGCAGCTTTAGGGGCTCGTCATAAAGCACCCGCACCGTGTCGGTATCGGCCACGGGCAGGGCGAAGCCGGCGCGCTGGAGCAGCGAGGCCCCGTCGGCAGCGTCCAGGAACGGCGAGACTCGCGGCCCCACGCCCCCGCGCAGTTCGGTCTCCGCCGTCATCAGGCATTGGCGCAGCTCGGTGAGCGTCGCGCCGCCCAGTAGGGCGCCCAGGAACAGGCCATCGGGTCGCAAGGCGCGGCGGATCTGGATGAGCGCGCCCACCAAGTCATTCACCCAGTGGAGGGCCAGGCGCGAAACGATCAGGCCCAGCGAGGCGTCGGCAAAGGGCTGGCGTTCCGCATCCGCGATAAGGGTCGTCCCTCGCAACGGACCGCGCGTCTCGGATGCGGGGATCAAGAGGCCGATTTTGTCCGCCGCAGAACTGGCGGCCAGCGCCTTTGCGAAGGCGTCGTCCCGCGCGCCCAGGTCCACGGCCTGATCGAAGCGCCGATTGACCGCCTCCAGACGCTCAGCAATGTCCTCGGCGACGCGGAGGCTCAGAAACTCAGCGCCGCCTCTCCCCAGTTCAGCGCGTCGCGAGGCGCGCGCGAGACGCAGGCGGTGCAGCCGGCGATCAAAAATCTGGGGCGGACCCGTCATGGCGCGAACGAGCTAGCGCAACGCCGATCTCCCGCCTAGCTTGAGGGCCGCAACTGGGGGGCCATCTTGGTTGGCGCGCTCTTATCTTTCCGCCCGCGACAACTCGCCGGCGCCCTGCTCGACCTCGTCCTGCCGCCTCGCGCTCTGGATGACAGCGCCGCACGTCCGGCTGTCCAGTCGCATGGCCTCAGCCCCGCGGCCTGGATGAAGATCACCTTCATTGACGCGCCCTTTTGCGACGGCTGCGGCGCCCCGTTTGAATATGAGTTGGGCCCAGCGGCCCGTTGCGCCGCCTGCGCAGGTCGCACCCCCGCCTTCGACCGCGCCCGGGCCGCCTGCCTCTATGACGAACATGCCCGCGACCTGATCCTCAAGCTCAAACACGCCGACCGCACGGATCTTGCGGGGCTCTTCGCTCATTGGATCGCCAGAGCTGCGGCCGACATCCTCCCCGAGCAGGACGCCATTGTGCCCGTGCCCCTGCATCCCCTGCGCCTCCTGTCGCGCCGCTACAATCAGACCGCGGAGATCGCTCGCCCTCTCGCGCGCCTCACCGGTCTCTCCTATTTCGCCGATCCGGTGGTCCGGGTGCGGCGCACCGCCAGCCAGGGCGGAAAGTCGGCGGACGGCCGCAAGCGCAACGTGGCCGGCGTCTTCGCGGTGCCCAGAGCCTGGCGCGGCCGGGTGGCGGGCAAGCGCCTGCTCCTGATTGATGATGTCCTGACAACGGGCGCCACAGTCGAGGGCTGCGCGCGGGCGCTGAAGGCCGCCGGCGCCGCCCGCGTCGATGTGGCCGTCATCGCGCGGGTGAAGGTCGCGCCAAGTCGACCTATATGAAGGTCTTTCGAGTTATGCGGAGCTTTTATGGCCGATATTGTCATCTATACCCGTCCCTTCTGCGGCTTCTGTGGCCGGGCCTTGAAGCTGCTGAATGACAAGGGCGCGGCCTTCACCGAGATCGAAGCGGGCATGGATCCCGAAAAGCGCCGCGAGATGGTGGAGCGTTCGGGCCGCAGCACCTTTCCCCAGATCTTCATCAATGGCGAGCATATCGGCGGCTGTGATGAGCTCGTGGCCCTTGATCGATCGGGCGGACTGGATCCGTTGATCTCTGCCTGATCATGCGCGTCGGACTGGTCCAGCTTCGCACGCCGGCGACCCATGCCGGGGCCCTGACGCACGTGGCGCCTTTGGTGCGCGAGGCGGCCGCGAAGGGCGCGCGGCTCATCGCGACGCCCGAGGTCACCAATATTGTTCAGCGTGATCGTGGCGTCCTGCTCCCGAGTTTGATGACTGGCGAGGCGGATCCCGTGGTGGTGGGCCTTCGCAGTCTCGCCGCCGAACTGGGTGTCACCCTTCTGATCGGCTCGGCCCTGGTGCGGCGCGCCGATGGAAAGACTGCCAATCGCGCCTTTCTGATCGGGCCTGACGGCGCGGTGGCTGCGACCTATGACAAGATTCACATGTTCGACGTTGATCTGCCCACCGGAGAGTCCCTGCGCGAGTCGGCGGCGTTCGAGCCTGGCGAGAGGCTCGTGACGGCAGAGGCGGAGGGCGCGACCCTGGGCCTCACCATCTGCTATGACCTGCGTTTTCCGGCCGTCCACCAGGCTCTGGCGCGGGCCGGCGCGGAGATCATCACCGTTCCTTCCGCCTTCACCCGGCCCACGGGCCAGGCCCATTGGGAGATACTCTTGCGCGCCCGGGCCATTGAGACAGGTTCCTTCGTTCTGGCTCCCGCCCAGGGCGGCGAACATGAAGATGGCCGCTCCACCTGGGGTCATTCCATGATTATCGGGCCCTGGGGCGAAATCCTCAGCCATGCCGACCATGATGAGCCGGCTGTGATCCTGGCGGATCTCGATCTCAGCGCGGTGGCGCGGGCGCGCGGCGCCATTCCCGCTCTCGCCAACGCCCGGGCGTTTATCAATCCATGATCCGTTATGCTCTCGCCTGCGCCGGCGGCCATGAGTTCGAGGGCTGGTTCAGCGCCTCCGCCGATTATGACGATCAGCGCGAACGGGGGCTCGTGGCCTGTCCGATCTGTGAAAGTCATGACGTCACCAAGCAGATCATGGCGCCCGCCGTGGCCGGCCGGGCGCGCGAGGCCGCGGCGGACCCGGAGAAGCGCGCCATGATGATGGAGGCCATGGGGCAGATCCGCCGCCATGTGGAGACCAACTTCGACTATGTGGGCGACAGCTTCGCCGCCGAGGCCCGCGCCATCCATGAAGGCAAATCCGAGCAGCGCGGAATCTATGGCGAGGCCTCCAAGGCGCAGGTGAAAGCCCTCGTCGCCGACGGCGTCCCCATCGCCCCCCTGCCGCCCGAGCCCCCGAAAAAGACCGAGGTCAACTAAGGAGGGTGGGCGTCCCGCCCATGGTTCGGTTCGCGCCCCGGGATCACGGCGTTGGGGGACGCCCCAAAAAATCCCTTGACGCCGATATGGTGTTGCGCATAACTACATCACTAGTGAGATAGGTCGCCGTCACAGGCGTCGCCGGAAACCTCTGAGACGCGCCATGGATCTGGAATGGAACGAGGGACAGCCGATCTATCGCCAGCTTCGTGAACGGGTGGTGGCGATGATTTTGGATGGCTTGCTCAGCGAGGGGGATCCCCTGCCGTCGGTGCGTAATGTGGCGGCGGAATATCGGATCAACCCCCTGACCGTTCTCAAGGCTTACCAACAGCTGGCGGATGACAACCTCGTGGAAAAGCGGCGGGGCCTTGGCATGTTCGTCAATCAGGGCGCCCAGGCGCTTCTGCTCGAGTCCGAGCGGTTAAGTTTTCTCAGAGATCAATGGCCCGCGATCCGCGCCAAGCTCAGGCGCCTCGGCCTGTCCCTGGCCGATCTGCCGGCGCAGGAGGGTTAAAGCCATGACCGCCATCGAAGCTCGGGGCCTCAGAAAAAGCTACGGCAAGTTCGTCGCCCTGGACGGTATCAATCTGCGCGTCGAGGAAGGCCGCATCCTGGGGCTCATCGGGCCCAATGGCGCGGGCAAGAGCACGGCGCTCAACGCGGCTCTGGGCCTCACCGCCTTCGAGGGAAGCCTCTCCGTCCTCGGCCGCAATCCCTGGACCGAGCGCGACAGCCTGATGACCGATGTCTGTTTCATCGCCGATGTCGCCGTCCTGCCGCGCTGGATGAAGGTTTCCCAGGCCGTGGACTATGTGGCCGGGGTCCATCCAAGGTTCGACCGGGCCAAGGCCGAGGCCCTCCTCGCCAAGACCGCCATCAGGCCCAACAGCCGGGTGCGCCAGCTGTCCAAGGGCATGGTGACCCAGCTTCACCTCGCCCTGGTCATGTCCATCGACGCGCGGCTGCTGGTGCTGGACGAGCCCACCCTCGGCCTCGACATCATCTATCGCAAGCAGTTCTACGACTCCCTGCTCAACGACTATTTCGACAAGAGCCGCACGATCATCGTCACCACCCATCAGGTGGAGGAGATCGAGCACATCCTCACCGACGTCGTGTTCATCGACCGGGGAAGAATCCTCCTCGACAGCGCCATGGACGCCGTGGCCGAACGCTACGCCGAACTGATGGTGACGCCGGAGAATCTCGCCGCCGCCCGGGCCCTTCGCCCGATTCACGAACGCCAGGTCTTTGGCCGGGGCGTCTTGCTGTTCGCCGATGTGGACCGCGGGACGCTGAGCGCCCTTGGCGAAGTGCGAACCCCAAGTCTCGCCGATCTCTTTGTCGCCATCGTGGGCGGCGCCGCGCACCAGGGAGCCGCCGCATGAGCGCGCCATCCGACACTTTCGATCCCACCATCGCCGCCACGCCGCCGGCCCCATCGCATGCGGTTCGGCCATTCTATTGGTCGGTGCGTCGGGAGCTCTGGGAGAACCGGTCCCTCTATGTGGCCCCCATCGTCGCGGCGGCGGTGGTTCTGCTGGGCTTTCTCGTGAGCATGAGCATGCTCTCTCATTTCCATAAACTGACCTCGCTGGCGGACCTCGACAGCGGTGATCTGGCCGCCCCCTTCGGCGCCGGCGCCGTCCTGGTGATGCTGGCCGGATTCATCGTGGCGCTCTTCTACAGCCTGGGCGCCCTGCATAATGAACGGCGCGACCGCAGCATCCTGTTCTGGAAGTCCATGCCGGTCTCGGACTTTCTCACCGTGCTCTCCAAGGCGGCCATACCCCTCCTCGTCATGCCGGCCATTGTGCTGGGCGTGGTGTTCCCTCTGCACTTCGTGATGCTGGTGGTGGAGATGGTGGTCTTCGCGGCCCATGGCCTCAGCCCCATGGCCCTGCTGAGCTCCCTCGACCCGGTCGCGCGGGAGACCATGCTGATCTATGGCCTGATCACCGCCGCCATCTGGTATGTCCCCGTCTTCGGATGGTTGTTCTTGGTCTCCGGCTGGGCGCGGCGCGTCACCTTCCTGTGGGCGATCTTGCCCCCCATCGGCCTCTGCGTCTTTGAGCAGATCGCGCTCGGCACCCACCATATCGCCAACCTGCTGGGCCACCGCCTGTTCGGCGCCGCCGACGCCGCCTTCAATTCTCAGAACCCGGGCAGCGCGATGCATATGATGCTCACGGATGTGGACCCCTTGGGCTTCATTGGCCGCGTGGATGTCTGGCTCGGGGTCGTCATCGGCGCGGCGTTCTTCGGCGCGGCGGTGTGGCTGCGGCGCTACCGCGACCCGATCTGAGGCGGGATTAGGCTCGCGCTTTCCGGGCCTTCGCCGCCGGCCGGCTCACGGTCATCATGTAATTGACCTTGGCGTCGTCTCCGAGGGTCCAGCGGCCGGTGAGGGGATTGAGGGCCAGGCCAAAGGGTCCTTCTACCTCCAGCCGCTCCTCGGCCAGGAAGTCGCGGAGCTCGTCGGGCTTGAGGAATTTGCGCCAGTCGTGAGTGCCGGCCGGCACCCAGCGCAGAACGTATTCCGCGGCGATCTTGCCGAGCGCCAGGGACGCCGCGGTGCGGTTCAGGGTCGCCACAATCATCAGCCCGCCCCGCGCCAGGAGCCGGGCGCAGTCGCGCAGGAAGGCGCCGGGATCCGCCACATGCTCGATCACCTCCATATTCAGGATCACGTCGAACTCCGCCTCGCCCGCCGCCAGAAGCCCCTCCACCGTGGCGGCGCGATAGTCGATGGCGAGGCCCAGCGCTTCCCCATGCGCCCGCGCCGTGGCGATATTTTCCTCCGATGCGTCGACGCCCGTCACCGAAAACCCCAGGCGTGACATGGGCTCGGTGAGCAGCCCCCCACCGCATCCCACATCCAGAAGCCTCAAGCCCTCGAACGGCGCCCGCTTGGCGCCATCGCGATGGAAATGGGCCAAGCTCCTCTGGCGGATAAAGGCAAGGCGCGCGGGATTTAGCCTATGAAGGGGCGCGAACGGCCCCTTCGGGTCCCACCAGGTTTCCGCCAGGGCCGCGAACCGGGCCACATCGGCGGGATCAATGCTGGACGTCACGGCGGTCATGGGTTCTTGCTGAACCCTGGCGCGCGCATCGTCAACGCGGGCTGAGCTCAGAGGCGGCAGGCGGGCTGTTCAGTTGTGCTGCCCGGCCTCGGCCTATAGAAGCCCCCGCTCCTTAAGGAACAACCGCGGCTCTATACGTGTCACGTCTGGTCATGAAATTCGGCGGCACCTCGGTGGCCGACCTCGAGCGCATTCGCCGCGTCGCCCGTCTGGTTCAGGCCGAGGCGGCGCGCCGCCCCGTGGCCGTGGTGGTCTCGGCCATGGCCGGCAAGACCAATGAGCTTGTGGCCTGGACAGACGGCGCCGGCGCCGCCGATCCCGCCCTGCCGGCCAGCGATGATGAATATGACGTGGTCGTGGCTTCTGGCGAGCAGGTGACGGCGGGGCTCCTGGCCATGACCCTTCGCCACATGGGCGTGCCGGCGCGGGCTTGGCTCGGCTGGCAGATCCCCATCATCACCGATGACGCTCACGGCCGCGCCCGCATTGACGAGATCCCGCCAGAGAACCTGACCAAGACCATGGATGAGGGCGTCGTCGCGGTGATCGCGGGCTTTCAGGGCGTGACCCGCGGTGGGCGCCTGACCACGCTCGGCCGGGGCGGCTCGGATACCACGGCGGTCGCCATAGCCGCGGCGATCGGCGCTGGGTGCTGCGACATCTATACGGACGTGGACGGGGTCTACACCACCGATCCGCGCATCGAATCCAAGGCCCGGCGCCTGGCCAAGATCAGCTATGAGGAAATGCTGGAAATGGCCTCCCTGGGCGCCAAGGTGCTGCACAGTCGTTCCGTGGAAATGGCCATGGCCCATGGCGTGCCGGTGCGCGTACTTTCAAGCTTCATCGAACCGGGCCAGGGCGATGGAAATGGAACCGGCACCATCGTCTGCGACGAGGAGGAGATCATGGAAAAGCGGATCGTCAGCGGCGTGGCCTTCAGCCGGGATGAAGCCAAGATCACCCTCTATGGCCTCCCCGACACGCCCGGGGTCTCCTCCCAGATCTTCGGGCGCCTGGCCGACGCCAATGTGAATGTGGACATGATCGTCCAGAGCCATGCCCGGGCCGAGGGCGCGGCCAATATGGAGTTCACCGTGGGCAAGCGCGACGCCGCCCGGGCGGTGGAGATCGTCCGCGCGGCCAAGAACGAAATCGGCTTCGCCGACATCGCTGTGGATGAGGACGTGGCCAAGGTCTCGGTCATCGGCGTGGGCATGCGCAGCCATGCGGGCGTCGCCAAGACCATGTTCAGCGCCCTGGCCAGCCGCGGCGTCAATATCCAGGTCATCTCCACCTCGGAGATCAAGATCAGCGTGCTCATCGAGGCGGCCTATACCGAACTCGCCGTCCGCGCCCTGCACGCCGCCTATGGGCTGGATAAGGTGTGACATGATCGTCATCCCGCACGAAGCGCAGCAAAGATGCGGGCCCCGGGTGATCAGTCTGTGCGTTTCAACAGCGAACCAGGCGCCACGCCCAGTCGCCTAGGTCCCGGGTCTGCGCGTCGCTCCGCCCGGGATGACGGTTGGGGGTGTTCGATTTGGAACCCGGTGACGGAGCCTATCGCCGCCGCCGCTCGTTAGGCATGGCGACACCCGGAGCCGACATGCCTGAACTGACCCTCTCCCCCGACAGCGCCTTCGCGATCCTGCTCAAGGCGCGGCAATATGACGTCAAGGTCGAGCAGACCGACCCGGACAGCGGCTCCAATCCCAGCGATGACGGCAGCGTGGATGCTCTGGAATTCGGACCGGAGGACGACACGCGCCACGAACTGGTCTCGGCGATCAGCGATCTCAATGACGATGAGCAGCGCGACCTGATCGCCCTCATCTGGCTGGGGCGCGGTGACTTCAGCCTCGCCGAATGGAGCGAGGCCCGCCAGGGTTGGGGTGATATCGGTCGATCGCGAACGCCCCGCTATGTGGCCGAAATCCCGCTGGTGAGCGACTTTCTGGAGGAGGGTCTCTCGATGTTCGACCTCACCGTGGCGGACTATCTGGACGCGAACTAGCCATAAGAGCCGCGCGAGGTTGGCTCGGTCTTGGGTAGTGTCTCAGTTTGAAATCCGAAATCGTTGACCGGGTATAGCGGTGGAGGCTGACCATGGATGAACCGGATAAGTTTCGGGTCGCTTCGCGGATCAAATTGAGGGCGATTTCCGAGTTCCGAGCTAGCGGTATAGCTTGGCCGCATGGAGTTGAACGACCTTCTCATCAAGCAAGGCATAGACCCTGCTAAGGTGCTGGTGCTGCGCCACCGGCCAACGGAGAGGGAGTTGAACCGGGTCTTCCCGGCTTTGGTGAGCGACCACCACGACGCGTTCGATGCCTATCAGGCGACGCAAAACCCGACCGTAGAGAAGGCGATGGCCAAGGCCACGCACATCGCTTCCTTCTACGGCCACAAGCCCGGCAAGGCCCTTTTTTTGGGGCTCTACAGCCGCGACGGACAGCGGACCATCACATCAGCCGAATTCGCTGAGATGGCCGCCTACCAAAAGCTATGGGAGCACGGCCACCGACCAACCGCCCGCGAAGATTTCCTCTACTTCACGCTCACGCCCACGGAGGCGTTGGCCAAGTGGCAAGGCAAGATGGTCGTCAGTTGGCCAGGCAAGGAAGTAGGCTGGCACCGGTGGGCGGGGAACAACGTCTTCCCCATCGAGGCGATCACCGAACAGAGCCAGCTTGTGGAAGAAATTCCCCACTGGAAACAGGTCAGGCTCACATGGGCCGAACTGACTATGTTCCACAAATCGTGGGAGCGGGAGCTAAGCCGCTGGCGGGGCATCTACTACATCTTCGACACGGCTCAATCGAAGGGCTACGTCGGCTCTGCGGGTAGCGAAAACAACATCTGGCAACGATGGTCCGACCACCTCAAGAAGGGCGGGGACGCGAAGAAGCTGAGGCTGTGCGACCCACGCAATTTCGTCTTCACGATCTTGGAAATTACCAACCACGAAATGCCGGTTGATGAACTGGTGGCCATCGAGACCAACTGGAAACTGCGCCTGAACACTGTCCAAGGCGGTCTGAACGACAACTGAACTGTCAAGGCGCCACCGGTGCGTTCGAGCCGCTGATCTCAGCGCGGGCAGCATCCCCCTTCTTCGCGATGTCCTGAATGGCGATGATGTCCGCGTTGTATTCGGCCAGCACGTCGTTGTCGAAGAAGGTGAACTTGTCGTCCTGAACCGCCCGCTTCGAGCGGTTGGCGATCAGCAAATCCACCATCTGAAGCTCTATTTCCGCCGCTTGGGCTTCGTAGCTCCACACCTCTTCGATGAGGGCTGGGTTGCGACCGGGATTGCCCGCTTCAGCCAATCGCTTCTGAGCCAACGCCCGATACTTCCCCACAATCTCTACCGCCCGCTGAGCTTTGAATTTCGCCTGAGCAAGGGTCGGATCACCGGCCACATCGCCCGGACCCAAGCCAGCGTTGAGACCGGCGATCTCATGTTCGTAGTCGCGCCGATCCTGCGCCATGTCACTGGTGACGGTCGGTGTGCTGGCCGTTGCGAGCGAGGAAACGAAGGCTGCCGCCCAGTACAACGATGAGGGTCCGCCAAGTCGAAACGGCGTGCGCCATGATTGCGGCGATGTGGCCAACTGTCTGAAAATTCCAAACGTAGACACTAGCCGGTCTTTGTAGCGATAGGCCCCACAAATGTGGTAATGTGAGGAAGCCTAAATCCGAGGACCTTTCCCTATGAGCCGTCTGACGATCGACATCACAGACCAACAGCACCAGAGCCTGAAGGCGCTGGCCGCCTTGCAGGGCAAGACGATAAAGCAATATGCACTGGAACACTTGTTCCCCGGCGATGCTGGCACCGATCAGGCGTGGCGGGAGCTGAGAACCTTGCTGGGAACACGCATCAATGAGGGCCTGGCGGGGAAGGTATCCGCGAAGAGCGTTGGCGAAATTCTCGACGAAGAGTTGGCCGCGAGCCGCGCTTGACGGCTTACAGCCTCACGGAGGCGGCCGAAGCCGACTTGCGCGAAATCATCCGCTACACCCGCAAGCAATGGGGTGAAGCCCAGGTGCGCCGCTATGTCGCCACACTCGAAAGCGGTTTGGCCGACCTTGCCGCCGGCCAAGGTCGCTTCAAGGACATGAGCGCGCTTTTTCCGAAATTGCGGATGACCCGCTGCGAGAAACATTACCTGTTTTGCCTGCCGCGGGAAAACGCCCCGGCCCTGATCGTGGCGATTTTTCATGAACGCATGGACTTGATGACGCGCCTCGCTGCCAGACTATCTTTGGATAGCGCTGAGTCCTAACCCTCCGCCTTCGACCCTTCGTCGAAGCGCAGGACGCTGACCCCCGCCGCCGCCAGGGCGAGGCCCGCCGCGACGCTCAGGGCCACGACTTCGCCCCGGGCGGCGAAGAGTTCGAAGAATATGGCCGCCAAAACCGCCCCCGTGGTCTGACCTGTCAGGCGGGCGGTGCTGAGCATGCCGCCGGCCGCCCCGGCCCGGGCTCTGGGCGCTGCGGTAAGCATCATGCGGTTATTGGGCGACTGGAAGATGCCGAATCCGGCGCCGCTCAGGGCCACCCGCCAGCCAATATCCAGCGGCGTGGGATGAGCCGGCAGGAGCGCCAGGGCCAGCAGGCCGCCGGCGAGGATCAGCAGCCCCGCGCCGCACAGCAAGCCGGCCGGCAGACGGTCGGAAAACCAGCCGGAAAGGGGCCCGAGAATTCCCACCGCCACCGGCCAGGGCGTGATGAGCAGACCCGTGGTCACCTGACTGAAGCCCATGGTGTTCTCGAACAGGAACGGCAGGCAGACAAAGGCGAGAACCTGGGCGGCGAAGGTGGCGATGGATGTGGCCACCGACAGGGCGAAGAGGCGGTTTCGCAAAAGATCAAAGGGCACCAGGGGATAGGTCTTGGGCCATTCGCGGAACGCCAGAATCCCGCCCAGAACCAGGCCCATCGCCAATTGCCCGCCACCGACCAGCTTGGACCGCGTGCGGGTCAGAACATCGATGCCGTTCACCACGAGAACAAAGGTCGCGGCGTTGAGGCCCGCGCTGATGATGTCATAGGGCCGTCCCGAAAGAGGGTTCGGCGGCAGGACGCGGGCCGCCAGGATCAAGGCGGTGACACCCACGGGAATATTGACCGCGAAGAGCCAGGGCCAGGGCCCGAGCGCCAGGATCCCCGAGGCGATGCTGGGGGCGATGGCGGCGGAGACGGAGATCACCAGGGCGTTGAGGCCAATGCCCCGGCCGAGGAGTCGATGGGGCCAGATGAAGCGGATCAGGCCGCCATTGATGCTCATCACCCCCGCCGCCCCCAATCCCTGAAGCGCCCGCGCCGCGGTAAGGACGGGCAGGCTGCGGGAGAGGGCGCAGGCCAGGGAGGCGATAGTGAAGAGGGCGAGCCCCGAGACATAGACCCGGCGAAAGCCGATCTTTTCGCCTAAGGCCGCCAGGGGCAAAAGGGCGGCCACCGTGGCCAACTGATAGGCGTTGACGATCCATATGGCGGCGGAGGGCCTGGCCCCGAAATCCCGCGCGATGGTGGGCAGGGCGACATTGGCGATGGAGCTGTCCAGCACCGTCATGAAGAGGGCCAGGGCCACCGAGGCCACGGCCCAATAGCGCGCGGGCGAGGCCATGCCATCGGCGCCCGCGCCACTCTTATCTGGGACGCCGTCTGGAACCGCGACGAACGCCTCGCTCATGCGGCGGGTTTCGGCGCCGGGCGGTCGGGGAACAGTCCCGCGCTATGCGGCACGCTCCAGCCCGGCCGCCAGTGGGTCGCGGTCCCGGCGGTGATGTACCAGGTCACCACCAGCGCGCAGAGAATCGCCCCTCCCATATAGCCGCCCGTGCGGCGCCAGACAAAAACGCCGGCCAGACCCGCAAAGGCCAGGATCGGCACAAACTGGATGGCGATGATGGTGTTGAGCGCCTCGGGCGGGCTGACCAGCAGGCCGGTGGTCATCAGCCATCCATATTGCACGGCCAGCAGCACGATAAAGCCGCCGCTAAGAGCCAGGGCGCCCGTGGCGTACTGGGCGGCCACGCCGCGCCGCCGGGCGACCAGGGCGCCGATCAGGCCCCGCTGCATGACCAGGAAAGCGATCAGGAAAATGGGCAGATAGTGCAGCGCGTACCGTGCATGAGCCTTGTCCAGCGGCCGAAGGCCCACCACCCAGAACCGGAAGTCGCTCTTGAACAGGGCGTCACAGACCAGGATCGCCAGATAGCCCATCCCGCTCGCCAAAATGGCCAGGAACGCCGGCTTCAGCCACCCACCGCTCCAGCGGCCTCGCCCTTGGCGCAAAGCCAGGGCGACAACGAGTGAGATCGCCGCATTGGCCAGCACCCAGACCGCCAGCTGGTTCGCCACCCACTCTGGATAGGCGTGGGTCGGGAAGAACGCGAAGCCCAGATCCATCAGCGGATAGAAGGTCGCCGCCGGAATGGCCGCCGCGGCCAGAAAGCTGAGGGCCCAGCGCGCCGGCCCGCCGGCCCGTCCCGCCCGCGCAGCTTCCGCCTCGGAGACGATGATCCTCGGGTCTAGAGCGCCGAAGGTCCCCAGAACCAGGACTGCGAAGCCGATCAGGGAGATCAGGGTTCCCACGTCCTTCCAGATCCAGATCTGATCGCCGGGCGGCCGGGGCGACGCTTCGCCCGTCAAGGTGCGTTGGAACCAGTCCACCGCGGCCCCGATCCCGGCGGCGGAGAAGTGCTCCATGGGATGGATCACCGGCGGGATGATCAGGCGGCGCGCCGTCCCCGCGGCCATGTCGCCCATGACCTCCCCGGGCGCGACATCGGCAGCCTGGCCGAACAGGGCCTTCATCTTGTCTGACTGGCCCACCAGCGCGCCCTTGGGCTCATGCCACATCAGGGGGGCGAACTCATCATAGCGGCCGAACACCACCTCCACATTGCGCGGGAAGCGAGCCGTCGGCGCCCCGACCTGCCCCAGATCCGGCGTCGTGGAGCCCTCCAGCACCATGGACCGGTAGCCCTCCGGCTGCGCCAGGGCCGCGCCAATCACGGGTACGCCGCCCATGCTATGCCCCTCCAGGCCGATCTGGCTCCAGTTCACGAAGGGCAGCGATTGGAGATATTTCAGGCCCGCGGGCCCGCCGCCGTCATCGGTTCCCACCGCCCCGCCGCTCGGGCGGTGGCCCGCCATGTCGATGGCCAGAACCACGAAGCCCCGCCGCGCCAGCTCGATGGCGAAGGGGCTCTGCATCTCGCGGGTGTTGATATAGCCGTGGCTGGCCAGGATCGCCGGGGCCGGATGTTCGGGCCTGGCCCCCGGCGGCCTGTAGAGCAGGCCCGAAAGCATTTCGCCCGAGGCGCCCGGATAGCGCACTTCGCTCAAGCGAACCCCGCCGGCGGTCTCGATGAGGTGGGCCAGGAGTCCGCCCGCCAGAACCAGCGCCCAGCCGAGGAGGAACAGGCGCCAAGGTCGCAAGCTTGGGAGTTTCCCAAAGAGCTTCAAGGACTTGGGTCTCCGGACCTGTGGAACGTCGGATGTGGCAGGCTCAGGATCAAGGTCCCGATGCGCCGAAGCCCCCGCGCCGCCAGCAGCATCTCCACCACATAGGCGGCCAGAGCGCCCATGGTGAACACCACCGCCCCGCCGAAGGTGACGAACAGGGTGGTCGCCGCGCCCCGCCCCAGCACCTCGCCCAGGAATAACAACAGCACCGTGCAACAGGTTGCGACGCCGCCCAGGGCCGCCAGCACCACCGCGATATCCAGGGCGTGGGACCGCGTGCGAAGAACGCGCATCCGGCGTTCGCGCTCCTCAGGATCGCTGGTTTCGCCCGACAGGGCATAGGTCTGGTCCGCCACCCGCGCCAGGCGCGTGGCGAAGACATTCAAAAGGGCCGCGATCCCCGAGAGCAGGAACACCGGCGTGAGGGCCAGCTGCACCACATGGGCCGCCTCCTCAAGGCTCATCACATTCATCAAGACGGGCATGGCATCAGAACTGGCATGGCGATCCGCGTGGCGACGACGCGCGTCTCTTAGCCCTAAGGCCAGCTTGCGCGCCACCCGCGCCTTCGGGCCGGCGGGTTGGTCTCCTGTTCTTAAGCCGCCTGGGCGTCACGATTCGCTTTGGTAGAGCTTCTCCAACAAAGCCAAGGCGCGGGTTGGATCCCCCCGCGCGGCTCTCGCCTCAAAGCGCACCCGCGCGTCAAAGTTAGCCAAGGCGACCGTCGCGAGCTCGTCGATCAATTTGTTGATGCTCACGGCGTTAGCCCTTGCCAGGGCCTTGAGGCGCTCATGCTTTTCGTCGGGTAGCCGGATGGTCAAGGTCGACATGGGAATTGCTCCAGACATTGTTCGGGCGTTAAGATTTTAAGAGCCGGAAACTTCAATTCCCCCTGCGTCAGGTCACGCAGGTTGCGGGTGATGATCCCATCTGCCCCGGCCGCCACCGCAAGTTCAATCAGGTGATTGTCGCCCTCATCGCAAATTCGGGCGCCACGCATAATAGACCTCCACCCATCCGCACCGGCTGAGGAAGCCGTCGAACAGCTCTTCCCGCTCGGCGCGGGTCAGAACGCGTACCGGCCGCAACACCCCGAGATTGAAGTCTGGACCTCATCGGACTAAGTTCACTGAGTTTAGTCTGAGAACCCGCCCATGGATATCATCAACATTCACGCCGCCAAGACCCATCTCTCCAAGTTGGTGGAGAAGGCCGCGCGGGGGGAGTCGTTCATCATCGCCAAGGCGGGCAAGCCGATGGTGCGGGTGGTGGCTCTGTCCGCGCCGGAGGCTGGCGAGACGCGGCGCCTCGGGTTTCTGGCCGGGGCCTTCACCGTGCCCGATGATTTTGACCGCATGGCCGCCCAGGAGATCGAAGGCCAGTTTTCGGGCGAGGCGTGAGGCTCCTCATCGACACGCATCTGCTGCTCTGGGCGGCGGCCACGCCGGAGCGGTTGTCACCCCGCGCCGTGGCGCGGCTGGAGGCGACTGACAATCGTCTCCTGTTCAGCGCGGCGAGCCTGTGGGAGATCGCGATCAAGGCCGCGCTCGGCCGAAGCGACTTTACCGTCGATCCCCGCCGGCTGCGGCAGGGGCTGATCGACAACGACTATGAGGAACTCCCGCTGACCGGCGCCCACGCCGGCGCCCTGGCCGATCTGCCCGCGATCCACAAAGACCCGTTCGACCGGATCCTCATCGCCCAGGCCAAGGTCGAGGGCCTCACCCTCCTCACTGCGGACGCCACACTCGCGCGCTACGGCGCCCCCGTGGAGGTGGTGTGAGGTCGTTGCGGGTGTGGACGGCGGTGACCTCCGGATGCGCGGATTTGGGCAAAATCCTTGGAATTAAGGTGACAGCTTATGAAATGTCGAATTGGCCTGGCGCAACCGTTCCTCGACAAGAGGCCCGACTATTAATGCAATTGATATACCGTCACCAAAAATAGCTCAAAATACTTGGAATTTTGCACCTCTCTTTGAATAGAATAACTTATATATTAGTAATATCAGCTAATAATTATATGAGCGTTCAAGAACACATCCTTAACAAAATAAGTTGGAATTAAAAAAGACTTTGATCCGATCGTTTTGCATTTGTTAAACTTAATATTTCCGTTATATCCGGAGAATGGCAACCTGGGCTTATTTCAGCATTTATGTTATAGATGTGATTTACGGTCATTATGCGCTCAATACCGCGTGCTTCTGAAGTTACACTATTGCCGTATTCGTCAAAAACAATATGGCCAAGATCAATGTCATTAAACGCGGTATTTATTGAGAAGCGTTCCAAAAATCCACTATGACGGCTTTTGAAACAGAAGACATCTATTGAATTAACTTGATCCCAATGAATTTGGCGAAAGGAGTCGAAGGGCCCCTGCCGAACCTTAATTATTCTGTCCGAGATTTCATATCCATCGAACATATACCACACGAGCGAAAACGTCATAATTGGCGCGATTATGGAGAAGAAATATTTTACTCGTTGTATTTCCCATGGATAGTTGAAGCCACTGATCGGTGGGCCATACTTTCGCAGATACTCCCCGCGTCCCGCGCACAACCTCTCAAGAAAGGGATCTGCACAGAGGCCTGCCGCACCGAAGACGATAGCGGCCATGGCCGAAGTGGCGATTGGAAACCCATTCTTTTCAAACAATAAGTCGTCGGGGGCGAGGCGAGACCATATAGATTCATGTATTTTGTATGGTAGAAAGAAGAATACAGATCCACATAAAATAACCATGAATACGGATACTATTGCCCTTCGCGAGGATAATAGCGTATGGGCCGCTTGTTTCGGTGCTAGCTGTGCATCGGACATTACATTTGAGCCCCTAAATCAAGTTAGCTAGATCGAGGGAGGGTTCGTAAAGACCGCCGAACGTGTCCATCCAGAACGACCCGATGGCCTCGGGCGTCTCTCCGGCGCCATAAGTGATCGCGGCCTCATACGGCTCCTTGGCGATGCTACGGACATGAAGCACGAAATAGCGACCGCCCAAATGCCATTCACCCCTGATGATAGAGGTGGCGTCTCTACCGCGAACCTCTGCCGGCGCTTTCCAACACCCGGCTAAGCGACCAACTTCCGCCAGCCCGGGAGGCGCGGGCGCCGCCGCCGTTATGGAGATGGCGGCCAGTGCCGCGAGCATCATGGGGCGCCTTTCACCGGTGGCGCGATAACTTCGCGATCTGATAGCCTCCACCGCCAAGCGCTTGCAAGCGATAGGCGTTGAGTTGCGCCGCGAGCGCCTCCAGGGATTGCGGCCACCCCCTCGGCAGCGCCGCCTCCGCGCCGAAGGCGCGATTGAACCGGGCCAGTCTTGGGCGCGGACTCGCCCCCGCCTTGTAGTTGAAACCAATCATCTTGCCGCCTCTTGGCAGCCGGCAGACAAAGAACCCGTCGATATCCCGCCACTGTATCTTCTTCGGAGACCTGACAAAGCCGCCCAAGATCGTGAAGCCCTCATCATCGAGCACAAGCCGCTGTGGATTGATCAGCAGCCACACAAACACCACCGCGCATAATCCGAAGAAGCCAACGCCAAGTTTAAGCTTCCATGCACCCTGAGTCGGGTGCTGGAGGAGCCATAAGGCGATGGCGACGAACGCCAGGCTGCCGCCCAGATAAACGGCGATCCTCCACCTAGAGGTTCTTATCTCGGTCGTCGGCATCAGAAGCGCGCCCATCTCGCTGAAGCTGCATATTGAAGGCAAACGCCGCGGAGAAAAAGGCCGGCTTTCACCCCGCTTTAGCTCCCGAAAACCTGCCGTTCAGGCGCGGCGCTCAAGCAACAAGAGCGAACCACGAGGGACGTTAGGAAGATCTATGACTCGTCATTCTTGCTTATTGCGCTGGCGGCCTAGACCAGGACCGCTCCGCCCGCGGCGAGGGCGGCCAAAGCCTCCTCCCCAGTGCGAGTCGGATCGATTGCCCGGGTCGCGGCGCGCACCAAAACCGTGGAAAACCCAAGCGCCAGCGCGTCTTCCGCCGAATAGCGGACACAGTAGTCTAGGGCGAGGCCGACGAAGACGCAGCGCTCAAAACCGCGCTCTCGCAGATAGCCGGCCAAGCCGGTCGGGGTGGTCCGATCGTTCTCGAAAAAGGCCGAATAGGAGTCCACTTTCGCGTGGTGGCCTTTGCGCACGATCAGTTCGGCCCGGACTGCGGCGCTTTCGCGGATAAGGGGGTGAAATTTGGCGCCAGCCGTGCCCTGCACGCAATGGTCAGGCCAGAGCACCTGCTCTCCATAGGTCAAGGTCGTGGTCGAGAACGGCGCGGCTCCGTGCGTTGAAGCAAATGAGGTATGCCCGCGAGGGTGCCAGTCCTGGGTAATGACGGTATGCCGGAAGCGCTCGGCCAGGGCGTTGATCAGGGCCATCACCTGGTCACCTTCCGGTACTTCCAGCGCGCCGCCAGGACAGAAGTCGATCTGCGGATCGATGACGACCAGGACGTCCCGCTCACCAGGCTTTTCAACGTCGAACATCACAGCCGTCCCTCTGTCAGACTAGCACCGGAACGCCAGTGACGCCGTCGAGGCCGAATACCTCGCGATAGCGCTCGATCTCGGCTGCCGGCCCTGTAGCCTTGTTGAAGTTATCCGACAGCTTGACGGCGGGTTGACCGTCCGCGGCAATCACCTTGCACACCAGAGACAGCGGGTCGAACACCGTCTCCCCTCTCGGATCACAGTCGCGGAAATCGTTGGTGGCGTTGGTGCCCCAGCCGTAGGCCAAGCCGATTCGGCCGGCGAAAAGGCGATGGATAGCTGGGATGTCCTCGCCGCGGACCCGTTGGCCCGGAACGGCCACGTCCAGCCCGTCGGAGAACAGGACGAAACGGGTTTTGGGGTCCACGGCGTTGCGCTGCAGCCAGCGAATGATCTCCTCGCCTGCCTCGATCGGCGGCTTGGAGTCCGGCCGGTAGCCGCGCCAGTTCAAGGCCACCCAGGTCGGGGCGTCCTTCAGGAACTGGGTGGTCCCGAAAGTGTCCGGCAGGGCGACGAGGAGGTTGCCCGAATAGGTATTCTGCCACTGGCGCAGCAGCTCGTACTGGCTGGCCTTTAGCGCCGCATTGTCAGGGGCAAGGGCGGCTTGGACCATTGGTAGCTCATGGGCATTGGTGCCCTTGGCGTCCAAACCGTACTTAAACGCGAGGAAGGCATTGCTGGTGCCAACGAAGCCCTCACCAAGGACCTCCGCCAGGGCTTGCACCACCCACTCCTGCCATAGGAACGAGTGCCGTCGCCGGGTGCCGAATTCCGACAGGGCCAGCCCCTCCAGCGGCTTCAGCTGCTGCAGCTTGGCCAGGAGTCGGGTTTTGGCGCGCGCGTAGAGGAAATCCAGCTCCAACTCCCGGCGCAGCCGGTGCCCGGCTCGCGACTTAAGTTCGCTGATGATGGCCAAGGCGTAGATCTCCCACCACGTGACCTCCATCCAGTTGCCGGAAAAAGTGAGCACGTACTGGCCGTCCTCGACCTTCAGGTCGTAGTCGGGCAGCCGCAGGGCGCGCAGGAAGTCGATGAAGGCCGGTCGGAACATGCGTTCCTTGCCGTAGAAGGTCGCGCCCGCGATCCAAATCAGTTCGTTGTGCCGGAAGCGCAGGGACCGCACTTGGTCGAGCTGGGCGCGAAGCTCGCTCTCAGGAATGATCTCGGCCAGCCGCACCTCACGGGTGCGGTTGATCAGGCCGAAAGTTACGCGCGTGGTCGGGTAGTGCTCATAAATGAACTGCCCCATGAGCAGCTTGTAGAAGTCGGTATCGAGCAGGGACCTGACGATCGGGTCGATCTGGAAGCTGTGGTCGTGTGCGCGCTTGGCGAAGTCCATGGTCAGGCTCCCCGCTCCTGGTTCATCAGCCGGACGAAGCTGTGGATTATCTGGAAGTGGTCGCTAAGCCTATGCCACGCTCGAAGCGTCCGATCAGAACGCCAAGCCTGAACGCGGGCGCGGCTCTTTCCTCCCCCGGTGTCGTCTGCATCGAGCCTTCCCCCATGGCTTGCCCCTCAGTGTCAAAGCGCGCGGATGATCGCAAGACGATCCCGAACGGTTAGTCTCCCTGGACCAGATTGAGGGTAGCGCTCGAGACGCCGACCCGGACGGTTCTTCCCCAGTCGAAGCGGATGTGATCCTGCTCCAGGCCATCGGCGAAGATCACGCCCCCCTCATTCATGTTCGAAACGATGGTGAGGTCATCGCTCGCGCCAAGTGGCCCCCAGGCGATAGAGGCTCCGGTCGCGACGCTGGGCCAGGGCTCGCGCACGAAGAAGGCCAGGCGGCGATCAGCGGGTTTCAGCGGCAGGGCGTGGCGGGTGCTGGTCATGATCGAACGGGCCCAGCCGGTCGCGCCCGTGCCGGTGGCGATGATCACGCCGGACGAAGACTGCCGTTCGCTCTTGCCGTCCACGGTGATCACATAGCGGGCCGACTGGTGCGACCGGTGTCCGACGAAGACTTCGTTCAGGGCGGTCAGGGTGCTGCCGTCGTCTAGGGAGGCCGAGACCATTGTCCGCCGTTCGATGTCAGCGGCGCTTTCAAAGGTCGCGACCAGCAGCCGGCCAACCTGATCGGGTTTCAACCGCACCAGCGCCCCCTCGTTCAGCTCCGGCGCCGGATTGACGCCCAGCACCGGCTGGCCCCTCAGGTATTTGGCGACGTTGGCGACCAGTCCATCCTGGCCGACCACCAGCACCACGTCCTCGGGTCCGAACAGGAACCGATCGAGTTCTTCGCGCCCCGCCCGCGCAATGCGCCAGGCATGCGGGATGGCTGCTTGCACCGCGCGCAGGGCGAGGAGAAAGGCCAGGTGCTGGTCGTATAGCGCCTCGATGTCCTGGCCGCGGGAGCGCAGGAAGAAGGCCGCCTGCTCGCGGGTGGCGTGCACCGCCAGCAGACGCTCGTAGTCGGTCGGCCGCGTTACCAGTACGGCCCGGGGACGCAGGGTCGCCATCGCCGCCTCCCGATCAGGCCGCGGCCGGAGGCGGCGCGCGGCCGGCACGGCCCAGCATGTCGCCCAAGAGCGTGGAGAGCATGTCGGGCGTGATGTTGAGGTGGTCGATACTCTTGAGTTTGCCGGCGAATTCGCGCGCCGCCAGCCCCATCATCACGCCGGCCGGCAGGTCGGCGTAGATCGCCACACGTTGCTTTTCGGTTTCGGCCCTGGCTTGCTCGATCACGCGGATGCGGTCGGCCTCGGCGTCGGCGGCGATTTTCTTGGCCGCGGCGTCGGCCGTAGCGCGGGTGCGAGCGTTCTCGTCCTCTCGGGCGATCAGCTCATTCTGCCGGCGGGCCAGCTCGATCTGGTTGCCGAGCTCGTTTTCGGCGATGGCCCGCTCCTTCTCCACAGCCATGGCCCGGCGCTCGAAGGTCGCCTGGTCGGCCTGCTGTTGCAGGCGTTCGAAGGTCGGCGTCAGAAGCGCCCGACGGATCTCGGCGGAAGGCGACACGTCAGCCACCCGAACGTTAACCACCTCCAGACCCATCTCGGCGAGCCGAGCGGCGCTGACCAGACCACTTTCCAGCCGCGCCAACAGGGGCTTAACGCCCGCCGCCAGGACAGCGTTGACGTCGAGCTCCGCGAGGTACTGGGTCGCCAATTGCTGGGCAAGACCGGTGAGGAGGGTGGCGATCTGGTCGAGCGGCTGGCCCAAGTGCCGGCCGTGCTTCAGGTCGATGCTGAAGTTCACCCGCTCGGTCAGCTTGATCGGATCGGACGCGCGCCACACGATCAGCCCCTGCACAGTCAGGTCCTGGAAGTCCTTGGAGCGGCTGTGGAAGATGAAGGGCAGGTCGCGGTCATCCATCGGCGTCTCGGCGATCGAGGCGCCGTCGGGCATGAACCAGAAGACCAGCCCACGTCCGGCGCCGACCGGACGCCCCCTACGGAAGCGCTGGATGTGCACGCTGGTGTCGCTGCGCAGCTGACGGAACGGTCCCACTCTCTTGATCTCGGCCATGGCGATATCTCCTTTTCGCCTTTGGAAGCGCCCCTGCGCTGCCTGAAAACACAATCGCCTAATCTCAGTTCGTTGTAAAGTGCATTTTGCGACTAACAACGAATGAGGTATGGATGGATGCATGAACGCGGCCGACCACAAGCAGATCGTGACAGTGGACGTGGTGCTGCTGACCCTGCGCGAGGGCCGGCTGGCCGTGGGGCTGGTGGCGCGCGAGAACCCACCCTTCAAGGCGCAAATGGCCTTGATCGGCGGCTATGTGCGATCAGCCGAGGACGACAGCGCCGAGGCGACCGCAACCCGCGTATTGCGCGAGAAGACTGGGCTGGAAGGCTTCTTCCTCGAGCAACTCGCCACGTTCTCCGGCCCGGACCGCGACCCACGCGGCTGGTCAGTGTCTATCGCCTATTTGGCGCTGACGCCCTGGTCGCGGCTGGGGGGACCCGTATCGCGGGACGCGCGGTTGAAGGTGGTTCCCGTGGAGGCATTGCCCGACCTGCCGTTCGACCATGGGCAAATTCTCGCGGCGGCGCTGGAGCGCCTACGCGGCAAGGGCGCCTACTCGACCCTGCCGGCCGGCCTGATCGACGAGCCCTTCACCCTGACCGAATTGCAGAAGGTTTATGAGGTGGCGCTTGGGCAGCCGCGCCTCGACAAGAGCTCCTTCCGTCGAAAGCTCACCGAACTCAATCTCGTCGAACCTGTGGGGGCGCGCCGGACAGACACCGGTGGGCGCCAGGCACAGCTTTATCGGCTGAAGAGCGGTGTTGGCGTGTTCGACCGGCGCATTTGACGCGTTTGAATGCAGTTTTCTCGCAGGGTAGCCCAGCGCCAGGAGCGGTTATTCGGATCGGTCCAGATTCAAGACATTCGCTGGGCCGGTCTGGCGGCAAAGGAACGACCCTCTTCGGACGCAGGGTTGCAGTCAGGCATAGAGGCTGACACGCTCACCGGATGAGTTGGCCCGCGATCGTAATCTTTCTCATGGGCTTGATCGCCGTTGCGGCTTGGGTCTGCATGACACTTGCGCCGATTGCGATTGGCTTCGGTTCTTGGGCGTTGGTTAAACGCGTTCGGCATGGCTGGATCGCGCATATATTATTCGTGCCTGCCTTGCTCGGGCTGGAGTGGCTGCTCGTACATTTGATGTTCTGGGGCGCGAGGGACGACGGTGATGGACCACCCGGACTAGGGCTAGCGATGATCCCAGCGGGAGCAATCTTACTCATTACGGTAGCGGTCTACTATGCAGCTTTGGGGGTCCTAGGCGCGACCGTCATGTTGAAGAAGATGAAATCTGTGCGGGGGATTTCAGTCCACTAACCACCCAACTTGGCCGATGCGAACATCCGCAATTGGCGGCGCACTCGGACTCGCGCCCAGGGCGGTAGCGGCGCATTTCGGCGACGCCTTATCAAATGGCGAATTAGCCGGACGTAGCGTAGGCTCTGAATCTGACGCGACCAACAATCCTGCAATTGATATGCTGTCCACTCCCTGAGCGGTTCTGGATATCCTGTCGACTGATGACTCTCGGAAACTCACCGTTCAGGCGTCCGGACCGCCTGGTTTCCCCGTTCGTGGGCGCCTAACACGACCGCCGCCGCGCTCTGTCCGCCAATCCACGACTCGCCGACACCCCCTGGCTCACTCATCGGACCCAAGGTCGAACATGTCCGTCAGGCGCCGGGCTCCGTGCACGACGCGGACAACCACGGCGTCGAAACGATCGACGCGGTAGAGCAAAAGGTAATCGCCCACGACAAGCGCCCGTGCGTCTGGCGCGATCTCGGGGCGTGCTGGGCCAAGTTGGGGGTGACCGGCCAAGCCTTGGCCTCGGGCGACGATCCGGTCGATGAGGCGGTCCGCGGCTGCGGGGTTGTCCAACGCCACATGCAACCAGATTTCATCAAGGTCAGCTTGGGCCCGCGGCGAATAGACAACGCGGCCCACGCGTTAGAGACTGGCGGCTTTGTGCGCCGCCAAACGCTCACGTCCGCGACGTTTGATATCCTCGGCATCCAGAGGCTGGCCCTGGCCGCTGTCATTTCCGTCTCGCCAGAGCCGCCGTAGCTCGTCAATGGCGATCTCGCGCCCTTGACGAATTTGCTTCCAGGCGCGGAGCGCATCGCGAACCACTTCGCTCGTGGAGGCATATTCTCCTGTCGCAATCGCCTCGCGGATATCAGCTGCGAATTCCGGCGTGAGCGCGATGCTGAGCTTCTCGACTGTCGCCATGACGATCCCTTTGTGGTGCTACCAAGTGCTACCACGTGTGGGCAGATGCGTCACCTTCCCGGCTCTCCCTGCCGCCGAGCTCCCGAGTAGGTCGATGGATAGAGGAGCGACGGGGAGCGCGATTTGGAGACTGGCGGACGACTTTGTGGACAGGTTCACCACGCCCGATTCCTTGTCCGCTTTGCGCCAAGAGCGGCCCTTGGGATTGCTCCAGAAATCGGACGTTCGCCAGCCCATAAAGGGTGCGACCGGGTCCGACATGTCGGACGTTGGGAGGGTCCCCCATTGGGGGAGTCATTGTTGACAGGACGGATCGAGAGCAAGTTCACCAGCTATGGCGACTTGGCGGCCGCCTTCACCAGCTCATTGCTCGCTTCCGCCAGTTCGCGGGTAGCCCGAGGATAGTCCGATGAAGATAGACAACGACTACCTCAAAAAGCTTCTCGATGCGTGCCAGTCGTCGATCGGGCCGACCTTCAACATCTTGGACCTCAAGGAAGCGGGCTTAGACTACGAGGATCCGCAATTTGAATTCCACATGGCGATCCTGACCGACAGGCGATATCCGGTCTTATCAAAGGCGCGGCATGCGTCCACGAGAAAGCCTTGGAGCTTGAACCTTCGGCTGAGCCGGCTCAGGACATCGCGACCGCCGCGATGACATTGTGCGAAGGGCTGGACATGGACGCCGAACTTGAGGCGGACTGCGATGCAGTTTCCTCAGCGACTTCTGCGGCCGGTAAAGCCGTCATTCTTAACTCTTGGCGCAATTCGGCCATTGCAGCCGTGGTGATGGCGAGGGCTATTCACCATCAGTCTCAGACCTCGTCGCCTGTAAAGGCGCATCCGTCAACCGCCGAACGGCCTCGGGCCGAATAGAGAATTGAATTATAAATTACGGTGAAGCCATATCAAATACCCAATTAGTCTCGCGCGCGGGGGGCTTGATTAGGCTGGATTAAATCTACCATTGGAATCATGTCACCGAAATACCAGAGTGGCGCGGCGTCTCCCGCGCGCCTCGCCTGATCGCCGCCAGACCGGCGAGCGGGTCATTGTTCCATGCGAACGCCTTGGGAATTCCGGGCCTGCGGCGATGGCGACTGAAGCGCTATCCCTTTCTGATCTTTTATCTCGAGTGCGACGACCACATCGACGTCTGGCGCGTCCTTCACGCCCAAATGGAAATCCCCGCCAGGATGCGCGAACCGAACGACTAATGGACGGAATTAGCCTATCTTGATAATTCATGATACGTCATGATGATCCGGACTTAGAGAATGGAGGCGCCCCATGGCAAACTTGGCCCGCGAGAAATTTGCCACTCAGGTCAATTCCGAGATCCTGGCGAGCGTTCGGGACCTCGCCCAGAGTGAAGGACGCCAGCTTCAGGCTTTGGTCGACGAAGCGCTCGCCGATTTGATCGAGAAGCGGAAACAGAACAGGCCCCGCGCGCACGTTCTCGCCGCCTATCAGGCCAGCCATGAAAAATTCGGGCCGCTTTATCAAAAACTCGCAAAGTGACGGACTACCTCACGCTCATCGAAGTTCTCGCCATTCATGAAGATCAAATCGCCCGTTATGGCGGCGCGCCAGGCGTCCGGGACCCGGGCCTTCTGGAAGCGGCGCTCTATCGCCCCCAGACCGGCTATTATGCTGACCTGATCGAAGAGGCGGCGGCTCTCTGGGAGAGCCTGGCGCAAAACCACCCGTTCGTTGACGGGAACAAGCGCACGGCCTTTGCCGCCGTCTATACTTTCCTGGCGATCAACGGCGGACGTATCACGGCGGACGCAGATGACGCCTACGCCTTCATCATCGGCCTCTACGACACACAAACCTTCGATTTCGGCCACCTGACGCCGTGGCTGAGGAGCCATGTCACGCCGGAATAAATCCGGCCAATCCCCATGGGCGCCAAACATGAGCGGAAGCGTCAATCCGGGTGACAGGCGCGCCTCCCGTGACCCGAACCCTCTCCTCTTGCATTGGACCCTGGGGGCGCCCTTACAGCGACGAGGGTCCGGAACGAAAGGTCGGAAATGGACGGGGCAAAGGAGCAATGGTTTGGACCCGGCGAAACGGCGCGTCGGCTGGGCGTCACGACCAAGGCGCTAAAGGTCTATGAGCGGGAGGGGCTTGTCGTCCCTCACCGCGCTGAATCGGGGTGGCGTCTTTATGGCCCCAGTCAGCTCGCGCGCCTCTATCAGATCATTGTCCTGCGCGATCTTGGACTGCCCCTGAGATCGATAAGGGAGCTCTTGGTCAGCCAAACCCAGCTTCGCGAGGTTTTAAGATTCCAACGCGAAAGCCTGGAGTCACAACAGACCAAAACGCTCCGCGCCATCGAGCTCATCAGGTCGGCGGAACGCCGTATCGATGAGGGGAAAGACCTTTCCCTGGACGACCTGGCAACCCTCACCAAGGAGACCGTCGTGCAGCAACCCACCAACATCAAGGAATTCGCTAAACGCCTCGAGGCCCTGGTCTCGGAACGAGACCCGACGGGGCAGACAAGCCGCGCCATCGAAGAGATAAAGCAGCGCGTGCGATTGCACGGCATCGACGAATCCTTCACGCCCAAGATCAAGGAGATCCTCGCGGAGGCTCGCCGGCTTAAGGACACGGGCGACGTGAGTTCCGAAGCCGCCAAAGAGATGGTGCGTCGCTTGCGCTCCCTTACCGAACACCCAAAATTTCCACCGAAGGCGGCGGTCGAGGTCCTTCGGGGCGCCGTCTCCGACCTGGTCGCTGATGCGGAAGCGAGATCGGAAACATTGCCATTCGACGCGGCCACACTCGACTTCATCCGGCGGGTCACGAAGGGGATGCGAGAATCTGGCGAACTGGCCACGTCTGCATGAGGCTGGAAGTGTGGCGGAGGTTGCAATCGCACAATATTTTTCCATGCGCGGAATCTGACGTCCATCATTTCCTCCTTTCCCAAAGTGGGGGAGGGAAAATGTTCTTCTTTTGTTC
>PLFA01000122.1:1723-1921 GCA_003136615.1 Caulobacteraceae bacterium | reverse complement strand
TCTGGGAAATCATGCCCCATCGGGTGTGGACCAAGGGGCCGGCCCTGGCGTTTCCTTTCTTTTTCGATCCGGTCCCCGCCTTCAAGCGCGTGGCCTGCGTCGCTGGCTTCGCCGCTCAGCTGTGCCTGAGGATCGAGAAGGAGATCGCGGCCTTCAGGGCCGGCGAGCCGTTCGATCTCGATGGCTTCCTGCTCCAGA
>PLFA01000122.1:0-1571 GCA_003136615.1 Caulobacteraceae bacterium | reverse complement strand
GCCGACAGGAGGTCCGCCGTGGCTGACGTCAGGCGCGGGCCAGAACCGCCGCCGCTGGACGAACCACCTGGCGCCTGGCGATCATCCTTTCCGCCACCGCATCCCCACGCGGCGCCGCTGCTGTATGCCGGCGCGGCGCGGCCGCCCGACCCTGGCGGGTCGCCCTGACAATCCTGAACGCGGAACGCGCAAGGCCTCATCGCCGGCGCCCCCCGAGGGCGGCCGGACGCTCCCGCGTGGCCATGCCCTTGCCAACCTGCCGCCCTCCCCCCCAATAGACCGAAAATACCGGGAGAACGGCATGACGGATCGGCAGATGGCGGTGGGAGCGCTGGACGGTATCCGCGTTCTCGACCTCACCCAGTTCGTGCTCGGGCCCTACGCCACCCAGACCCTCGGCGATCTGGGCGCGGATGTAATCAAGATCGAGGAGCCGACGGGCGATCGCCAGCGCGGTTCGGGCAAGGCGCCCCACGGCCGCGCCATGGGGCCTGTCTTCGTGGCGCTGAACCGCAACAAGCGCTCGGTCGCCCTGGACCTGAAAAGCGAGCCTGGTCGCCGGGCCCTGCGCAAGCTGATCAAGACCGCTGACATCTTCATCCACAATATGCGGCCCGAGTCGGTGGGGCGTCTGGGTTTCGGCTATGAGGCGGTGGCCGCCCTGAAGCCCGACATCGTCTATATCGAGGCGGTGGGCTATGCGCCCGAGGGGCCCTATGCCGGGCGCCAGGCCTTTGACGATCTGATCCAGGCGGCCAGCGGCGCCTGCGGCCTGGCGCAATTGGTGGACTCGGCCGCGCCCCTGACCTTCATCCCCTCGATCATCGCCGACAAGACCTGCGGCCTCTTCGCCGCCATCGCCGCTCTGGGCGCCCTGCGACACAAGGAGCGCACCGGCGAGGGGCAATATGTCTGCGTCCCCATGCTGGAGACCTTCACCGGCTTCATCATGGCCGAGCACATCTATGGCGAGACCTGGCTGCCCCCCACCGGGGGCATGGGCATGACCACCACGGTCACCCCCCACCGCAAACCCCTGAAGACCCTGGATGGCCACATCTGGGTCATGCCCGCCAATCGCGAGCAGGCCGCGCGGTTCCTGGAGCTCGGCGGCTTTCCCAATGCCTATGAGAGCGAGCGATTCCTGAGAGGCGAGGGCGCGGCGGCCCGGGTCGCGGCCTATAATGAGATGCTGGCCGAGGCGGCCGCCAGCCGCACGACGGCGGAATGGCTGGCCCTCTGCGCGGAACATTCCGTGCCGGCCATGATCGTCAATAATGTCCGCGATATCCTCACCGACCCGCAGCTGAGCGAGACCCTGTTCGAGACCCGCGAAATCGAGGGTCAGGGCCCCTATCGCGCTCTCAAGCCCGGTTTAAGATTCGCCAAGACCCCCGCCACGATCCGCCGCGAGCCGCCGGACATCGGGCGCGATACGGACGAGGTTCTGGCGGAGATCGGCGAGTCATGACCGCCGGGTCGAAGCTTGAAGAGCCCGAGGTCCTTGACCTGGTGACCGTCCTTCAGCTTCGCCCCCTGCTGAAGACGAAGGACGCCGCCGAGGGCATGCG
>PLFA01000152.1:4115-32245 GCA_003136615.1 Caulobacteraceae bacterium | reverse complement strand
AACCGCAAGGGGACATCGGCCTTTTCGGGGCGGATCGGCGAACGTGTGGCGGCCCCCGGCGTCACCGTTTTCGACGACGGTTCGATCGAGGGGCGTCGAGGGTCCTTGACCGTGGATGATGAAGGCACGCCGACATCACGGACCATCCTGATCGAGGACGGCATCCTTCGCGGCTATATGCATGACCGCCAGAGCGCGCGGCTGATGGGTCAGAGCGCCACCGGGAATGGCCGGCGACAGTCATATGCCCACATTCCCATGCCGCGCATGACCAACACCGGAATGCTGGCCGGGGACTCCAACCGCGAAGAGATGATCGCCTCGGTGTCTCGTGGCCTCTATTGCGCCAATTTCGGCGGCGGGCAGGTGGATATCACCAACGGCAAGTTCGTCTTCCAATGTACGGAGGCCTACCTGATCGAGAACGGGAAGATAACCTCGCCGGTCAAAGGCGCGACCCTGATCGGCGATGGCCCCTCCGCCCTGACCCGGGTGACCATGATCGGTGATGATTTCTCTTTCGATCCTGGCATCGGCGTCTGTGGCAAGGGTGGCCAAGGCGTGCCCGTGGGGGTCGGCCAGCCCTCCCTCAAGATCACGGGGCTCACGGTTGGCGGGACCGGGGTCTAGGGCGCGCGGGGCCCGTCTCACGCGCAAGCCCTGATATTCGGTCTCCCCGTTGGAGCCGTCCAAGGCCAGCGCGAAGGCGCTATTGATCCCAATTCTCGGCCTTCTGGCGGCCATGGCGTCGTTCCAGCTGGGCGCGTCCTTCGCCAAGCGCATGTTTCCCATGGTGGGGGCGCCGGGCGCCGCGGCGCTGCGCATCCTTGCCTCGGCCCTTATGCTCGCCGTGGCGCGCCGCCCCTGGCGGGGCCTTAGTGTTAAGGGGCCATGGGGCGCCATCGTCGCCTATGGCGTCACTCTGGGGACCATGAACACCCTCTTTTATATGTCCCTCCGCACGGTGCCCTTAGGCATCGCGGTGGCGATAGAATTTATCGGTCCCTTGGGAGTCGCGATGGCCGCCTCCCGCCGGCCCTCGGACCTCATCTGGGTGGCTTTGGCGGCTGCGGGTCTGCTGCTGTTGCTGCCCATTGGGCTCGGCGGACCGCGTGTCGATATGGGCGGCGCCATGCTCGCCTTGGCGGCCGGGGGGTGCTGGGCCCTCTATATCATCTTCGGCCGTCGGGCGGGCCAGGCCCATGGGTCCAACGCCGCGGGCCTCGGCGTGATCATTGCCGCCCTGATCTTCGTGCCCCCTCAAATCGCGATCCAAGGCGCAAGCCTTTTCACGCTCAAGGCTATCCCCCTGGCCCTCGCGGTGGGTCTTCTGTCCAGCGCGCTGCCCTATTCCCTCGAGATGTTCGCCCTGACCCGCCTGCCGACGCGCCTATTCGGCACGATGATGAGTCTTGAGCCCGCCGTGGGCGCCTTGGCGGGCGCGACTCTGATGGGCCAGATCCTGGCGCCGGTGCAGTGGGGCGGCATGCTCGCGGTCATGGGGGCTTCAGCCGGGGCCGCTTTGAGTGGCGCGGTCCATCCGGAGGCCCCGACTGAATAGGGTGCGGATGCGCTTGGCGCTTATGGCCGAAACACCGCGGGGCTAACCTCTTGCAACCCCGCGTCCACATCCGGCGCAATCGATCCTGGGCCTATATCGCCGCGCGAGTCATCCACCCCGTGAGCCCAGCCCTTGAGGAACGGCGCCATAACCAGGAACAGGACGCCAAAGCCGAGGCCGGTCCACCCTATCGCGCCAAAGACTCGGAGGGACGCATGCAGCGCCGCGGAGGGATCGAGCACCTGCCCGCCGATCGTCGCCGTGCCCGCCAAGGCCGCGATCTTCGCGGCGATGAATTCTCCCGCTGAAGTGGCCATGAACCACACGGCCATAAGGGTCGACACGAGCACGGCCGGCGATAGCTTGGTGATCTCGGACATTCCCACGGGGCTAAGGCAAAGCTCGCCGGTGGTGTGCAACAGGTAGGCAAAACCCAGAACCGCCAGAGGCATTCGGAAGTGGGAGTCGGCCATGGCTTGGCTCCAGACGATGATCAGGAAGCCGATGCCCACCTGGGCCAGGCCGAGGCCAAACTTGGTCACCGGGTCGGGGTCGCGCCCGCGCCGACCGAGAAACGCCCAGACCGCGGCGAAGACAGGGGCCAGAAGCAGGATGAATCCCGCATTGAACGACTGGGTCTGAGCGGCGGTGAATCCCATGTCGATCCACCAGACCGGACCCGCCACATGGGCGCCGTCACGCATCGCTTGGTTGCCAAACAAAAGGGTGTGACCCAGAAGGCGGAAGGCGGCGGGGCGCGAAATCAGGGCCAGCTGCGTGCTTTGTTCAGCGAAAAGATTGAGCGAAGTGGCCGCCTGCTCGAACAGCGTGAAAAAGACGATGGAGCCCGCAATCAAGACAAAGGCGAGCATCAGTCGCTCGCGCGCGATCTTGTTGCACTTGGCGGCGATGAACCAGCCGAGATAGCCGAGGGCCGCAACCCAACCCAGGCCCAGGGCGCCGCCCACAATACTATTGTGCTGAACCAGGAACCACAGGATGGCGAGGCCGGCGATGGCTCCGCCATAGATCACATATTCGAGGTTTAAGGGCCCGACGAGGGGCCGCGCCAGGCGCGCGGGATCGGGGGGCTCGCCATGACCATTCAGCAAGGGTTTGCCGAGCACAAAGCTTAGCCAGCCCGCCGCCATGCCCAGGCCCGCCAAGCCGAAACCGTAGGCCCACCCATAGTTCTGACCGAGATAGCCACAGAGGATAGCCGCCCAGAACGCGCCGAGATTGATGCCGTAATAGTAGAGGGTGAAGCCGGGGTCCCGGCGGGGGTCGCCCTGGGGATAAAGCTTGCCGACGATGGAGGAAATATTGGCCTTGAGGAATCCGACGCCCATGATGATGAGCGCCAAGGCAAGATAGAGAATGCTTTGAAAGACTGCTGGCGCGGCCTCGGTCCTTAAGGTGAAGCTTCCCGCCGGAAGTTCGCTAGGCAAGAGCGCCGTCGTGGGCAGGCCCTCGATCCGAAAGGCGCCCGCGGCGCTCTGATCAAAGGCGTGGGGCTGGCCCGCGACCATCACCCGGGCCAGGCGAGCTTCGCCGCGACCGGTGACCGCTATGGGATAGGCGCGCCCATGATAGATCACGGACTGATGAGCCGCCGGGCCCTCGATCGCCATGAGGCCATGTCCAGCGACGAGGAGGAGCGCGCCAAAGGCGACGGCCTTACGGGCGCCCAGATACCGATCCGCCAGGACTCCTCCCACCAGGGGCAGCAAATAGACGAGCGTGGCATAGGAGCCGTACTCCCCGCTCGCCGTCTTCTGATCCATGAGAAAATGTTCGGTGAGATAGAAGATCAAGAGGCCGCGCATGCCATAGAAGGAGAAGCGCTCCCACATCTCGGCGAAGAACAGGACAAACAGGCCACGAGGGTGCTGGCGGGCCAGCTGGAACGCCACGGGCAGGCCGGTAGCCAGGGTGATAATCACGCCGACAATGATCACGATGCTGTTCATGATTCCCCCGTTCTTCGACGTTTCAGACTGGTTGGACGTTTAAGATCATCACGCCTGACGCGAGGGCCAAAGCCAAGCCCCTCATATCGACCGCGCCGCGCTTCCTTTAGGAGACGTCCGACCCATGCCGACAATGAAAATCCCCGGACCTGATCATCCCATCACCCTTTCGGCGGCGCCAGGACCGGTGGAAGCGCTTTTCGAGGGCCACCTGATCGCTCGAAGCGAGGATGTGCTGATGCTCGCGGAGGCCAGCTATCCGCCCGTCGCCTATTTCCCGCGCGCGGACGTCGAGATGGCTGTATTCGCAAAGGCCGAGCGCAAGACCCATTGCCCCTACAAGGGCGAGGCGTCCTATTACAGCCTCGAGCGAGACGGGCGTGTCGCCGAAAACGTTGCCTGGTCCTACGAGGAGCCCTATCCCGCCATGGCGGCGATCAAAGGTCGACTGGCATTCTATCCCAATGTCGTGTCGCTGAAGGCCGAGGTGGGAGCCACGCCCTCCGTGGATGAAACGGTCCGCCACACCGACTCTGGCGCGGGCTCGTCACAGGCTTCCCCCTGGCCGCCCTCTGTCAAGACGCCGGGGCCTTAGAGCTTGATGACGTTTCATCGAAACGTCTGAATCAAGCTCTCCCGTTGAATATAAAGCAGGATTCAGATTTTTGACGATTCCGTCAAAAATCATCCTGCTTTAGCAGCGGATAGGACTTCGCAGCGGTGATCGAGAATCTCTTCCCCAGCGCCCAAATCTTCAGCCTCCGGCGGGAAGGGATGAGTGATCAAAATGAAGCCCGGGCGACCCGGCGGGAACACCGCGCCGACGGCACCCAGGGCCTCCTGTCCCATGCTGCTTCGTGCGCCCGGAACCCCCGCCGCCAGGAGCTTGAAGGGGTCGTGATCGCCGAACTGCGCGCCGTCGAGGCGGCGGACAAGCACGTCATGGCCTCCAAGGCGGACGGGCAGAGGCCGCCAGGTTTGGTCGATCTGCCCCAGATGGTCGTTGAGCGTCTTGGCGATTCCCGGCTGGACGCAATCCATATGAATATGAAGTTGGTTCTGGGTGCGCCCGGGGATGGAATTGATCACGAGAGCAATATCCTGGCGGGGAACCGGTCGGCCAGCGAGTCGCCCGAGAAAAGGCCGTGCGCTCCAGGCGAATTGCCAATAGTTCGGAGCGTCGGGCGCCAGCAGGGCGGGGCTTTCGATGCCGGAGATCCGCCGGGTTGGCACGAGCAGCAGATGGGTCGGCGCCCGCGTGTCCTTCACCAGGGCCCAGCCCTGCCGCAAATTGACGTCCATGCACGGCGCGGGAATGCCCAGCAGACGCTGATCCGTGACGCAAAGATCGCGCACCACCCACCAGAGCGCGTTTGGCGGGCGCGATTTATCCGGCGCCATGGCCATCAGGGCGCCGGCGGCGACGAGGGCGACCGTCACCAGAAAAACTATGCTCAGGCCCTGTCCGCCGCGAAGACGCATCACATCCGACTCCTATAGGCCGGATTCAGTACGCGAAGGCCTCGAAAACCCGCGACGCGTCGCCCTCCCAGGGCCCGTCATAGAGTTGCAGAAGTCGCTCTGCCGCTGTGAGGCCGCTGTCGGCTATATCCTCCAGTTCCCCCAGATAGTTGCTTTCATCGACCATGCCCCCCGACAGGTAGTTGCGCCGCTTCAGACCTTCCCGCGCGATAGCCACCATGTCGCGGGCGACATCGCGGACCGGGCGACCGGCCACCATGGCGCTCAGCGCCCGGCTGGGGACATCGCGGATCAAGCCAGCGCGATCCTCGGTCGTCCAGTGCTTGCAAAGATCCCACGCGGCCGCCTGCGCGGGCGGGTCATAGAGGATGCCCGTCCAAAGCGCCGGAAGAGCGCAGAGCCGGCTTACCGGACCGCCGTCGGCGCCGCGCATCTCCAAATACTGCTTCAGTCTCACTTCGGGGAAAATGGTGCTGATGTGATCGGCCCAGTCCTTAATCGTCGCGCGTTCCCCCTCCAGCTCGGGAAGGCGCCCCTCGATAAAATCGGCGAAGGATCGACCCGCCACGTCGATGTAACGCCCGTCGCGCTTGACGAAATACATGGGAACCTGGAGCGCGAAACGCGCATAGGTCTCGAAGCCGAAGCCATCCTCGAAAACGAAGGGAAGCATGCCGGTTCGCGCCACATCCGTGTCGGTCCAGATGTTGGCGCGTGCGCTGAGGAAGCCGCTCGGGCGTCCCTCGATGAACGGTGAATTGGCGAAGAGCGCCGTGGTGATGGGCTGGAGCGCCAGGCTGACGCGGAATTTCGCCACCATGTCAGCTTCATCAGCGAAATCCAGATTAGCCTGAACCGTGCACGTACGGAACATCATGTCCAGCCCGAGACTCCCAACCAGCGGCATATAGCGGCGCATGATCTTGTAGCGGCCCTTGGGCATGACGGGCACTTCGTCGCGCCGCCACAGCGGGCTGAAACCCAGGCCGAGAAACCCCAGGCCAAGCTCGGCGGCGACAGCCTTGGCCTCCTCAAGATGGCGGCCGGTTTCCTCGCAGATATCATGCATGGTCAGGAGCGGCGCGCCAGAGAGCTCGAATTGACCTCCAGGCTCGAGGCTGATGTTCTCCATGCCGCGGTTCAGACCAATGAGCACCTCACCGCCAGCAGGGCCGCGCTCCAGAGTCGGCGTCCAGCCGAAACGCATCATCCCTTCCAGCAGCGCCTTGATGCCGTTTGGACCTTCATAGGCGACGGGCTGATGGTCAGCCGCATGGAAGACGAACTTCTCATGCTCGGCCCCGACTCGGAAGTCCGCGCGCGGTTTGGATCCTGCGGCGAACCAGGCGGCGAGATCTTCAAGGGTCAAGGGGCGGTCGTCGCTAATCGTTTCGGCCATCCCCGCCTCGTGAAACACGTCAGCCCCAGAATCCGTACGTTCAATTGGGCCTGGCGGCCAAGAAGCTCAAGCCCCCCGCCAGTCGCCCAGCTGCGATTGCCAAAGGGTCAGCGCGGCGATCGCCGCGGTGTCAGCCCTAAGAGTACGTGGGCCGAGCGATACCGAGAGCGCGCTTGGCATGGACCGCACGGCCGCGCGCTCCGCCGGTGAGAACCCACCCTCGGGCCCAATCAACACCGCCCAAGCGCCACGGGTCTCTCCCGCGAGGGCCTGGGCGGCGGGAGGCGCGTCGCCGGCTTCATCGCAAAAGAGGAGCCGCCGCGCGGAGGGCCAGGCGGAGAGCATATCACTCAGCCGCCGCGGACCCGTCACCTCGGGAACATCCAGGCGCCCCGTTTGCTCGGCGGCCTCCGTCGCGATGGCGTGAAGTCGGTCCAGCTTGGCGCGATCAGCATTGGTGCGCGCGGTCGTCGTGAGCAAGATCCGCCGGGCGCCGAGCTCGGCGGCCTTCTCAATGATGGTCTCCAACCGTGGCCGCTTCACGAGGGCAATGATCAGATCAAGGTCAGGACCAACCGTCTGGGCCCGCGTGGCGGTCGTGACGCTCAGCGCGCAGCCGCGTTTTCCCGCGTCGGACACCTGAGCCCGCCACTCGCCGTCACGTCCGTTGAAAAGGAGGAGTTCATCATTTGCGCCAAGGCGCATGACGCGGGTCAGGTAATGAGACTGGTCCGGCGCGGGGACGATCACCGCCCCGGCCCAAAGATCGGCGGTGACATAAAGCCGGATCACCTCGCACCCTCCCCGCGATGACGCCTGGGGCGGCTCACGGCATCTTCATCCTTCCCATGTCGCCTCCAGACGATGGACCCGACGCAGAGACGAGGAAGGTCACCGTCACCTCTCCCGCGCGCGCGAATCTGAGCCGAACCGGGACGCTTTGGCCAGGACGGAAAGCGCGCGTTAGTCCCTCCAGCATCAGGTGGTCGCCGCCTGGCCCCAAGGTCAAAGTCCGGCCCGCGGGAATATCCAGGCCCTGAGACAGCACGCGCATGCGCATGACGCCGGCGCTCATGGACATGGAGTGCGGCGTGAGAGCTTTTGCGCCGGCGGCGCTACCCCCCAGGAGGCGATCAGGGGTCGCGCCGCGATTAATGATGGTGAGATAAGCCGCCGCCGTGGGCGCCCCATTGGGCGTCGCCCGAATCCAAGGCTGGGTGATCATTAGATCGCCGATCCGGGCGCCTTCCGCATTGGCGGCCGCCGGCGCAAGCCACAACGCGGCCATGCTGAGAACCGTTGCCATGCCGATGCGTTTGACCTTCATAAGCGTGCTCCGTGATGCGGCTTTCCGGTGGTGATCCATACGTCAGGGCGCATCGCAAAGCGAAGGCGGCGCAAGGTCGGAAGCAATGCTAAGAGCACGCCATTGTGAATCCAGGGCCGCGGCCTGATTTTGGGGAACACCATGCTTAACAGGCTCATCGGCCGGATCATCGCCGGCCTGATCGCCGCCGGCTTGGCGACCGGCGCCGCGGGGGTCGCGGTCATCGCGGCGGGATTCGGACTCTACGCCCTCTTCCGCCATTGGTTCTCGATCCCTGCGGCTGGCGGCGCCACCGCCCTCGCCTTCGCCCTGTTGACGCTCTTCATCGCCCTCGTCGCGCCCGCCATCCTGAAAGGGCGACCGCGGAAACCCTCGGCCGGATTGAAACTCGACGGGGGGACCGCGCGAACCGCCATCGAGACGGCCATGGCCGTATTGGCGGCCGTGCTGGAGCTGCGCGCGGCGCAATCCGGCCGCAAGGGCAAAGGTCGCGAACCTCGGCGTGGCAAATAGACCTTAAGCGTCAGCCGCGGCGCTGAAATCGTCCCCGCGCCGCTCCGGCCCGAATAGGGTCAGGGCGACCAGAAGCAGGGCGACGCCGGCCGCCGTGATCGCCAGGGCCGTGGAATAGGCGCCGCCCTTGGCTTCGGCGAATCTGGCCTGCCAGACGATAAGGCCCGACGCGATAAGATTGCCGAGTTGATAAACATATCCTGGAAAGACGCCGCGCTCGCTCCCAGGAGCCAACTCGTTCAGATGGGCGGGCACCACGCCCCAGGCGCCCTGCACCGTGACCTGCATCAGGAAGGCGCCCGCCGCCAGCATCGCGAGCGTCTGCGAAAACGCCCAGAGGGGAATGATGATGAGCGAGCCCAGCGCCGCGATGATGATCACGCGCCGTCGTCCCAGTCGCTCCGACAAGGCGCCGAAAGTGACCCCGCCCAGCAGGGCGCCAACGTTTCCGAAGGCCGTCAGAGGGCCGACGACCGAAGCGCTTAGATGGTGCTGATGGGTGAGAAAGGTTGGATAGAGATCCTGGGTGCCATGGCTGAACAGATTGAAGGTCGTCATCAGGGCCACGAGATAGAGGGCGAGCTTCCAGAAACGGCGGAAGAACCACAACCCGGCAAGAGCGATGGGCACATCGATTCCATAGATGAGCCCGAGCAGGTGAGCTGGCTGGTTGGCTGAAAGCGCCACAGGCGCCATGGCCACCACAAAGGCCCCGACGCCGATCATCCAGACCCTCAAGGAGCCTGATCGCGGCGCCGCCGCGCGCTGCGACACAAAGGCCGGAGACTCCTTGACACTGAGACTGATGAAGCCGGCCAGCAGGGCCGGCGCCAGACCCACGACGAACATTCCGCGCCAGCCAATGCGATCAAACAGCAGGTAGAAGACGAGGGCGGCGAGCAGATAGCCGACGGCGTAACCCTCTTGCAGCATCCCGCTGATCAGCCCTCTGGCCTTGGTGGGGATCGATTCGAGGGCGAGCGACGCGCCGACGCCCCACTCCCCGCCCATGGCGAAGCCGAAAAGCGCCCTCATGACGATCAAAACGGTGAGGCTGGGCGCGAAGGCGGAGGCGAGCTCAAGGACCGAAAAAGCCATGATATCGGCGATGAGGACCGGGCGGCGCCCATAGCGGTCGGCGAGAAGGCCAAAGAAGAGAGCGCCAAAAGGCCTCGCCGCGAGCGTGACGGCGCTGGCGACCGCGACGGACGCCAGCTGGGTGTGAAACTCCTTGGCGATGGCGCTGAACATGAACACCATCAGGAAGAAGTCGAAGGCGTCGAGAGCCCATCCCAAGAACCCCGCGATCGCGGCATTCCAATGGTCGCGGTCCATTTCCTTCAGCGATTCGAACATGCCCGCCCCTTCGCGCCTTTGCACAAGGCTGATGGCGGCTTTTCCGCCTGACGTCGAGATGCGAGCCGCCAAGACGCCTGTTTGCCGTTGTCGCCCTGGCGCCAGCCAGCCTAAGAGAGACTTCGTGGTCCCGTTAGCTCAGCAGGATAGAGCACCGGTTTCCTAAACCGGGGGTCAGAGGTTCGAGTCCTCTACGGGACGCCAGCGGTTGAAGTTCACAAGGGATCCCGAGCTCATGATGCGCAGAACTGCCCTGAATTCCATCGTCGCCATAGGTTTGGGGCTGAGCGCCAGCGCGGCGCTGGCCGGCGGACTGAGCGGCGTCGAGGCGGCGAAGGACCGTCAGGTCCATTTCAAGGAAATGGGCAAGGCGATGAAAACAATCTTCGATCAGTTGAAATCGGGCGCGCCGGATCAGAGCTTGATCAAGGTCCAAACGGCGCTGATCGCCGACCACGCCAAGGCTCTGCCGAGCTGGTTCCCGGCCGATAGCGGGCCCTCCACCGGCGTGAAGATGCAAGCCCTGCCTGTGGTCTGGACAGATAAGGCCAACTTTGCGGAGAAGGCTCATAATCTTCAGATCGCGGCGGCGAAGCTTAACGCGGTTGCCCAGGCGGGGAGTACGGCGGAGTTCATGCCGGCCCTGAAGGCCACTGGCGACGCCTGCAAGTCCTGCCATGAAACCTTCCGCCAGAAAGACCCGGATTGATCCTGGGGGCATCGGGCGGCGGCGAAGCCGAGACGCCATTGAGGCCGGTGAGAGTCTGGGACCTGCCGACACGCCTTGTGCATTGGCTGATCGCGGCGCTGGTTCCCTTCTCCTGGTGGTCCGCCACGCATGACCACCTCTCCTGGCATCGCCTGTCGGGTTACGTGCTGATGGGGCTGTTAGCGTTCCGCCTGATCTGGGGCGTTGTCGGATCCTCAACGGCGCGCTTTTCACGCTTCGTCGCCGGCCCGCGGACTGTGCTCGCCTATACGCGGGGCCGACTGGGCGAGGGCCGGATCGGCCATAATCCCCTGGGCGGATGGAGCGTGATCGCCCTGCTGACGGTTCTGGCCCTCCAGATCGGCCTTGGCCTTTTCGCCGTGGACGAGGACGCCATTGAGGCCGGCCCCCTGTCGAAATTCGTCAGTTTCGACACCGGCAGGGCGATCACCCATTGGCATCACGAGATCTTCTGGGTGCTGGTGGCCCTTATCACCGTGCATCTCGTCGCGATTTTGATCTACACGCTGCGCCGCAAGACTCTGGTGGGGCCCATGATCACCGGCGTCGCGCGCCTGTCGCCAAGCCTTGCCGCCCCAGCCCTCGCATCGCGGACCCGCGTGATCATTGCTGCGGCGCTGGCGGCGAGCCTGACGTGGTTCGTGGCCCATGGCCTATCCTTCAGGACCTGAGAATGATCGCGGTTTGTTTTCGCGCCCCCGCGGCGCTATAGGAGATCATCTATGAACCGCCCGGTCGAAAGGCCGGGCGCTGGTGTTTCTGGAGACCAACGTGAACGAAATTCTGATGCCCAAGGCGACGGCCGTCTGGCTGGTGGACAACACGTCCTTGACCTTTGAGCAGATTGCCGACTTCTGCGGCTTGCACCCCCTGGAAGTGAAGGGCATCGCCGACGGCGAGGTGGCCCGTGACATCCGGGGCGCAGATCCCATCTCCAACGGGCAATTGACCCGCGAGGAACTGGCTGCGGCCCAAGCCAGCGCGGCCTATCGCATGAAGGCTCAGAAGAGCCGTCACGCCCAGGTTCTGAAGACGCCCAAGAAGGCGCCGCGCTATACCCCGGTGTCCCGTCGCCAGGATCGGCCCGACGCGATCGCCTGGTTTGTGCGCAATCATCCCGAGGTGACCGACGCGCAAATTTCCAAGACGCTCGGGACCACAAAATCCACCATCGATCAGGTTCGCAACCGCACCCACTGGAATGCGGTGAATATCAAACCCGTTGACCCGGTGTCCCTCGGCCTGGTCGGCCAGCTTGAACTGGACGCCCTGGTCAAGGCGGCGGCCGAAAAGAAGGCCAAGGATGAGGCCAAACGCGGACGCGACCAGCCCGAGGGGCCGGTCTTGCAACCGGCGAGCGAGCAAGAAGGGGTCTAAGAGGTAGGCGCGGCGCGGCGAAGCTAGTTCGGACGCGCCTTTAGAAGCTCTATCTGTTCCTTGAGACGAAGCTTTTGACGTTTGAGCTCGCGGATTCGGGCGGCGTCGGCGGCTGGCCGGATCACCTCGTCATGTATGGCTCTTTCGAGACTCTGGTGCTTGACGCCGAGTTCGCGAAGACGGCCTTCGATCGCCATGTGCTTCATCTCCCTGTGCTGGGCTGCGACCAGATGAGTGAACACCCGTCCGCGCCGTCTGTCAGATCACATATGGTTGTGCGGCGCCGATGATTGGGGAAGGGTGCGAAGAATGATCACGGATCGACCCCGGCGTCTCGTGGTGGGCATTTCTGGCGCCTCTGGCGTGGTGCTTGGCCTGCGGGTCCTGGACGCCTGCCGCGACCTGGGACTCGAGAGCCACCTGATCGCCTCGCGCGCGGCCATGCTGACCTTGGCCCAGGAAACCGACCTCACGCCGACCGATCTCATGGCAAGGGCTGATGTGCGCTATCCCCCAGCTCAGGTCGGCGCGGCCGTGGCCTCGGGCTCATTCCACACGATGGGCATGATTATCGCACCCTGTTCGGTGCGGACATTCAGCGAAATCGCCACGGGCGTGACCTCGTCGCTGCTCACGCGGGCCGCGGACGTCACGCTGAAAGAGCGCCGCCCCCTGGTGCTCATGGTGCGGGAGACGCCGCTGCATTTGGGCCATTTGCGCAGCCTCACCACCCTCGCGGAGATGGGCGCCATCATCGCGCCGCCGCTACCGGCATTTTATGCAAGGCCCGCCAGCATCGCCGAGATGGTGGATCAATCGGTGGGCCGCGCCCTGGACCTTTTCGGCCTCGAATGGCGAAGCGTGAAGCGGTGGGGCGAAAGCCTTGAGACGGTCGGCGGTGAAGTCGCGTGAAGGCCTGGGACTTCGCGGTCGAACTCTATGGCCGCGAGGATGTCGCGGCGGCGGCTCTGGCGCTGCAGAATCGGCACCGACAGTGCATCAGCCTTCTTCTTTGGCGGCTCTGGGCGGCGCGCGAGGGACGGCCGATCGGGGCCGACGTGCTCATGCGCGCCCTGGCTGCCGCCAAGAGCCTGGAAGCCGAGGTTCTAGGGCCTTCACGGCGCATCCGCGCTGCGCTCAAGACCGCCCGCCCTCCGCTAGGGGATGGCCCGCGCCTGGCTGCGCGAGCGGCCTATATGGCGAGCGAACTCGCGGCCGAGCGCGCCCTCATTGAAGCTCTGGAGAGCCTGACACCCGAGTCCCATGGCGGGGCGGAGGATCTCTTCGTGGCCCTTGACGAGATCACGCGAGCCTGGGGCGGCGTGACGCCGGCCAACCTTCTGGCCACGCTCACCGACGCCTGTTAAGCCGGGTCTCGGCGCGAGGGGGGCAGCCCGCATGGACGTGGAGGCCGACAATGATGGTGTCCTCGACATCCGCCTCAGGCTCAACCGACTGAGGGAGTTGCATGAGGACCTGTCCGTCGCCGTCGCCGCGATCCAGGAAACACCTCAGCCCGACCAGATTCAGCTGGCGCGTCTGAAGAAGCGCAAACTCCTGCTCAAGGACCAGATCGCTCAACTCGCGAGCCTTCTCACGCCAGATCTGATTGCTTAAGCCAGCCTAATGGCGTTGCGCATGGGCCTCGCCTCCCGCATATCCGGGCGATGAGCCCTGATCAGCTGGAAGACACCGTGGGCATGGCCCTCGCCGCCGGCGCGGAGGCGGCGGAGGCCGTCTTCGCCGAGCGCCAATCGTTGTCCGTAACCGTTCGGCTGGGCGCCCTTGAGGAGGTTGAACGCGAGGAATCCCGGGACCTCGGCCTCAGGGTCCTGATCGGCCGCCGTCATGCTTCGGTCTCAGGCTCGGACACCTCGCCGGAGGGACGCCGGAAGCTGGTGGAACGTGTCGTGGCCATGGCCAGGCTCGCCGCCGAGGACCCCTATGCGGGCCTGCCGTCACCGGATCGCTTGGTAAAGGACGCGCCCACCGATCTGGATCTCTTCGATCCCGTGGAGCCCACGGCCGAAACGCTGGAGGCCCGCGCGCTCGCTGCGGAGCAGGCCGCCCAGGCCATGCCCAAGGTCACCAATTCCAACGGCGCCTCGGGAAGCTGGTCATCCTCGGTCTGGTTGTTCGCCAATAGCGAGGGGTTTAGTGGCGAACAGCGCGGCACGGCTTCATCGATTTCGGCGGGCGCCATCGCCAGCGAAGGCGCGGAAATGGAGCAGGGCTATGAGGGGCGCTCCACCCGCTGGTTTGCGGACCTGCCGGCCCCAGAGACGATTGGGGCGGAAGCCGGACGCCGGGCCGCGGCCAGCCTGGGGGCCCGCAAGCTGGCCTCAATGACGGCCCCTGTGATTTTCGAAAACCGCCTGGCCGGCGCCCTGATCTCCCCCCTGCTCGGGGCCATTTCGGGTCCAGCCGTGGCGCGGGGCGTTTCCTTTCTCAAGGAGAAGCTGGGTGAGCAACTGTTTTCACCGGGCGTCACGCTCACCGACGATCCCCACCAGCCCCGCGGTCTTGGCTCCTCGGCCTTTGATGACGAGGGCGTGGCGAACAGGCGCTGGGACATCATCGCGGACGGCGTCCTGACCACCTGGCTGCTCAATACGAGCTCCGCGCGTCAATTGGGTATGAGCAGCACTGGCCACGCCTCGCGCAGCCTCGCTGGACCGCCGGGCGTCTCCGCCTCCAATGTCTCCCTGGCGCCAGGCGCCCGCGATCAAAGCGAGCTGATGGCCGACGCTGGACGAGGCCTTCTGGTGACATCCATGTTCGGGCCATCGCTCAACGCCAATACCGGGGACTGGTCGGTGGGCTGTTCAGGCCTTTGGTTCGAGAATGGCGAGGTCGCCTATCCCGTCACCGAAATCACCGTGGCCGGCAATCTGCTGGATATCTATTCGCGGATGGTCCCGGGTTCCGACCTCGTCCAGAGGGGCGCATCCTTGATCCCATCGCTAATGGTGGATGCTCTCGCGATCGCGGGCAAATGAAGGGGGGGCCGAATGAGCGGAGATAGACGTTGAGCGAGGCGCAACTTCTTCACCTGGTGTTCGGGGGCGAACTGGAAGACGTGGCCGGCATCACCTTTCGGGACCTCACGAAGCTCGACTTCGTCGGCGCCTATCCCAGCTATGCCGCCGCCCGCCGCGCCTGGCAGGCCAAGGCTCAATCCACCGTGGATAACGCGCATATGCGCTATTTCATCATCCACGCCCATAAGCTTTTGGACCCGCACCATGATGGGCCTACTCCCGCCTGAGCAGGCGCTCCGTCAGTTGCGTTCCCCACCAACCGGCCCGGAATTCGGCTTTCAGACGCACGGGGTCATAGGCAGCGCTCTGAACCCAGTCGACAAAACTCTGGCCGGTCGGCTCCGCCTCGGCGAGATAGCGCTCGAAGATATAGTCTAGCACCCCGGTCAGGCCGGCGCGCACGTGAAGATAGCGCGGGCTCAGCTGGGATAGGGCCTCGCGAATGCTCTGGCCCTGGCGAAAATGTTTGTAGAAAACCGCCATGATCCCGGCCCGGTCCGCCCCCGACTTGCAATGCATCAGGGCGGGGTAGCGCACAGTCTCGAAGAGCTCGCGCGCGGCCAGCACCTTCTCAGCGGAGGGAACGTCGCGCGAGGCCACGACGAAATCCACCAGTTCGAGCCCGTGGCGGGCGCAGGCGTCCACCTCCAGCGCGCGAAAACTGGTGGCCATGCCGCCCCGCAGGTTGATCACCGTACGAATGCCCCGCCGGGCCCAGGCCGCGAGTTGGAAGGGCCAGGGCTGGTTGGTGCGGACCAGCTCATGGGAAATCCAGTGAGCGTTCGAAAAACCCAGACGCAGATAGGCGTGATCATGCCAGAGATAGTCGAGAACCGCGCGCCGACGTCCCCCGGGCGTTGTCAGATCAAAGGCGCTCAAGGGTCAGTCCCTGCGGGAGAACAGGGCTTCGGCCGCGGCGCGACCCGCCTGCTTACGGCTCATCTGGGCGCGAGTGCGCGCGATCTCCGCCTCCAAGGTGGCAATCCGCTCCTCGAGTTCCTCCACGGCGTGAAGATCCAGGTCCTCCCGCGACAAATCAAGGAGGGATTGGCCCCGGGCCCGCCGCGCCTCGGCCGGTTCTTCGCTCATTATCCGGCTTCCTTTGCCCGCCCCCGCGTCAGGCGCTATCTGAGCGTCCCCGCGCAAAGGCGCAAGGCAAGGGAGCCGCCGCGATCATGAGCAACGCCGACATGGAGGCCATTGTGATCGAAGGCGGCAAGGGCCCCGCCTCGGCTCTGCGCGTGGCGCGCATCGCGCGGCCAGAGGCTGGGTCCGGGCAAATCCTGATCGCGGTCAAGGCGGCGGGCGTGAACCGACCCGACCTGTTGCAGCGGCTGGGCCTTTATCCCCCGCCGCCAGGCGCGCCCGTCACGCTGGGTCTCGAGGTGGCCGGCGAGGTTGTGGAGGGCGCGGGGCGCTGGCGGGCCGGCGATCATGTGTGCGCCCTGCTCGGCGGGGGCGGTTATGCCGGGTTCGCCGTGGCCGACGCCCGCCACGCCCTGCCGATCCCACCGGGTCTTGATTTCACCCATGCCGCCAGCCTTCCCGAGACTGTGTTCACGGTCTTCGCCAATGTGTTCGAGCATGGGGCGCTTAAGGCGGGTGAGACCTTCATGGTGCATGGCGCCACATCGGGGATAGGCGTCACCGCGATCCAGATGGCCAAGGCGGCCGGGGCCACAGTGATCGCCACCGCGCGGGGCGCGAAGAAGGCCACGGAGGCTCTGCGCCTGGGAGCGGACATCGCCGTGGACGCCACGGGCGAGGACTTCGCCGCCGTCGCCGCCGCGCACGGAGGGGTGGATGTCATTCTGGACATGGTGGCGGGCGATTACTTCCCCAAGAATCTCGACGCGCTCAAGACGGGAGGGCGCCTCGTCCATATCGCCGCGCTGGGCGGGGGGAAGGTGGAGCTTCCGATCGCCAAGATGATGCAGAAACGCCTGATCATCACGGGCTCCACGCTTCGCCCCAGGTCCGCCGAGGAAAAGGCGCGTCTGGCGTCGGCGGTGGAACGTGTGGTCTGGCCCTGGGTCGCGGAGGGGAAGATCAAATGCGTCGTGGACCGGGCCTTCCCGCTGGCGGAGGCGGCCCAGGCCCACGAATGGCTCGAGGGCGGGGCGCATATCGGCAAGGTCGTCCTGACGCTTTAGCTTCGGCGCATTACGGGAGGCGCATCAGGGCCTGGAGGCCTCCCAGAGGCGAGGGACCCAGGGTCACATCGCCGCCATGGCCGCGAGCGACATCGCGCGCTATGGCGAGGCCGAGACCGACGCCCTTGGGATTCAGCGCGCGGGCGGCGTCCAGTCGCGAGAAAGGGGCGAAAGCGTCTTCCCGGCGGTCCGGCGCAATGCCAGGGCCATCATCGTCCACAATAATCTCCACCCCGCCCAGGCTCGAAGCCCGGGCGCTCACTCTTACATGCTTGGCATGGGACGCCGCGTTCATGACCAGATTGGCCAGGGCGCGCTTGAGGGCCCCCGGCCGGACTTGGGCTTCCAGAGAGGGATCAGCGGTAACATCCACGTCCGCCCCCGTCAGGACGGCGCCCCTACAGACGACCCCTATCAGGTCGGCGAGACGCACCGTCTCAGCCCCTTCGCTGCCCTCGCCCCGCGCAAAGGCGAGATAGTCGTCGATCATGTGCTCCATCTCCGCCACATCCCCCTCCATGGCTTCGGCGCGCGGACCTTGAGGGGCCATGGCCAGGTGAAGTTTCAGGCGAGTAAGCGGTGTGCGCAGATCATGGCTGACCGAGGCCAGCAGCACGGTGCGCTGCTCCACGTGTCTCTGAATGCGGGATTTCATCGCCAGAAAGGCGCGCGCCGCCTGGCGCACCTCCCGGGCCCCATGTGGCCGAAAGGGCGTATCCTGTCCCCGACCAAAAGCCTCCGCGGCGAAAGCCAGGCGTTCAATGGCGCGCACCTGATTGCGGATGAACAGGATCGAAATCCCGGTGAGCAGGACGGTCGCCACCGTCATCCACAGAATGAAGATATGGCCGCGCGTGGCAAAGACGCGGTCCTTGGGGGCGATGATCCTTAAGACCCCGGTGGGCGTCTTGACCCTGATGTCCACATAGGCCGGGTAGCGGTTCGTGTCGAACCAGAAGGGGCCGTCCAGGCGTTCGGCCAAGGCGCGCGTCAGTGAGCGATCGACGGCGACAAAAAGAGAGGGGCGTCTCCCCTTCGGCAGGATCGCGCCAGGCTCATCGACGATGGAAAGCGCGAGGTTTTCCTGCGCCTCGGCTTGAATCCGCGCCAGATTCGCGGGGCGAGGATCCTGTTCGTACCGGGTCGTGATGAGCGAGACATCCCCCGCCAGACCCTCGGTCAGGTGGCTGTTCACCTCCTGCCAGTGGGCGTCAAAAAACACATAGGTCACCGCGATTTGCATGACGGCCACCGGAAGCACAATGATCAGCAGGCTGCGGCCAAACAGGGACGTGGGGGTGAGGCGCTTGACCAGCCGCCAGAAGACGCGCGGCCAGGGCCTGGGAAGACGCATCAGTCGGGCGTGAGCATATAGCCGCGGCCGCGCACCGTGCGCAGATAGCGGGGGTTGGACGGATCGGCCTCGATCTTGCGCCGCAGGCGGGTCACCTGAATATCCACCGCCCGTCCGCTCGCGTCGCCGCCGCCGACCAGTTGCTGGCGATCCACCGCGCCATGGGCCGCGCGGGCGAGAACCCTGAGAAGACTGGTCTCGGCCTCGGTCAGTCGCACGGGCGCGCCATCGGCGGTGAGCTCCCCGCGTGCGGGATCGAACTGGCAGCGGCCCAGGCGGACGGGCGGCTCCTCTCCCTTGGCAGAGCCGGCCCGGCGGAGGATGGCCTCGATGCGCAGCACCAACTCACGGGGTTCAAAGGGCTTGGCAAGGTAGTCGTCAGCGCCGGTGCGGAGGCCCTCAATCCTGTCATCCGGCGCGCCGCGGGCGGTCAGAATGAGGATCGGGGCCGCGCCGGCCACGCCTGCCCGGCTGCGAATCCAACGCGCGAAGGCCAGACCATCCTCGCCGGGCATCATCACATCAAGGATAAGGAGATCGAAATGCACCCCCTCCAGAAGTCGCCGCGCCGACGCCGCGTCCTGGGCGGTCGTGACCCGAAATCCCGAACCCGCGAGATACTCTTTCAAGAGCTCTCTAAGGCCCGCGTCATCGTCCACGACAAGCAGGTGACGGCGCTCCGCGCCAGCGTCCAGCCCCATTTCGTTTGACGAGGGCCACCCCAATTCGTCTAAGGCTGCGCGCGCGAACCTGGAGGATGACTGGCCCAATGGCTCTAGTTCCCTACGACGACCGTGACGGATGGATCTGGCTGGACGGCGCCTTCACACCGTGGCGCGATGCCAAGATCCACGTGCTCACTCACGCCCTTCACTACGCCTCCGCGGTATTTGAGGGTGAACGCATGTATGGAGGGGAGATTTTCCGCCTGGCGGAGCATACGCGGCGACTGTTCCGCTCCGCCGAAATCCTGGACTATGAAATCCCGTATACGGTCGCAGAGATCGAGGCGGCGTGCAAGGAGACCTGCGCGCGCAACGGCCTGAAGGATTGCTACGTCCGGCCCATCGCCTGGCGCGGGTCCGAGGTCATGGGCGTCTCGGCCCAGGCGTCGAAGGTGCACGTCGCGATCGCCGTCTGGGAGTGGCCTAGCTACTTCGATCCCGTTCAAAAGGCCAAGGGCATCGCCCTGACCTGGGCCAAGTATCGCCGGCCAGCGCCCGACACCGCTCCCACGGCCTCCAAAGCCGCGGGCCTCTATATGATCTGCACCATCTCCAAGCACGCCGCCGAACGCGAGGGCTTCGCCGACGCCCTCATGCTGGATTGGCGCGGCTACGTGGCCGAAGCCACGGGGGCCAATGTGTTCTTCGTGAGGGACGGCGTTTTGCACACCCCGATCCCCGACTGCTTCCTCGACGGGATCACGCGGCGCGCTGTGATGGGGCTCGCCAAGGAGAAGGGCTTTGATGTGGTGGAGCGTCACATCGTGCCTGAAGAACTGGCGGACTTTAGCGAATGCTTCATCGTGGGCACGGCCGCTGAGGTTACGCCCGTCGCCCAGGTGGGAGATTACCGCTTCACTCCGGGCAATATTTCCCTATCGCTGATGGATGATTATTCGCTGATGGTGCGCGGCCAGGCCGCCTAAACCGTCCAACTTTCAGGGGTCGGGTAAGCTTCCTCCCGCATAAGACGCGAGAGGCCAAGGGCGCAGCGCACGATGTACCAGACGATGACCGCGGGCACGAGCAGGATGCCCACGAGGATGACGCAGGATACGACCGCGGCGCAGAAATAGAGCAGACCGATCCAGAATGTCCGGATCTGATAGGTGTAGTGAGTCTTGAGCCAGTCTGGCGCCGTGTCGCGGCTGACATAGGCCATCACCAACCCAACGATGTGGGTGATTGGGATGACGATTGGCACGAGCATGAGAATGTAGATGATCAGCGCGGTCTGGCGCGGATCGGAGATGGGCCTCGCGGCCGGAGGCGGGGTGTATATCTCACTCACGACCGTGCTCTCCCTCAGCTCTATACGGCGCGGAGGCTGATTCTACATCAGATCGGCGACAATCACCACGCCGGCCATGGCGGGGGCCAGGGCCTTGGGTTTCTCCACCCGCACGGTGACTCGCCGCACATGGGGTTCGGCCAGACAGGCCTGGGCGACGCGCCAGGCGAAGGTCTCCACCAGGCCGATATGACCGGCCGCCGCGATCGTCCGCGCATGTCCGGCCAGACGCTCATAATTCACCGTCTCGGAGAAGCCGCGCCATGGCTCTCCGGTCAGTTCAGCCTCGATATCCACGACCAAGGGCTGAGGCTGGCCCTGCTCATCGGCGTTGACGCCGATCTCGGCCTCCAGCACGAGGCCCTGTACGAAAACAGTGGCGGCGGCGTGGGTGGCGCGCGGACTACTCACCGATAACGTCCGGGGTGCGCCAGCCCAGATGCTGGCCCGAATCGACGGCGATCATCTGGCCCGTAACAGCCTCCGCCTCAATGAGATAGCCGAGGGCCAGAGCAATCTCCCGAGCCCCCACAGGCCGCGCGAGCAACGTACCCTTGGCCTCGGCGGCGAAATCGGCCTCGCTCTGGTGCACGGAAGCGAGCGTGGGGCCCGGACCGATGGCGTTAACGCGAATCCGGGGGGCCAAGGCCTGGGCCATGGTTTGCGTCGCCATCCACAGGGCGGCGCGGCTCACCGTGTAACTGAAGAACCTCGGATCCGGACGCAACACGCGCTGATCAAGCATATTGACAATCAAGCCATTCCAATCTGGGGGCAGGCGTGCGGCGAAGGCTTGGGAGAGCAGAATCGGCGCGCGTGTATTGGTGGCGAAGGCGGTGTCGAGATCGGCGGCGCTTAGGCTGTCCAGGCGGTCATCCGCGAAAATGGAGGCGCAATTTACGAGAAGTGAGAGCGGGCCTGGCGCCTCCGCGACCAAGCGCGCGCAGGCGGTGGGGTCGGCCAGATCGGCATGGAGAGCCAGGGCTTGGACCCCCTTTGCCTGAACAAGGGCCAGGGTCTGGGACACGTCACCCGAACGGGCATGGACGACCACGTCATATCCCGCCTCAGCGGCCCGGACGGCCAGGGCCTGACCGAGACGCCGCGCGGCCCCCGTGATCAGGGCCCAGCCTCGCGCGGCCATGACTTCAAAAACCTAATCGACGCGACCGAACTCGAAGATGTTCAACGCGCCAAAAACAATGATGAAGATCAGGATCGCGGCAATGGCTTCCATGGCGGCTAGGGTCCTTCTGGCGGCGTCGGGAGAGGCGCGATCATTCGGAGAGATCGTCGTCCTGGCGCTTTACCGGGGCGAGGTCGCCAGAGCAAGGCGAGGCGCCCTCTTCCCCGGATGAATACCGTTCACTAAGATGAGCACAAGGCGGGAGCCGTGGCGGGAGCCTCGGCCCAAGGCGCTTCCAAAGGGAGATGATCATGCGTGACTACATGAAGTTCTACATCAATGGCGCATGGGTCGACCCGACCACCCCGCGCGAGCTTGCGGTCATTAATCCTGCCACCGAAGAGGTTTGTGGCCACGTCTCCAACGGGTCCGCCGCTGATGTGGACAAGGCCGTCGCGGCCGCGCGCGCCGCCTTCGAAACCTTCTCGCGCACCAGCCGCGAGGAGCGCATCGACCTGCTGGAGCGCATCCTCTCCGAATATCAGAAGCGCTTTGGCGATATCGCCCAGGCCATCACCGAGGAAATGGGCGCGCCCGCCAGCCTCGCGCAGCGCGCCCAGGCTCCCATCGGCCTTGGCCACATTTCCACCGGCATCGCCGTGCTTAAGAGCTTCCAATTCGAGGAAGACCGGGGTCCCACGCGCATCGTCAAGGAACCCATTGGGGTCTGTGGAATGATCACGCCGTGGAACTGGCCGATCAACCAGATCGCCTGCAAGGTGGTCCCAGCCCTCGCTACCGGCTGCGCCATGGTGCTCAAGCCCTCCGAAGAGTCCCCCTTCTCGGCCTATATCTGGACTGAGATTCTGCACGCGGCGGGCGTGCCTGCCGGAGTGTTCAATATGATCAACGGCACCGGCGTCGATGTGGGCGCGGCCATCGCCAGCCATCCGGGGATCGACATGGTGTCCTTTACCGGCTCAACCCGGGCCGGCATCGAGGTGGCCAAGGCGGCGGCCCCGACGGTCAAGCGCGTGGCTCAGGAGCTGGGCGGCAAGAGCCCCAATATTATCCTCGAGGACGCCGATCTGCCGAGCGCCGTGGGCGGCGGGGTCAAGCACGTGATGAATAATTCCGGTCAGTCCTGCAATGCGCCGACCCGGATGCTCGTGCCGACGGCCAAGATGGACGAGGTGATCGTCATCGCCAAAGCGGCCGCTGAATCCACGACGGTGGGCGATCCCAATGGCAACGCTCAGATGGGGCCGGTGGTGAACAAGACCCAGTGGGAAAAGATCCAACGCCTGATCCAGGCCGGGATCGATGAAGGCGCGACCCTGGTCACCGGTGGAGTTGGCAGGCCGGAAGGCCTGGATAAGGGCTTCTATGTGAAGCCGACCGTGTTCGCCAACGTGACCAATGAGATGACCGTGGCCAAGGAGGAGATCTTTGGTCCGGTGGTCTCGATCCTGGGTTACGAAACCGTGGATGAGGCGGTTCAGGTGGGCAATGACACCGAATATGGCCTCGCCGCCTATGTCTCCGGTAAGGACATGAGCAAGATTCGCGACGTCGCCTCCAAGCTGCGCGCCGGCCAGGTGTCGATCAATGGCGGCGGCGGCGACATGATGGCGCCCTTCGGCGGCTACAAAATGAGTGGCAATGGCCGCGAATGGGGCGACTACGGCTTCAGCGAGTTTCTCGAGATCAAGGCCGTGCTTGGTTACACGCCAAAGCAGGCCGCCGAATAGGCTTCAGCGCCTCTGCTGTGAGAATCCCCCTCCCCGCTGGAGGGGGCTTTCCTTGTCTATGCCTTGAGCGAGAACGCCAGACCGGCGGCAAGCCCGGCCATCAGGATGCGCGCGCCATAGCCCAGGCCATGGGCGAGGGTGATCTTGGGATCGAGCTTGATGAACATTCCATTGAGGATCAGCACGACGGCTGGACCGGCAATCCAGACCAGGACGCCCACTTCCAAGCCCCCTGTAACGCCGCGCACCCGGGCGATGGCGCAGAGCGCCACGACCGCCGCCGTGATCGCGTAACCCAGAACCGAGGACCAGATAATCGCGCCCCGGTCGGCGCCGTCACGGATGCCTGGCCGCCAGATTTCAGGGTGACGATTATAGGCGCCATGAAACAACAGGCCCATGAAGAGCCAGTCGGTCAGGGAGCCGAGGGTCCCCGCCACGGCGATGGCGATCATGATCATCAGCACGGCGCGCCCTCCCGCTGAAACCGCTCCAGTTTCGCCAAGAGAGCGCCTGTCTGGCCCGGGGCGTCAAGCCGGTGGCGACGCAAGCCGGCGAGCAGCGGATCAGCGAAGAGGGCGCCATATTGCAACCGCCGCCGACCGAAAGTGTCCCAGGCCCAGCGGATGGGATGATCCTTCCGTAGCCAGCGCAGAAAGTCTTCGCGATTTCCGGTCCCCGGCCAAAGCTCGCGCCTGAACAGCGCCCGCCCGAATGACCGGCGGATGACGCGGCTCATCACCAGTGTGCGGCTATAGTCCAGCCAGATCAGATCCGTCGCGCGCCGTAGAACAAGCGGCAAGGCGCGGCGGTAATTTCCATCAATAACCCAGTCCTGCGCCTCGGCCGCCCTCTCGACATCCGCCAGGAAGGCGTCCGGCTCCGCCTCGACGCGCCAGCGCCAGCCGGCGCTCCAATTGAGCGCGTCCAATTCCACGAGGGGCGTTTTCAGGCGGGCGCTCAAGGCCTTGGCCAGAGTCGTTTTTCCAGATCCTGCCGAGCCGATAATCACAACCCGCACGCGTTCCTCCCCTATGCCTTTGAACGACGACGCGCGCGGGGAAGCAAGCTCAAGAAGAGCGGCCATGGACCTTCGCTTCCGGCGGCGTTAGACGCCCATCATGGCCATTGGCGTGTTTGATTCCGGCATTGGCGGCCTCTCCGTCCACCGGGAACTGGTGGGTCGTCTGCCAGACGCGAACTTCGTCTATCTGGCCGACCAAGCCATGACGCCCTACGGCGGTCGGCCAGGCGAGGAGATCGTGAAACTCACCCGCGCCGGGTGCGAGCGCCTGTTCGCGCAGGGCTGTGACCTGGTCATCCTGGCCTGTAATACGGCGGCGGCGGTCGCCCTTCGACGACTTCAACAAACCTGGCTGCCCGATTATCGCAAGCGGATCGGCCGGCCCGTCAATGTGCTGGGGATCATTGTTCCCACCATTGAGGCGGCAACCGGCCTTCCGTGGGAGCAAGAAGCCGCGCACAGGGGTGAGAAGATCGAGCGGCTCGACGTGCTCGGCATTTTTTGCACCGCGGCCACCGCCGCCAGCCGCGTATATGAGATCGAGATCGACAAGCGCCGACAGGATGTCGCCGTTTTCTGCGAGGCCTGCCCCTCCCTCGCCAGCGCCATCGAGGCGGACGCGCCGCGCGCCGATCTCGCCCGCGCCATCGACAGCCACGTGGCGAGTCTCACCCGGCGGATCGGCAGGCCCCCCGATCGCGCCATTCTGGGGTGCACGCACTATGAAATCACCGCCGATCTGTTCCGCGCCGCCCTGCCGCCGGGCACGCCGCTAATCCATCAGCCTGACGCCACGGCCGCGGCGGTCCAACTCTACCTGAGCCGCCATCCCGAATATGACCCGGGCCAGGACGGGGAACGGCGTTTTCTCACCACCGGCCAGGGCGGACGCCAGAATGGCCTGGCCGAGCGGTTCTGGGGCGGGCCGCTGACCTTTGAAGCGCTCTAGAGCAAACCCCGTTTGGGCGGGAAACATCTAAAGGGGTTAATTTGCTCTGGAAACAAAAGTGTAGAACGTGATCCAGTGTCTAAATCTGTTCCGTTTAAAACACATCAGGCTATAGGGTGGCATAGCTCGATGGCTCAAAGGGCTGGACTTTCCATAGAGCGGGCCTATGTGACGGCCCATGCTTCCCACCCTGAGACAACTTCAATATCTGAGCCTTCTGGCCCAGCACGGCTCCTTCAGCCGCGCCGCGGAGGCCGCGCATGTGACTCAACCCACCCTCTCGGCGGGGGTTCAGGAACTTGAGCGCGTTCTCGGCGCGCCGGTGGTGGACCGGGGACGCTCTGGGATCATCCTGACGGCCGCGGGAACGGAGGCCGTGGCCCGCGCCAGGGCCATTCTCACAGCAACGGAAGATCTGGTCCAGGCCTGCCAAGGCGCGGCCCAACCGCTTGAGGGGCGTCTTCGCCTGGGCGTCATTCCCACGGTCGCGCCCTTCCTCCTGCCGGCGGCGCTTCCCCGGCTCAAAGCGCGCTTTCCGAAACTGCGGCTTTTTCTGCGCGAGGACCTCACCCACAGACTCATCGCAGATCTCAAGGCGGGGCTCCTGGACGCGACACTCATTGCGCTGCCCTATGACACAACGGGCCTTGAAGTGGCCCATGTGACCCACGACGCCCTTGTTGCCGCGCTTCCCCATGACCACCCACTGGCTAAGGGGGCCAGCGTGGCGGCCGAGCGCCTGATCGCTCAGGAACTCATCCTTCTGGAAGACGGTCACTGCCTGCGGGACCATACTCTAACGGCCTGCGGCCTTGGCCCGCAGAAGCATATGCAGGAGGAGGGATTCGCCGCGACCTCCCTGGGCACGCTGGTCCAGATGGTGGGTTCGGGCCTGGGGGTCTCATTCCTGCCAGCCATGGCGGTGGCGGCGGGTCTGGCCGACATGGCCCATGTGGCGGTGCGGCCCCTTGATCCCGACACTACGTCCCGCGAGATTGTCGTGGCTTGGCGCGCAGGGTCCACGCGAGGTCCCGAGGCGCGTCTTCTCGCTGACCTGTTCGGAGAGTCCGTCGCCTCCAAGGTGGCGCCCATGCCCATCCCGCGCCGGGTCGCCCCGCGGAGATGACGGCCGGCGCCGCGCCATGAGCTTTCATTTCATCAAAATGAATGGCCTGGGAAATGACTTTGTGATTGTTCCCGACGATGAAGGCCGGTTCGCGCCTACGCCGCCGCAGGCGCGGGCCATCGCTCGGCGGGATGGGCCCTGGGGCTGTGACGTGATCACCGCCATAACACGGTCGAACCGCGCCCATGCCGCCTTACGATTCTGGAACCCTGACGGAGAGGAAGCGGAGCATTGCGGAAACGCCGTGCGCTGCGTGGCGTGGCTCCTGATGCGGGCCATGGATCTGGATCAGGTCCGCCTGGATACGCCCTCGGGCCTTCTCTCGGCGCGGCGCGAGAGCCCCTGGCAGGTGACCATCGATATGGGGGAGCCGCGGCTCGACTGGCGGGAAATCCCNNTGCGTCTCCATGGGCAATCCTCACGTGACATTCTTTGTGCCGGACATCGCGGCTGTGCCTGTCAGTGATATCGGCCCCCAGATTGAGCGCCATTGGTTGTTTCCGCGCCGCGTCAATGTGGGGTTCGCCCAGATCGTGGCGCCGGATCGTCTTCGATTGCGGGTTTGGGAGCGCGGCGCGGGTCTNNTGCGGGCCTGACGCCACGCTCGTCTTGGACGGCGGCGAATTGGGGATTTCATGGCGACCGGCGGATAGGCATGTGCTGATGACCGGGCCGGTCAGCGTGGAGTTCTCTGGCCATCTGCCGGATCTGGAGCACCTTGTATGATGCACCTCGATTGGCTGGAGCCTGGACGCACGGCCGTCATCACGGGCGCGGCCGACGGGGTCGGGCGCGCGGCGGCCCTTAAATTCGCCGGGCTCGGCCTTAACGTGCTGCTGGCGGACCGCAACGCGGTTGGACTCGAGGACGCGGCCGAGACCGCGCGAGCCCTGGCCCCGGGCGGCGCGGTGATGGATACCTTCGTGCTGGACGTCGCGGACGCGGAGCAGGTGCTAGCGCTCAAGCGGCATGCCTTCGACCGGTTCGGGGATGTCGCGGTTCTCATGAATAATGCCGGGATTGGGGGCGGCGGCGGACCCTTTGGGCCACCTGAATCCTGGGCGCGGGTTTTGGGGGTCAATCTCTGGGGCGTGATCCATGGCGTCCAGGCGTTTGGCGAGGCCATGGTCGCCCAGGACCGTCCCGCCGCGATCATCAATACCGGCTCAAAACAGGGGATCACGACCCCGCCAGGCGACACGGCCTACAACGTAAGCAAGGCCGGCGTGAAGGTCCTGACCGAAGCGCTGGAGCACAGCCTCCGCACGGCAAACGGCGGCAAGGTGCGCGCCCACCTGCTCATTCCCGGCTTCACCTTCACGGGCATCACCCGGCCGGCGGGCGGTGAAAAGCCCCCCGGGGCCTGGACGGCCGACCAGGTGATAGACTTTGCCCTTGAGCGCATGGCGGCGGGCGACTTCTATATTCTCTGCCCGGACAACGAAGTGACCCGCGAAGTGGACAATGCCCGGATCACCTGGGCGGCGCAGGACATCACGCAGAACCGCCCGCCCCTCTCGCGTTGGCATTCCGATTGGAAAGACCCCTTCGCCGCCTTCATCGCCGCTCAGGGAGCCGTCCAGGAATGAGCCTTATCGAGCGCCAGGAGCTTGAGGTCGAGGTCGTGACCTTCGGCTGTCGCCTGAACGCCTGCGAATCCGAGGCCATTTCGGCCCAGGCGCGGGCGGATGGCGTGAAAAACGCCGTCGTTTTCAACACCTGCGCGGTGACCGGCGAGGCGGTTCGGCAGGCCCGTCAGGCCATCCGAAAGGCGCGGCGCGAGCGCCCGGAGGCGCGACTGATCGCCACCGGCTGCGCGGTCCAGACCGACCCCGCGGCCTTCGCGGCCATGGCGGAGCTCGATCTCGTTCTCGG
>PLFA01000152.1:0-4110 GCA_003136615.1 Caulobacteraceae bacterium | reverse complement strand
GACCATCGCTGCACCTTCTGCATCATTCCGTTTGGAAGGGGGAACGCGCGCTCGACGCCCGCCCAGGCGGTGGCGGACCGTGTCGCCGAACTTGCGGCGGCTGGCGTCAAGGAGGTGGTCCTGACAGGCGTGGACCTGACAAGCTGGGGAGCCGATCTCCCGAAAGCCCCGGCTCTCGGCGATTTGGTGAAGCTTATCTTGCAGGAGGTTCCGGGCTTGCCTCGCCTGCGACTCTCCTCCATCGACGCGGCCGAGATCGACGCCGCGCTTCTTGACGTCCTCGCGCGCGAGCCCCGCCTCATGCCGCATTTGCATCTCTCCCTTCAGTCCGGGGATGACCTGATCCTCAAGCGCATGAAGCGCCGTCATAGCCGCGCCGACGCTCTGGCCCTGATCAGAAGCGTTCGCGCCGCCCGCCCGGACACCGCGATCGGCGCTGATCTCATCGCTGGCTTTCCTACGGAGAGCGACGCGGCCTTTGAGAACAGCCTCGCCCTGATCACCGAGGCGGACATCACCTTCCTGCACGTCTTTCCCTTCAGCCCGCGTCCAGGAACACCCGCCGCCCGCATGCCCAAGGTCGCGCCTCCCGTCATCAAGGCCCGGGCCGAGCGCCTCAGAGCGGCTGGCGTCGCTTCGCTGTCGCGCCGGCTGAACACGCGGACAGGCACGCTGGCGCGCGCGATTGTCGAGGCCCCCGGCCGCGCCCGAGATGAGGACTATCTGGAGATCGCCTTTGCCGGTCCAGCGCCGGTGGGGAGCCTGATCACGGGGGTGATCGCGGGTCACGACGGTCGCCGGGCCCGGCTGGACGCCTGGCGGCCGCTATGATCACGAGGTTCGCGCCCCCCTTAACGGATGGTACGGCCCCCCTACCGGTACACGCCTGGCTCGGCTAAACCCCCGCGATCATGGCGGACGCGAAAACGGGCTGGCTGAAACGTCTGGGCGAGGGCCTGTCACGAACCTCGCGCCAGATGACCGACCAAGTCGCCGCGGTTCTCACCGCTAGGCCTCTCGATCAAGACCAGATCGATGCGCTTGAGGAAATGCTCATTGAAGCTGATCTGGGCCCCGCGGCCGCGGGGCGGATCGCGGCGGCCTTCGCCCTCCAGCGCTTCGGCAAATCTTCCAGCGCGGATGAGGTCAAGGAAGCGCTCGCCCAGGCCGTGGCGGCGGAGCTCATACCTCGCCAGGGCCGCTTCACGCCTCTGGCCGGCCCACGTCCGTTCATTGTGCTCTTCATCGGCGTCAATGGTTCGGGGAAGACAACGACCCTTGGGAAAATCGCCGCCGACCTGACGGGCCGGGGCGCCAAGGTCCTTATCGCCGCGGGCGACACCTTTCGCGCCGCGGCGGTGGAACAACTCAAGGTCTGGGCTGATCGCGCGGGCGCCAGCTTTATCAGTCGGCCAAACGGCGCGGACGCGGCGGGTCTCGCTTTCGACGCCGCCGAGAAGGCGCGGGACGAAGGCTATGACGTCCTTTTAATCGACACCGCCGGAAGGCTGCAAAACAAGCAGGGCCTAATGGATGAATTGACGAAAATGATCCGGGTGATCCGCAAGGTCGATCCGGACGCGCCCCACGAGGTTCTGCTCGTGCTCGACGCCACGGTGGGGCGCAACGCCCTGGCCCAGGAAAACGTTTTCGGCAACGCCGTGGGCGTCACCGGGATTGTCATGACCAAACTGGATGGAACGGCGCGCGGCGGGGTTCTGGTCCCCGTGGCCGCGGCTTCGGACTCCCCTATCAAGCTCATTGGCGTGGGCGAGGACGTCAACGACCTTCAGGATTTCGACGCGCGCGCCTTTTCGCGATCCTTGGTGGGGCTGGAGGCCGGCGCCCATGACTAGGCCGGCGGCGGCGCCGACCTGGGTGCGAATGGTCGTGGACGGCGCGCCGGCCATCGCCTTCATCGGCGCCTACCTGACGACACGCGATTTTCGTCTGGCGACATGGTGTGTGGTCATCGGCTCGGCCCTGGCCTTGATCGTCAATCTGATCACGGAGCGTCGCTTGGCTCCGCTCCCCGCCGTGAGCGGGGCCCTGGCCCTGGTGTTTGGCGGACTGAGCCTCGCGCTACACAATAATGACTGGATCAAGATGAAGATGACCATTGTGGATGGTCTTCTGGGGTTGGCGTTGTTCGTCGGCCTCGCCTTGGGCAAAAACCCCCTGAAGGTCATCCTCGGCGGGGCGTTCAGCCTTCCCGAGACAGCCTGGCGCACCCTGGCGATCCGCTATGGCCTCTTCTGGTGGGGCTGCGCGATCGCTAATGAATGGGTCCGACGGACCCAAAGCGACCACGTCTTTGTCTATTTCCGTGGCGGGGTGCTCGCCCTGGCCTTGGTCTTTGCGTTCGCTCAAACGCCGTTTTTGTTGAAACACAATGCGCGCCAACCGACACCCACGCCTGACCCGCCTGATCTGGGAGTCTGAGTCCCGCGCAGGCGTATTCGTTCCTCAAGATAGCGGGCGACGCCTACGGATGTTATGTCGTTAAATTGACGCATAACCGCGATATGAAAATTTCATCGTGTGTGGTCGGCGTCAGGGGACTCGCCATGACCAAAGCCAAAAGTAAGCCTGCTAAAGACAACTTGAGTGCCTCGCCCACTCATCTGTTGCACCGCGCCCTTCAATTAGCTCTCGATTTCCATGCCGAGTCGGCAGGCGCTTCAGCCATCACCCAGAGACAATTCACCGTACTGTCGGCCGCCAGCGGCTATGAGGGCCTGACGCAGAACGATCTCGTCCGGGCCACGGGAATTGACAGATCGACCCTGGCGGACCTTGTGGCGCGCCTCTTGACTAAGGGTCTTCTGCTACGGGAACGGTCAGCGACCGACGGCCGGGCCAATACGGTGCGTCTGTCCGCCGCGGGACGCGAGGCCCTGGACCTTGCCGCGGGCGCCGCGGCGGCCGGGGATAAGCGCCTCCTCAGCCTGCTCTCGCCGAAAAAACGGGAAACCTTCATGAAGATTCTGGGCAGTCTCGCCATAGCGGCGGACAGTCCGCCGGCGACCACGTCCCCCAAGACGGCGTCCAAGCCCGGCAAAGCCGGTAAGGCGGGCGCAAAGAAAAAGCATGCCAAGCCGAGTAAGAAACGCGCCTCGCCTTCCACCTCATCGGAGGACGTGGCGGCCTAAAAGCCCCGCATCTCGCACCAGACCTCCAAGGGGTCTCGTCGGGTGCGCCAGAGATTGATCGGGGCGTCCGCCCGCGCATAGCCAAGCGCCATGCCGCTGAAGAGCTGATAGTCATCTGGCAAATCAAGAAACCGTCCCACGGTCCGGGGATACCGAGCCCAGAACTCCTGAGCGCAGGTGGCGAGCCCTCGCTCCACGGCCAGGAGCATGACCGTCTGCATATACATCCCGACATCCGCCCATTGGGGCGGCCCGAGCTTTCGCTCGAGGCAGAAGAACAGAGCGACTGGGGCGCCAAAGAAGTCCGCGTTCTTGGCGAGCTGGGTCAGGCGGCCAGGGCGATCATCCCTTCCGATCCCGATGGCCGCATAGAGATCCTCGCCGCACTGATAGCGCCGTGTGCGGAACGGATCCCACAGATTGGGCGGATAGACGTCATATTCGGGCTCTTCCATGGGCGCATGCTTCATGCTCTCCTTGAAATCGGCGAGGGGCTCTCCGGCTACGGCATAGACACACCAGGGTTGCAGATTGCCCCCCGAGGGCGCGGCCTTGGCGTGATCGAGAATCTCGCGCACCACTTCGCCAGGGACAGGATCGGGGCGAAAGGCGCGCACGGAATGGCGTGCGGCGACGGCCTCACTGACTGTCACGAGGTCCATCTGTTCCTTCCCAAATCCCTTTACGCCGCGTCTTGACGCATGCCGCACAAGACCACAGACCTAAGGGCGCACGCGCCAGCGATGCAAGTTGTGCGCGCGAACGTCAGCGAGGGATGATGGCGGAGGTTCGTGGACGCGCCCGAAAGGCTCCTCGCTTCGGGCTCCGCGGACTGATCGTCATCCTGCTCCTGCTCGCCTTTCTAGGGCCCCCGATCTGGGTGGCGATTTACCGCTTCATTCCGCCGCCCATCACGATCCTGATGATCGAAAGGCTGGGGGAGGGTCATGGCATGGAC
>PLFA01000068.1:3990-9541 GCA_003136615.1 Caulobacteraceae bacterium | reverse complement strand
TGGGTCATCGCCTGAACCTGGCGCGGGCGCTCAGGGCCGCCCCGGATGGCGCGGAAGAGTGGTTGATCCGGGCCTGGCTTGAAGGGCGCGGCGGCCAGATAGGCGTCGATGGCTTCCCGCACCGCCGGAAGGACGGGAACCAGCCGCGTCTTGCCGCCCTTGCCGGTAATGCGCACGGATTCCGCCAGAGGCGCATCGGCGCCCTTCAGGGACAAGGCCTCCGAGATCCGCAGGCCGCAGCCCCAGAGAAGGATGAGAATCGCCTGATCGCGCAGGCTGACCCAGACGGGCGCCGCCTCGCGTTCTCCGGCCATGTCGATCATGTCCCGGGCCTGAACCTCGGATACCGGCCGCGGCACGCCCGGCTTGATGCGCGGTCCGCGGACGCGCGCCACGGCGTCATTGGGTGTGTCCAGGCGCCGGTCGAGATAGCGAAAAAAGGCGCGGATGGCCGAGAGGGCCTGAGAGACCGAGCGTGGGGAGAGGGGGCGGGGTCCGGACCTGCGGAAGGCGAGATAGGCGCGAACCTCGGCGGCGGTGACCGTGCTCATCGCGCCTAAGGCCAGGCTCTCCCCGCGATGGCCGCCCAGAAAAGTGAGGAACGCGCAGACACAGGCGCCATAGGCCTCCACCGTCCGAGGGCTGGCGCGCCGCTCCCGCGTCAGATGAACAAGCCAGGCGCTCAGGGCGCTTTCGGCCGAGCGGATGTCGCTCACGGGGCGGGCCAGCGCTCCGCCGTTCGCTCAACGACCCTCGCCAGGAAGGTGACCAGTTCCGCCCCCATCTCCGCGCTGAACGCCGTCGGATCAGCCGCGCCGAAGGCGATCACCCCCTGGCGGGAGGGGTTCCACATGGAGAGGCGCAGGAGGGCCGCGCTGCCGATCTCTGGCGCCAGATTCCCGAACAGGCCGGCGGCGGTAGGGCAATGGCCGAGCCGCGCGAGCTTGTGAGAGCCCAGGATCAGATCGACCTGACCCTCCACCAGAGCGACCCAGCCGCTCGGCGGCGTCTCGGGGTCCTCCACCGCGATGGCGCCTGCCGCGAGGCCGAACCGCATACGGGCGAGTTCGTCGATGCGTCGCGCCAGATCGGTCAGGCTCTGGGCTTCAAGCAGGTCGATGACGGCGGCATGGGTCTGGGCCTGCGCGGCGTAATTCGCCCTGGCCACGGCTTCGAGGCGCCGGCGCTCCCCGGACTCCCGGCGATGGGCCTCGTTGACGCGTGAGAGGGCGATGGGGCCGAAATCGACCATATTGGCCACGTCCGGCCGCAGGCCGAGCTCCGCCAGCAGCGTCGCGTCCTGGCGTAGCCACGTGGCGCGCTCCAGGAGCACGGCCCGCAATGCGTCATCGCCTATGGGGCCGCCATCGTCAGTAGTAACAGCGGGGTCGAGCAGGGAGGGCTTTGGCACGCGCGCTTTCCAGGGTCTTTGAGACAAGGCGGCTATCAAGCCCTGGGGAAGGTTAAAGCGGGGTTGCTCCGACGCTGATCCCGGTCGATGTGAAGTCCATGATCCCCAAAAGTCACAATGAGCAGTCCGGCCAGGAGCCGGAGGAGGCTCCAGAAGCGACTTCGGCGGTCTCGCCGGCGGGCCGGGTGGCGGCGGTTCTGATCCCGTTGCCCCTGCCGGAAGCCTATGACTACGCCGAGCCCGAGGGGTTGGCCCTGGAGGTGGGCGACATCGTGCGCGCGCCCCTGGGGCCTCGGGACGTGGCCGGGGTGGTCCTGGCCATGCGCGATGGCGCCGGCGTCAACCGACCCTTGCGGCCGTTGGTCGGGCGGCTGGAGGCGCCGCCACTGCCGGCTGGGACTCTCGCCTTCATTCAATGGGCCGCCCGATATGCCGCCGACACCCCAGGCGCGGCTCTGGCCATGGCCTTGCGGGGTCTGGGATCACCGCTCCCTAAGGCGCGGGAACTTGTGGTCGCCACCGGCGCCGGCCCGGTCCGCGTCACCCCGGCGCGGGCGCGGGTTCTCGAAGCAGCCGGCGAGGCCCAGAGCAGGGCCGATCTTGCCCGGGCCGCGGGGGTTTCGTCCGCCGTGATCCAGGGCCTGATCGCCGTGGGGGCGCTGAAGCTCATTCTCGCCCCGCCGGAGACCCCTCTCCCCCCCGATCCGACCCTTCCTGGCGCCGACCTCAATCCCAGCCAGGCCGCGGGCGCCGAGGTTTTGGAGCGGCTGGTGGACGCCGCCGCCTTTTCCGTCGCGCTCCTCGACGGGGTGACGGGGTCGGGCAAGACCGAGGTCTATATGGAGGCGGCGGCCCAGGCGCTCCGACGATCACCCACCGCCCAGGTCCTGATCCTCTTGCCCGAAATCGCCCTCACAGGCGCGGTGATCCAGCGCTTCGCCGCGCGATTTGGCGCGCCGCCCCATGAGTGGCACTCGGGCGTCGCCGGCCCCCGGAGGCGTCTGACCTGGGAGGCGGTGGCGAGGGGGCAGGCGCGGATCGTCGTCGGCGCGCGATCAGCCCTGTTTCTGCCGTACCGGAACCTCGCCCTGATCGTCGTCGATGAGGAGCATGACGGCGCCTATAAGCAGGAGGACGGGTTCATCTATCACGCCCGCGACCTCGCCGTGGCCCGGGCGAAGATCGAGAGCTGCCCCGTGGTCCTGGCCTCGGCCACCCCTTCGCTTGAGAGTCTTTGGAACGCCCGGATGGGCCGATATAACTGGCTGCGCCTGACAGATCGGCACGGCGCGGCCGGGCTTCCAGATGTGGAGCTTGTGGATCTGCGCGTCTTTCCCCCGGGCCCCGGCAAATGGCTGTCCCAGCCCCTGGCTGAGGCCATGGGCGAAACCCTGGCGCGGGGCGAACAAAGTCTCCTGTTTCTCAATCGCCGGGGCTATGCGCCACTGGTCATGTGCCGGGCCTGCGGTGAGCGTCTGCGCGCGCCCGACAGCGACTCCTGGCTGGTGGAGCATCGCTATAGCCAGAGGCTTATCTGTCATCTGACAGGCTTTTCGATGCCAAGGCCCGACCGCTGTCCCTACTGCAACGCGACAGAAAGCCTGGTCTCCATCGGCCCTGGCGTGGAGCGGGTGGAGGAGGAGGCGCGTCAGCTTCTGCCGGATGCGCGTATCGTGGTGTTTTCCTCTGACACCGCGCCCGACGCCGCTTCGGGGCAAGCTCTGATCGCCGCCATGGCTACGGGCGAATATGATCTGATGGTGGCCACCCAGTCGGCGGCCAAGGGACACAATTTCCCAGCCCTCACCCTGGTGGGCGTTGTCGACGCGGACGTGGGCCTCAAGGGTGGGGACCTGCGTGCCGCCGAACGCACCTTTCAGTTGCTGACCCAGGTCTCTGGCCGCGCGGGCCGACGCGAGCGGCCTGGCCGGGCTCTCATCCAGACCTGGGCGCCGGATCATCCGGTGATGCAGGCCTTGGCCGCCCAGGATCGCGACGCCTTCGCCGATCTTGAGCTGGCCGAACGCCAGGCGGCGGGCCTACCCCCTTTCGGGCGCCTGGCGGCGGTGATTCTGGCCAGCCGCGATCCGGACCGGCTTGAAACCTTCGCCCAGGCCTTCGCCGCAGCCGCCCCCAATGCCGAGGGCGCCGAGGTCTATGGCCCGGCCGACGCGCCGCTTGGCCTCATCCGGGGCGTGCGCCGCAAACGGTTTTTAGTGCGCGCGCAGCGAGAGGTGGATATCCAGGCCTTCCTCTCCGCATGGCGTGCTCGGGCCCGTCCGCCCGCTTCCATCAGACTGACTTTCGACGTCGATCCCTATAGCTTCCTTTGAGGCGGTCATGCCCCCGATCCTGAGCGGCGAGGTTCTGGCGTCTTTCGTCACCCTGACCTTCCTTGAGATCGTGCTGGGGATCGACAATCTGATCTTTCTCGCCCTCGCCGTTCAGCCGTTGGCGCCACACCAGCGGGCCAGGGGCCGCTGGATCGGCCAGATCCTGGCCATGGCCTTAAGGATCGCCATGCTGGCGGGCCTGGTCTGGATCACCAAACTGGACGCGCGTCTGTTTACCGTTCTTGGCCGCGCCGTCACCATCAAGGATCTTGTTCTTGTGGCCGGCGGCCTCTTCCTTATCGCGAAGGGGACGATGGAGATTCAGGACGCCCTTGAGGACGGCGGCGCTTCGTCACGCCCTAAGGGCCGGCGGGTCGGCGCGGCGCTGCCCGCGGTTATCCTGCAGATCGGCCTGATCAATATCGTGTTTTCCATCGACAGCGTGGTCACCGCGGTCGGGATGACAAATGATCTGCGGGTCATGGCGGCCGCCGTAGTCGCCTCCACTCTGGTGATGCTGTTCGCGGCCAAGGCGGCGGGCGACTTCATTCACAGCCGACCGACTTTAAGGATCCTCGCCCTGGCGTTCGTCCTTCTGGTGGGCGTGGCTCTGGTGGCCGATGGCGTCGGATTTCACATCCCCCGGGGCTATGTCTATTTCGCCATCGCCTTCTCCCTCTTCGTGGAGGGCCTCAATGCGCTCTATCGGCGCGTGCGCCGGGGCTCTGGGCCGCCTCCGGATTAGGCGCCCCCAAAAAGGCTAAGTGCGACATATTGTCGCGGAAATGCCCTGCGCTAAGTCCTAAACGCCGTTTAGTTGAGCCGCGCCATGCGCCGCGCCTACGGATTGTGGCGAAGTTCTAAATGACCGCGAAGATAAGATATCGGCGGGAAGCAGATAATGTAACCGCCAAGATCTGTCAAAAATGGAGTCTCAGACAGCAAGTGGGCCTGCGCGGACATAGTTTATACAGGGGCTTGACGTGATCGCTTTCGCCTCGTCATGAGAATTCATGCGCCTCATCGGCGAGGTGTGGGTCACGAAGCGAGTTAGACGCGGTGCGTCCTAAGCTCGTTACTGTTCTCTTCGGGCGACAAAAAAGGCCCTGCGTCACAGAGCGGGGTGCGACAAAGAGGCCACATTCGGTCACGAAACGCCGATCGCGCCCGTAAGAAACGGTCTTTTCATCTGTCGGTCTCATCGTTACCGACAACCTCACTCCACGGGGGCGAGATCTTTTCTGATGAAATTACGCGTGAAGGCCATCGCCGGTTCCTTCCTCGCTGCGCTCATTTTCTGCCTTGGCCCCATGCAGGCCGCGGCTGATCCCTATTGGGAATGCGTTCCCTTCGCGCGCTTGGTGTCCGGAATTCAGATCTTCGGGGACGCCTATACCTGGTGGAACCAGGCGGTGGGGCGATATCAGACGGGCTATACGCCAAAGCTGGGCGCGGTTCTGTGCTTCAAACCCAATGGCAAGATGCGGCTCGGCCATGTGGCGGTTGTCAGTCAGGTGGTCACCGATCGCGTCATCCAGATCACCCACGCCAATTGGTCGCCCATCGATGGCTCGCGCGGCCAGATTGAAAAGAACGTCACCGTCATCGACGTATCGGCCGCGGGGGACTGGAGCCTTGTGAAGGTCTGGTACGACCCGACGCGGGATATCGGATCCAGCACCTATCGCACCTATGGCTTCATCTATCAGGATGGCCTGGCCTCCCGGTACGCCGTGGCGCAGAAGGCGGCCGTTGAAATGGCGCAGAACGCCGCCAATCAGGTTGTGGCGGCGGTCCGTCCTGGCGC
>PLFA01000068.1:0-3949 GCA_003136615.1 Caulobacteraceae bacterium | reverse complement strand
CGAAAACTTCCGGGCCGTGGCCCCGGCGAAATGGCGGTCCTGGATTTCGGGCCCCCGGAACGCCCCGTGGATGCTGTATTCCTCCACGCCAATGGCTTTAACGCGACGACCTATCGACACGTGCTTGAGCCACTGAGCGCGCGATACCGCCTATTGGCCCTCGATCAGAGGGGCCATGGCCTCACCAGCCTCGCCGCCGCCCCTGAGGGCCGCACCGACTGGATCGACCTGCGCGACGACCTCCTGGCCTTTCTGGAGGCTGAGGATCTGGGGGACGTCGTCCTCTCCGGCCATTCCATGGGGGGCACGGCCAGTCTCCTCGCCGCGGCCGTCTCGTCCCGCCCCCGCCGGTTGGTGTTGCTGGACCCCGTGATTCTGCCGCGGCCCATTCCAGGCGGGGCGGCGGAGTCTCCCATGGTCCAGGGCGCGCTGCGCCGGCGGGCCAGGTTCGCCAGCCGCGATGAGGCCTTCTCCGCCTATTTTGGCCGAGGGGCGTTCCGCACCTGGCCCGAGGAGATCCTACGCGATTATCTCGAAACCGGCCTGACCGATGGCCGCGATGGCGACCTCACCCTGGCCTGCTCCCCCGCCTGGGAGGCCGCCAATTACGGCGCCCAGGGGCACGACTCGATCGCCGCCCTACGCGCCTGCCAGGCGCCCATCGATGTGTTGATCGCGGAAGCGGGAACAACCTTTCGCCTCACACTCGGTCCCGAACTCGACGCGATGGCCCCCAACCTCAGCGTCCGGGCTGTGCCGGGGACAACCCACTTCCTCCCCATGGAGCGGCCCGATGTGGTTGGCGAAGCGCTGGCCGCGGCGATAGATACGGTAAAGCAGGATGACTTTTGACGGAATCGTCAAAAGTCTGAATCCTGCTTTAGATTCAAAAGCGAGAGCTTGATTCAGACGTTTCTACGAAACGTCATCAAGCTATCAGGGCCTAAAAGGTCAGCTCCGGGTGGATCAGGCCCTCAAGGCGCTGGCGGGCCTGGGGGTCGATTGGAACGATCTTGCGGGCGTCAAGGTCCAGGCCCACCGCGACGGCCATGACAGAGCCCCAGGCGCGCCCGGAATCGGGATCCAGCATCCAATGGACATAGCGGGTGGTGCGCTCATCCACCCCGGCAAGGCCCGACCGGATCTCGAAACGGTCCCCCGCTCCGGGCCAGGCCAGATAGGCGGTGCGATATTCCAGCACCGCGCCCCCCATGCGCGCCGGCGGGGGATGATCTGGGCCATGGCGGGGGCCAAGCGCCGCCGAGAGGGCGGGAATCCCATCCGAGATCCGGCCAATCATCAGTTCCGGACGCATGCGGCCGAAAACATCGCAGTCGCCGCCGCCCAGTGCGCCGGCGCCCAGAGTGACCAGGTTTAGCCGGCGCGCTTCGGCCAGGCTCGCCCGCGCTTGGCTGGGCTCAAGATCAAGGCTGCGGGGTCCGACCCCTGGAGGGACCTGGATGAACAGATCCCCGGCCACGGCGCGGGTGCGGGCGGACCAGGGGAAGGGCCTCCCGTCGCGGGCTGTCACATGGGCCAGGGTTGTCTGGAAGCTGGCGGCTACCTCGCCGCTCACGGAGTGAAACAGCAGTTCCAGGACGCGGATCTCGGTCTCGCTGATATCGAGCAGGCCGGCGGTCATGTGCAGCGCCGCCCCGGGCCGGGCCTCGCGCATGAAGCGGATATGCTGGTCCTTGACCAACAGGGTGGCCTCGGCGTTGGGGTGATAGGCGCCGAAGAGGCCGAGCGCGCTGGCCACGGCGGCCATGCCCTCCATGGCCTTGGCGACGTAAAAGCGCACATTCATGTGCCCCATCTCGTCGCATTCCCAAGTGTTGACGCCGCCGCGCCACACCTCAAGGCCGGGAAAATCGCTCACCACGGCGTCTTTGCGATGAGGGCCGCCTCGGCGGCGCAGGCGTCCGACCCCGGAGGCGGCGCGGCGGGAGACGCGCGGAGAGCTGCCAGTTCGTCGCGGGCCTTCGCCATATCGGTCTGGAACAGCGGGTCCGATTGCAGGGCGGCGAAAAGCGTCGATCCGGCCGTGCGCCCCTCGGTGATGGCGCTGGCGCTATGGACGCCGCAGACCACGCGGCTTTCCCCGATGGATCGGGCGCGGGCGAGAATGGCGCCCGCCCGGTCAGGCATGAGATCGGCCAGGATCAGGCCCCAGGTCCAGGCGAAGGTCGCGTGGCCGGAGGGATAGTCAAAGCTCTGATGCAGGTCCGGCGTGTCGGGCAGACAGATGTTGCCCTTGTCCCGCAGATAGGGGCGGGGGCGCTTATAGAGGTCCTTGGGGCGGCTATAGGCGGGGGCCACGTCGGGAACCATGCCGGTGAGCACCTTGATAAGGGCCGGGGCGTCCTGAGGCGTCAGGCTTACGCCCGCGGCGCAACTGAAATCCTTCAGCACCGCGGGGAGGTCGATCTTGGCGTCATTCTGGGCCAGGGCCCAGCGCGGGCTCCCCTCCAGGGCTCGCGTCGCCTTGAAGATATCGCGGTCCGCCTGATCACGCACCGAGCCGGGCGTGGGGACCTGCGGGACGACGGCGACCGTATCGGGTTCATGACCCGCCAGATAACCGCCCGTGGGCGCCCACGCTCCCCAGGCGCCCCCAGCCCCCAAGAGCGCGAAAACACCTAGAGCCAGGAGTCCTGATCTCGACCCGGCAATCCGACCCACACCCATCCCGCCAGCTCCCCGCCTACACAGGGCCGCCTAAGTCGCAGGCTTGGGCGCGAAGCTCAATCCTTCGTGGCCGAGAACAGTTTTGCGAAGCGGCGTTTCTCGCGCCCGCGCCAGCCGCCGCGATGATAGGCNNACATCCACCTTGCCCCAGGAACAGGCCTCCTTGAGGGTCGAGGAGGAGCAGGCGCCGTCGCGCACATCCGCCACGGTGATCTGCACCGCGTATTTGTGCATCTCCGCCTCGACTCCCAGGATCTCGGCGCAGACCACCGTGTCCTGGGCAAAGTTCTTCGGAACGCCGCCGCCCACCATGAAGAGGCCGGTGGTCCCGGCGGCGATCTTCACATCGGTGAGCTCACGAAAATCGGCCACGGAATCGATTGTCATGTAGGGCTGGCCGGCCTTGATGCGCTCCACCTGATGTTTCACCAGGCCAAAGCCCGCCGAGCTGTCGGTAAAGGCGGGGCAGAAAATGGGGCAGCCCTCTTCAAAGGCGGTTTGGATCAGGCTCTTCGGCTTCTTGGCGTTCCCCGCCGCCAGCCAGCGGCCGATCTCATGGATGAACTCCCGGGAGGAATAGGCGCGCGGCTCAAGCCCGTCGGCGATCGCCTTGATGGCGTGGTCGCAGGCCTGGAGCTCTTCCTCGTCGATATAGGTGTCATAGATTCGGTCGATATAGAGGGCGCGCAGGTCGCGGTCGTCGACGCTCGCCTTGGCCTGATAGTGCTTGAACCCCAGGGCCTCGAAGAAATCCATGTCGATGATCGAGGCGCCGGTGGCCACGATCACATCGGCCATGCCGTAGGTCAGCATGTCCCGATAGACGTGCATACAGCCCCCGGCGCTCGTGGAGCCCGCCAGGGTCACCCAGACCGAGCAGGTGGGATCCTCAATGGCCATGGAGAGAATGTCGGCCGCCCTCGCCGTGTCGCGGGAGGTGAAGCTCATCTTGCGCATGGCGTCGATCACCGGCCGCGCGTCATAGGCAGTGATGTCCACATGCTCAACAACCTTGGAGAGCAGTTCGGCCTTGGTGTTGGGCAGGGGGGCGTTCATGGGGTCCTAAAGCGGTCGAAGGCTACCGCCGCCGGCGCTTCTTGCCTCTGGCCCGCGACAGTTTAACGACGGTGTCGACGTCGGGCCGGGGCGTGGGGATCGAGCGCGGGGCGAGGCCATACATGGAGGCCATGGGTGCGTCGGCGACTTCCACGGTCTCCACATCGCCAAAGCCGTTGAACCGGGTGGTCATGGCCACGCCATA
>PLFA01000076.1:5594-5793 GCA_003136615.1 Caulobacteraceae bacterium | reverse complement strand
TTCTCCGAGAGTTCGCTGAATATGGCCTCGAACTCAGCTGCCGTGCCGTCCTTGATTTTCAGAACCGCGATAACGCCGATCATGTGATGGTCCTCCCTGACCTCTTTGCCGGGGAGCTTTAGGGGAGCGGCGCGCCTGGGACTAGAGGGCCTTGGGGCTAGATGTCCCCGTCCCATCCATAGGCGACCCAGGAATGGCC
>PLFA01000076.1:0-5586 GCA_003136615.1 Caulobacteraceae bacterium | reverse complement strand
CACCAGAGCCAGGACCGCGCCCACGAGGCCAGCCGCCAGCCAGGCCAAGGCGCCAAGAAGCCATGCCGCGCCACGCCACGGGGAAAACCCACCGCGCAGATGGGACCCAGGGTTCGGATAGGGTGTCGCCAAAAGCTCAGCCATGAACGCCTCGCGCTCCACCGATCACACGGTTCGAGCTTAATTTGTCATCTCAACGCCCAGCGTCAACCATCCGCTCCGCCGCAAGGCGCGAAAGCCCACATTTTCCCCAAAAATCGCCCCCAGGATGACACCGCCTGATCCTGGGAAGGGGGAACCTCATTGGCATTGGCGAGCTTTACAGCTTGACCATGCCGCCCAGACACCGTCTCAAGGACCCTATCATGAAGGCGACAATCGCGCTCCTTGCGCTGCTGAGTCTTAACCCCGTCATGGCGGCGGCCCAGGCGACGGCGGCCAGCCCGCCACCCGACGCCAACCCCGCCGCTATCGCCGCCGACCCCACGCCGGACGGCGAACCCCTTCCCGCCGACGCCCCCACCCAGCCCTACGAATTGGCCGCGTGGTGTTACGGCGCCATGGACCAGTATCTCTACATCTATGGGCAGATCCTGCCTCAGCTTCGTGACATCGATACGCTTTTCGGATCTTCCGTGAAGAACGAATCCGAGCCCTATGCCGACGATATGGCGGCCGCGAAGGTGGAGCTCGGCGTGCTAAAGAACGCTGTGCAATCGGCCGAAAAGGCGAGCATCAAGGTGATATCGCCTGACGGCGCGCGGGCTGTAACCCTGGGCCGCGGCATTTGGGGACCCGCCGAGACCCACACGCGACGAGAGCTCGCCCGCGCCTGGCTTTCCTGGGCCCTCCCTGACCGCTGCGACACCAACGCGCGGGAGCTGGCGGCCAAATCCGACCTGCTTGGTCAGGCGCTAAAATATAATGGCCCCTCGGCGACCGAATCGCCGCCTGCCCCGGTCAACATCGCCGCCGAGGACGGCGACAAGCCTGATGCCGATACGGGCGCCGACGCGAGCATGCAGGCGCCCCCGAAACCCGACACACCTCCCGACACCCCGCCCAAGCCCGACACGCCCGCCGCCCCTCAAGCGCGTTCCTAATTCAGGCGCGTTCGTAGTTCAGGATCGGCGAGAGCCAACGCTCGGCGGTCTTTACGTCCCAGCCCTTGCGCGCCGCATAATCGATGACCTGATCGCGCTCGATCTTGCCCACGCCGAAATAGTGGGCCTCCGGATGGGCGATGTAGAGCCCCGAGACCGATGAGGCGGGACTCATGGCGTAGCTTTCGGTGAGCGCCATGCCCGTCGCTTCGGGCGCCCTAAGGAGATCGAAAAGGATTCCCTTTTCAGTGTGATCGGGCTGGGCCGGATAGCCGGGCGCGGGGCGGATGCCGCGATAGCGCTCGGCCAGGAGGGCCTCGATATCGAAGGCTTCGCCCGGCTCATAGCCCCAGAGTTGGGCCCGCACCTTGTGATGCAGCGCCTCGGCGAAGGCTTCGGCAAGGCGGTCGGCCAGGGAGGCGGCGAGAATGGCGGAATAATCGTCGCCAGCGGCCTTGAAGCGCTCGGCGACAGCGGCCTCACCAAGCCCCGACGTTACGGCGAAGGCGCCGATCCAGTCCGCCCCCGTGGGCGCGATGAAATCGGCCAGGGCCAGATTCGCCCGGTTCTCGCCCTTGGACATCTGCTGGCGCAGGGTGTGGAGGCGGGCCCGTTCGGCGGTGCGGCTATTGTCTGTCCAGATCACNNATGGTTTTCAGCATCACCTCGCCGTCGGCGAAGAGATTGCGGGCCGCCTCGCCCACCACGTCATCCTCCAAAATGGCTGGATAGCGGCCGATCAGCTCCCAAGCGGCGAAGAAGGGCGACCAGTCGATATAGCGGGCGAGGTCCGCNNATGGAGAATCGGTTGGCCCGCGCCGCCGGCAGGGGCACGCGGATCTTGGCCTCCTGAGCGCGGCCGAACTGCTCGCGGATGCGCTCATATTCATCGCGCGTGGCGGCCTGCACGCGATCCTTCTCCGTGGGTGACAAAAGGCCCGAAACCACGCCCACGGCCCGGCTGGCGTCCAGCACATAGGTCGTGGACCCGGCTTGGTAGGCCGGCTCGATCTTCACCGCGGTATGGGTCCGGCTGGTGGTGGCCCCGCCGATCAAGAGCGGAATGGAGAAGCCGCGCCGCTGCATCTCGGCCGCCACAAACACCATCTCGTCCAGGGACGGGGTGATCAGGCCAGATAAGCCCACCACATCCACATCGTGCGCAACCGCCTCATCGAGGATCCGCTCGGCCGGGACCATGACCCCCAGATCGATCACCTCGTAATTATTGCACTGAAGAACGACCCCGACGATGTTCTTGCCGATGTCGTGGACATCGCCCTTGACCGTGGCCATGAGGATCTTGCCCGCGGTTTCGCGCGGCTTACCCGCCTTCTCAGCCTCCATGTAAGGCAGCAGCCAGGCTACGGCCTGCTTCATGACCCGGGCCGACTTGACCACCTGGGGCAGGAACATTTTGCCCGCGCCGAAGAGATCGCCGACCCGGTTCATGCCGTCCATAAGAGGGCCCTCGATCACGTCGAGGGGCCGGGTAGACATCAGGCGAGCTTCTTCGGTGTCCGTCTCGATATGCTCGGTGATGCCGTGAACCAAGGCATGGCTGAGACGCTCGGCCACCGTGCCCCGGCGCCAGGCGTCATCCACCACCCGGGCCACGGACTTGCCGCCCTTATAGCGCGGCGCCATGTCCACCAGCCGCTCGGTGGACCCGGCCTTGCGGTTGAGGATGACGTCCTCCACGGCTTCGCGCAGCTCGGGCTCGATATCGTCATAGACCGGCAGCTCGCCAGCGTTGACGATGCCCATGTCCATGCCGGCGGCGATCGCGTGATAAAGAAAGACAGAGTGCATGGCCCGGCGCACGGGCTCATTCCCGCGAAAGCTGAACGACACGTTCGAGACGCCGCCGGACACCCGGGCATGGGGAAGCTGCTGCTTGATCGCCCGGGTCGCCTCGATGAAGTCGACGCCGTAATTGTCATGCTCCTCGATCCCCGTGGCGATGGCGAAGATATTGGGGTCGAAGATGATGTCCTCGGGCGGAAAACCGATCTCCTCGGTGAGCAGCTTGTAGGCCCTGGCGCAGATCTCCACCTTGCGCGCGCGGGTGTCCGCCTGGCCCTGCTCGTCAAAGGCCATGACCACCACAGCAGCGCCGTAGCGCAGGCATTTCACCGCCTGCTCGCGGAACTTGGCCTCGCCCTCCTTGAGGGAGATCGAATTGACGATGGGCTTTCCCTGGACGCACTTCAGACCCGCCTCGATGACTTCCCATTTCGAGGAATCCACCATCACCGGCACACGCGCGATGTCCGGCTCGGCCGCCATGAGATTGAGAAAGGTGGTCATGGCCTTGACGCTGTCGAGCAGCCCCTCGTCCATGTTCACGTCCAGGACTTGGGCGCCCGCCTCCACCTGGTCACGGGCGACGCTCAAGGCGGCGGTATAGTCGCCGTCGCTGACCAGCTTGCGAAAGCGAGCCGAGCCGGTGACATTGGTCCGCTCTCCGATATTGACGAAGGACGGCCTCATGGACGCGTGGCCGCGCGCGCGGCTGATATCGTCAGACAAATCATATGCGTCACGCCAGTTCGAAGGCCTCAAGGCCGGAGAGGCGCAAGGCCGGCTCGCGGCGGGGAACCACACGCGGCGTGGCGCCGGCCACGGCCCGCGCGATCGCCGTGATATGCTCGGGCGTCGTGCCGCAGCAGCCGCCCAGAATATTCACCAAACCGCTGGCCGCCCATTCACGCAGGTGTGCGGCCGTTTCATCCGGCGTCTCGTCATACTGACCAAAAGCGTTGGGGAGGCCGGCATTGGGATAGGCGGCCACCAGGGTGTCGGAGATGCGGGAAAGCTCGGCGATGTGGGGACGCATGAGGTCGGCGCCCAGGGCGCAGTTGAAGCCGACGGCGAAGGGTTTGACGTGGCGGATAGAGTTCCAGAACGCTTCCACGGTCTGGCCAGAAAGTGTGCGACCTGAACGGTCAGTGATGGTGCCCGAAATCCACACCGGCAGGGGCTCGAAGCCCTCGTCCTCCAGGTCCAGGATCGCCTTGATCGCCGCCTTGGCGTTGAGGGTGTCGAACACAGTCTCCACGAGAAAGACATCAACGCCCCCCCGGTGCAGGGCCCGGGCCTGTTCCAGATAGGCGCCGTGCACCGCCTCGAAGGTCACCTGACGCGCGCCGGGGTCATTGACGTCGCTNNTTGTGCGGCGTTTTCGCGGTCCAGCGATCAGCCGATTCCCGCGCCAGACGCGCGGCGGCGAGATTGAGATCAGTGACCGCGCTCTCAAGACCATAGTCCGCCTGGCTGATGGCCGTCGCGTTGAAGGTATTGGTCTCGGCGAAGTCGGCGCCGGCGGCGAAATAGAGATCGTGCAGGTCGGTGATGATATCCGGCCGGGTCAGGCACAGGATGTCATTGTCGCCCTTCAGTGGCAGCGGATGGTTGGCGAAACGCTCACCTTTGAAGTCTTCTTCGCTCAGGCCCCGGCGCTGGATCATCACGCCCCAGGAGCCATCGAGGATCAGGATACGCTCGCGGGCGGCGGCCTTGAGGGCGGCGCGACGTTCGGTTCGGCCGGCGGTGGGATCGCTCATGACGCACCCTCAGCGGCTGTTTCGCGAACGCCTAGCACGCGGCAGATGGCGTAGACCAGATCGGCGCGGTTCAGGGTATAGAAATGGAAGTCCGCGAACCCTTCCTCCTCCAGGCGCGCGCACATCTCGGCGGCCACGGAGGCCGCGATAAGGCGGCGGGTTTCCGGGTCTTTGTCCAGGCCCTCGAACAGATTTCCGAGCCAGGCGGGAACCGCCACGCCATTGGCGGCGGACATCTTGGCCAGGCCCTTGAAATTGGAGACGGGCATGATCCCCGGCAGCAGGGGAATGGTGACCCCGGCCTTGCGCACGGCGTCGCGGAACTTAAGGAAGCCATCGATATCAAAGAAGAAATTGGTGATGGCGCGGGTCGCCCCCGCGTCCACCTTGGCCTTGAGTACGGCGATGTCGTGGGCCAGAGACGGGCTTTCCGGATGCACCTGGGGATAGACGCCCACGGAAATCTCAAAGGGTGCGATGGCTGATATCCCCGCCGCCAGTTCGGTGGCGTTGGCGTAGCCGTCGGCGCGGGGAACATAGGCNNCGCAGCACGGTGCGATGGGTCCGCTCCCGCGTCGAGCCGCCAGCGCCGTAGGTCACCGAGACAAACTGGGGGCTCAGGGGCTCCAGGCGGCGGATCGCTTCCCAGAGACTAATTTCCGCCTCAGGCGTCTTGGGCGGGGAGAACTCGAAAGAAATGCGCGGCGCGGGACCCTGGCGACGCTGAGAGCGGGCGACGGGGCCGAGCGCGGTCGCTGGGGGAAGTTCGCGGGTGAGATCGAGGGTGGTCATGCGATGCGCCTGAGCCGCGCGGCGTCGCGCGTCGCACTCCAGATCTTGACAGTGAGGCCGCCAGGCGTTGCGGGAGGTAGAGTTTCAATGGCCACGGAGCCTAGCCCAGCGGCGGTGAGCCACCG
>PLFA01000049.1:1810-19626 GCA_003136615.1 Caulobacteraceae bacterium | reverse complement strand
GTGCTGGGCTTGGCGGTGATGAAGCGCACGGTGCCCGCCATGGAGCCGGCGCCATAGAGGGTGCCCTGGGGACCAGATAGCACCTCGACGCGCTCCAGATCATAGACGCGGAGATCCGGCGTCTGGCCCTGAACCGAGATGGGCGTGTCATCGAGATAGACCGCCACCAGNNAAGCCCGGCGCCGACTCCGTGATATTCAAAGCTGGCGCATATTCTTCAAGCTGCAGGTAGGTGGTCGCTCCGGCGCGGTCGAGCTGCTGGGCGCTCACGGCCGTGATGGGCATGGCCACCTTTTGCAGGTCCTCAGCCCCATTGCGGTTCGCCGTGACGACGACCTCTTCGACCTGGGTCGATTTGGCATTGGACGTATCGGGAGCTTCCGCGGCAAAAGCCGCCCCGTGGCTCAAGGCCGCCATAGCCGCGCCGGAGAACAGCAGAGCGGCGAATCGTGACGTCCGCGCGCCACGGGCACGAGTGAGTGAAGTCGGGTTCGCCATACCAAGTTCCCCACGATGACGCCGCATAGGGCGTGGATTCTTATAATTGAGCCCTGGCCTCGTTCAGACCGAACTCGCGCGCTTTACTTATCGAAGGCTGTCTTGATCTTCGGCAAGAGCGAAGTCGAAATAATCGATGCGCCCATGCGAAAAAGGCATGCTCCTGAAACGCGCGTCTCCAACCTCAAGCCAACCGCCGCGGAACGGCCTCCTGGTGTCGCAAATCAAGCACGGTTTCTCCGTTGAACGTCGCCAAGGTTCGCTCCTCCACGTGAAACGCTTCCGCCGTCGCATGAATTTCCACCTGCGCCTTGATGGCCACATCCCACCCCGGGCGGCGATAGCCAGCAGACTGCTCGGCGCGCCAAACGCAGGTCAGGGGATCCCCAGCCGTCATGGAGAGAGTCACATTGGGCCCGCTCCCCGACAGGCTCTCGCCAATAGCGGCCACCTCCCCCGTGGACGCGGGCCAGGTCTCCACGACGCTGATCTCCGGACCCGTCTTATTGATATTCATCCTTGGCCAGCCCTTGGGGTCCGAGGGCAGAGGCGGCGCGAGGGCGATAGGCATGGGGGCTTCCACGACGGGCGGCGTCCGCACCGGCAAATGAAGGGTGGTGGCGCCAAGGTCCAGGCTCAGATCCGCCACCTCAGGCGATGGCCAGACCAGGGGCCAGAGGCTCTCGGAGATAGCTGCGCGAACCTTTGTCCCCGCGCCGAACCTGTGGGCGGTGAAGTTGAGCGGGATATCAACGTCATAGGCTTGGCCGGGGACGAGGGCGATGGGATGTTCGTGGCCGTCGCGATGCGTGAGATTCAGAATTCCGTAGGTGACAAGCCAGGATTCACCCTTGGGCGTCACCTCGCAGATCCGGATGGCCAGATGAGCGACCGGCTTGGTCGCCGACACCCGGACTTTGAGCGCCCCTGCGCCCAGAATTTGCAGATCAGCGCCAAGTGGGGCCGTGTCAAAGACCACGGAATGAGCGTCGTCGTTGGACTGCTCCATGGGCAGTTCCGTGGGCGCGAAGGGGACCCATTCGACCTTGCCGAGTCCCACCAACTCCGCGCCGTTCACCTTTGCGTCTTCGGCGGGCTGAGGGGCCTCGTGCAGGCCGCCATGACCGAAATAGTACGGCTTGGTCGCCACGTCGGGGGCCGGCCAGGTCGGCTCGGCCACCCAGGCGCCGGGTATCGGGCCCGGAGCCACCTGCGCCGCCGTGGCGGTGGGCATATAGACCCGCAGCATGGGATCCTCCATGATTCCGGTGGCTTCGCCCATGAGCCAGTGGCGCCACCAGCGCACCTCTTCCCAGGCCCAGTCCAGGGCAGGTCCGGGCCCTGCGGGCGAAGGATAGCCATGCTGCCAGGGGCCGTAGAGCCCCTTGCGGGGAACCGTCAGATGGCTGAGCAGGCGCGGGATCTCATTGCCATAGGAATCCACCAGGCCGCCGATCACATAGACCGGGCAGCGGATGGACTCCCAATCCAAGGCGACCGAACCCTGGCGCCAATAGGCGTCATTGGTGGGGTGGCTGAGCCAGCGCGCGGCGATGGGCGGCGTCGCATCGAGCCGCTTTTGCCATTCCGCGCGCCACGCCTCGCCAGTGATCTGAGGGTCGGGCGGCGCGGCCAGGACGACCTTCATACTGGTGGCCCATTTTAGCCCCGTCAGGGCGAAGNNGGCGCGAGGGCGGCCGCCTGCAGAGTGCTGAAGCCGCCCCAGGAGACTCCCCGCATGCCCACCGATCCGTTGCACCACGGCTGGGCGGCAAGCCAAGCGATGGCCGTGGCGGCGTCATGGTGCTCGCTGGGGAGATATTCGTCCAAAAGAAGGCCCGTGGAATCGCCCGATCCTCGCGTCTCCAGCCGCGCATAGCCAACCCCGTACTGGGCGAGGGTCTGGCCCCAATACATGTCAAAGGCCCGGTAGCGGTCGCGTTTGCGGTACGGGATATATTCCACCACGACCGGCGCGGGCCGTGTGTCCGACGTGGCCGGGAGCCAGAGCTGAACCGCCAGCTTCACGCCATCGGGCATCGGGATGAAGCTGTTCTCGATCATCTGGACCTGACCCTTGGCCGGCAGTCGCCAGCCGCTGCCCGCGGCGGCCTGGGCAAAGGAGCGCACCGGCCCGGACGCGAGGGCCGCAGCCCCTAGCGCCGTCTTGATCACGTCTCGTCGGTGCATCGCCAGATCTCCCAAAGCGCGACATTTAAGACATCACGCCTGCGGAAGATGGTGCGGCCGGCGGAGAGGCGTCAATCATGGCTCACGGCTCTTTGTAGCGGGTCAGGGCGTCTCCAAGAGCGGTTTTGAGGGGACCCAAATGAGGCTCGAACTGTTTCCATTGATCGAGGCCGTCGCGGAAGATCGGCCGGCGCACCTGCTCTGAACTGGGGGTGCGCACGCTGCGCGCGGTCTTATGGAATTCGACACACCCCGGCTCGAAGGCCAGACCGCAGTGGTCCAGGAGCCGCCGCACGCTCCCTTCCAAATCGGCAACGACATCGTCATGTTGCACCCGCAAAACGCGGCCGGGCAGAACCGTGTCCCAGTGCCGCATAAGCGCAAGATAGTTGCGGTAGTAGCGGGCAATGTCCTCGATGCCGTAGGTAAACTCCTGCCCATTCGCGAAGAGCTGTTTAAAGTTGCTGAAGCAGCAGGCCATGGGCTCGCGCCGGGCGTCGACGATCCGGGCGTTCGGCAGCATGAGGTGGATCAGGCCGATATGCCGAAAATTGTTCGGCATCTTGTCGATGAACAAGGGCTTGTCGCTCCGATAGACCCGCGTATCCGCCAGGTATTTCTCACCCAACCGAAGAAAGTCGTCAGGCGCCATATCCGCTAACACGCCCGGATAGCGCGGATTATCCAGATCAGGGTCCCGGCCTTGAAGCTCAAGAACGATGCGCGGAATATCCGCCAGTTCGTGAGTGCCCTCCACGCGCGAATGAGAGGCGAGGATCTGTTCCAGAAGTGTCGAGCCCGATCGCGGCAAGCCGACAATGAAAATTGGGTCGGGACGCGGATCGCCCCAACCAGCGCGTCGCGCAAAGAAATCCGGCGTGCAGACCTCAATCTGTTTGCGCGTGTTGGTCTCGAACACTTCCGGCCGATAGCCACTTTCGGACCGCTTCAGCGCGTTGCCCCGTTTATAGTAATCCCAGGATTCGGCCGTTTCTCCCCGGTCCTCCAGGGCCTTGCCCAGGGCGAAACAGAGATGATAGCGATCCGGAAGGTTCGTCGTGGCGGAAGCCTCCTCCCCGCGCATCCGCGCCAATTCTTCATCGCCGAAGCGATATGTCTTCAGGTTCGCCAAACTCCAATAGGCGTCGCCAAAATCAGGGCGCGCCGCCGCCGCCTCATGATAGGCGTCGATCGCCTCGGGGACTCGGCCGATGGTCTTCAGCGCATGGCCAAGCCAGAGATGCACATCCGGATCTCCCGGCCTATCCACCAGCATGTCGCGATAGATGGCGATCACCGACTCATGCTCACCTAAGCCCACCGCCGCAGTGGCCGCCAAGGAGCGGTAATCCAGGTTACTGGGATCGAGGACCAGGAGTTGCTCGATCTGTTCGCGCGCCGCGATGTATTTGTGACGTTGCGCGAGGGTGTGAGCGTAGTCATAGCGCGCGGCGCGATAGTCCGGCGCCAGTTTCAGCACCGCTTCCAGTAGGATTTCAGCATCATCGAGAACGTCGTGAGCGATCCCGATCTTGGCCAGGAGCCTCATAGCCTCCGGCTGATTGCCGTGGGCCAGGAGATAGGCCCGGACGATCTCCTCCGCGGGGGCCAGGTCGCCGTCCGAAAACAGCGAGGTTGCGGTCACGACCTCAGGGGGCAGACCCTTCAGAACCGCCACATGGGAGGCCGCGGTCTCGGCGTTCGCGCTGTCGCCGGTGAGCCGGTAGAGCCCCTCAAGCATCTGCCAACTGGCCGGCAGGGCGGGATTGATGTTCACCGCGTGCAGCAGGGCGTCGATGGCGCGGGGAGCATCCTTGAGCGCCACATAACAGAGGCCCCGCTCCTGGTGCAGGCGGCTGAACCGAGGTTGCAACGCCTCCAGACGCTCGAGCGCCGCCAGGGCCTCGTCTGTGCGCCTGAGATGGCGCAGACTGACAGCCTCGATCAGGAGGAGATCGCGGTTTTCAGGCAAACCGCCGATCAGGCGCCGCGCGTCATTCAAGGCCTCTTCATGCCGCCCCTCATGCTGGAGCTTTCGCAGCCGACGGACTTCGCGTTCCACGGAGCCGCTGGGCGCGGTGACATGGGTCGATTCCATGGGGTCCAGAGGCGAAGGGTAGGCGGAGCCGGTCACCCCCCTTCGTTACCCCACTCAGGTCGCGACGGCGCTTTAGAAATGACGCAGGGCGCTTTAGAAACTCGCGCCAATCTTCAGCCCGACCACGAGGGGACGCAGCGGCGTTTCCGCCTTGATATATTGAGCCGACGTCGTGAAGGTGCTGGCATGGTTGTCTGTCAGGTTCGTGCCATACAGCTCCATGTGCCAGTGGTCCTTGGCGACGCCGACGCTGGCGTCCATGGTGGCGTAGCCGGGCTGATAATAACGCAGCAGGGTGCTGGTGGGGAAGGTCACACCGGCGCCCGACACATAGGAGGCCGGCTCGCTATACATACTGCCCACATAGTTTCCGCCCAACATGGCGTGGGCCTTGTAGCTTCCCAGCTGCCACTCGTAGCGCGCGCGGATGTTGCCCTCAAAGGTGGGGGAGAAGGCCGAAACCCCGCCGACCTCGCCAAAGGGATTGGGGAAGGGCTGGGTGACGCCTTGCGAGGTGAAACTGGTGATGCATTTGCCGAAGGCGGCGGTTCCGGCCACATCATCCACCAGACAGGGCGAGGTCGACTGGCGGTCACGGTTCAAGGATCCGGATCCCTGCAAGGTCAGGCCCTCGGAAACCTTGCCGATGAACTGGGCTTCCAGACCCTCGTCATGGTAGCTGGGCCCATTGACGCCAAAGGCATAGTTGAAGCCAGCCTGAGGATTGAACAGTCCGAACTGCACATTATCCCAAATCATATAGTAAGCGGATAGATCAATCTGCAGCCGGTGGTCGAGGAATTCAGACTTCAAGCCAATTTCATGATTGGTCAGAGAATCCGGACCGTAGCTAAGGGACGCGACATACTGGTCCACGCCGTCCAGTTTCGCGCCGCTGACGGGCTCTCGGTTAAAGCCACCGGGTCGAAAACCCTGTGAAAATGTATAATAGACCATCGTGTCTGGNNTCAAAGCTGCTGAAGACTGAGCCCGTCTCGGATTCCGTATACCGATAATAGCGCGTACCCGCCGTCACGGTCAGGACGTGAGGAATGATGTCAAAATCAAAGGAGCCGAACAGGGCGGCCTGATTATAGCCGCGCTGAATGTCCTCGCCAAAAGCNNNAAGTTCATGTCATCATAGATTTTGAAATTCTCCAAGAAACCACCGACAATAAAGCGAAGCCGCCAAGTGTCGGGGGAGCTGATCCGAATTTCATTGGTCAAATGAGTATTCTTGGTCGTGTCCTGCCAGTTGGCAACGGGTGAATAACACGTCGCCTTCTGAGTCGCGCCGCCAAATGAATAAGCTCCGCCGCCCGTGCATTGATAATATACGCCATAGGGGGCCCGGGAATAATTTGTATAATCCATCTGCTGCGAGATGTTTCGGACCATATAGCTGCCCGTATAGACGACCTTCAGGTCGCTGATCTTGCCGTTCACTGTCCAGGAGGTGTTCTCGAAACTATCCTTGTCATAGGCAGGCGAAAAGGTGGTGACCTGGAGCGGCTTCAGGGGTTGGAAATTGGCGCTGGTCGGCTCTTCGAACGAGACGCCCTCCGCATCCAGCTTCTGGTAGCTCTCGGTGATCAAGATATTCCAGTCTTCATTCACCTCATAAAGGGCGGAAGCCCGCACGCCGTCATAGGTCGTCGGATTCTGATCCTTCCCCGCCACGGCGGAATTGTTGATGCTTTGGGCGCCGCCAACGGTGCAATAGCCCGAAGCGCCCGCCGCCAGACCATTGGGGCAGAGGCCCGAGGTATTGGGCTTTATGCCCAGGGTATAGTTGCCCAGGTCGGAATTGGAGCGCGTGAAGGTGCTGTAGACATTGTCGATATAGCCGCCGCGACGTTCGTCATAAGCCACCACGCGCACGGCCATCTTGTCGGTGATCAGCGGAATATTGAAGGTGGCGTTGATGCTGTCATTGGGGCTGCCGCCGTCGGTAAAGCCATAGCCGGCTTCCACATCCGCCGAGGTTACATTGAGCTTCGGCTTATTGGTGATGTAGCGGAGCGCTCCGGCCTCGGCCCCGCCGCCGAAGAGGGTTCCCTGCGGGCCTTCGAGCACTTCGACCCGCTGCATATCCACCATATAGATATCAGCGTTGCGGCCGGGAAATTGCATCGACTGGTCGTCGAGATAGATCGCGACATTGGGATAGCTTCCCAGTGAGGCGCTGGATTGGGAGCCGCTGCCCCCGGCGCTGAGGCCGCGCATATAGATCTCGCCCTGGCCGGGGCCATTATTGCTGAAGGACACATTGGGAGTGAATTTCAGAACGTCATCGAAAGTGGTGATGTTCAAGGCGCTTAAGGTCGCGCCGCTCAGCGCCTGCACGGTCATGGGGACGGACTGCACGGTTTCGTCGCGGCGTTGAGCCGTCACCACGATCTCTTCGACGCCAGTGGCGCTCGGCGCGGCGGTCGTGTCAGCCGCGAAAGCGGCGGCGTGGGTCACCAGAGCCGCCCCGCTCGCCGATATGAGCAAAAGGGCCAGACGCGAGTTCCTCGCCGCCGATCCCGGCGTCCTCGTCTTCGAGTGAAACATGTCGAACAACCCCCTCAAGCCGCGTCTGACGACGGTATCTGCCCCACGGCATGGTCCTTCGGCGCGGTCGGAGGACTTGATAATGCCTCACTATTGCCGCTGCCCCGCCAAACTCATGCCGTTGCTGTAACCATGCGACCCCAAATCGTCACGATCACGAAGTAAATTTAGTCGATGCATCCATGCAAAAAAGGCATTCTCGGTCGCGGCGCCGCGCCATGGGAGGGTCCACATGACACGGGACGGCCTCTCAATCGCCACTTTGTAACGTAATCGAGCAAACCGCCTCACGTTGCGAAGCGGAGCCTAGCCTCGCCTAGACAGTTTAGCGCTCACCCCAGAACGGCCGCGAACTGCTCGAGCGCCCAATCGACCTCGCCGCCCGTGATCACCAATGGCGGGGCGATCCGGATGGTGTGATCGTGGGTCTCCTTGCAGAGGAGGCCGCGCGCCTGGAGGGCCTCGCAGTAGCGACGGGCCCCGCCCGCCTCTGGTCGGAGCTCGACCGCGATCATCAGGCCACGGCCTCGGACGTCGCGGATGGCGCCCCCGCCGATCTCGGCAAGTCCCGCCATCATCCGCGCGCCCTGAAAGGCGGCGTTCTCCACCATGCCCTCCTCCACGAGGACCTTAAGCGCCATGCGGGCCACGGCGCAGGCCAGAGGATTGCCGCCGAAGGTGCTGCCGTGCTCGCCGGGCCTCAGAACGCCCAGGACCTCCTTGTTGGAGAGCACGGCTGAGACGGGATAGACCCCACCCGATAGGGCCTTGCCGACCAGGGTCAGGTCCGCCTCAACCCCCTCATGCTCCTCGGCCAGGAGCTTGCCCGTGCGGCCCAGCCCAGTCTGGACCTCATCGAGGATGAGGATCACGTCATGGCGCGTGCAGGCGGCGCGGACGGCGGCCAGATAGCCGGCCGGCGGAATGATCACCCCCGCCTCACCCTGGATCGGCTCGATGAGCACGGCGACGGTGTTGGGCGTGATCGCCGCTTCAAGCGCCGCCGCGTCGCCAAAGGGCACGATGCGAAAGCCCGGGGTGAAGGGGCCAAAACCACCCGTGGACGTGGGGTCCGTGCTGAAGCCCACCACCGAGAGCGTGCGGCCGTGAAAGTTGCCAGCGCAGACGATGATCTCCGCGGCGCCCGGCGTGACGCCCTTGACCTCATAGCCCCACTTTCGGGCGACCTTGAGGGCGCTTTCCACCGCCTCGACGCCCGTGTTCATCGGCAGGACCGAATGGGAGCCCGTGAGCTGGCAGATCTCTTCATAAAAGAGACCCAGCTGGTCATTGCGGAAGGCGCGGGAGGTGAGGGTGAGGCGCTGGGCCTGATCGGTGAGGGCGGCGACGATGCGGGGGTGGCAATGGCCCTGGTTTACCGCCGAATAGGCCGATAGGCAGTCGAGATAGCGGCGACCCTCCACATCCCAGAGCCAGACGCCCTCTCCACGGGCGATCACCACATCGAGCGGCTTATAGTTGCGGGCGCCATATTCGGCCTCCAGCGCGCGGACATCGACCTGGGGACGGACGCGGGCTTCAAGGACATCGCTGATCATGACGGGGCTCCAATAAGGGTGGCTGTCAGGCGGTGAGCAAGGCGGGCGTGGCCAAGTCCGGCGTGAGGGCGGCCTCGCTCGTCAGGTCCAGGCGCAGAGTCATGCAGAAAGCGCCGCCGCCGGAGAGCAGGAACGGATCCAGGTTGACGCTGATGACGCGGTAACCCCGCTCGCTCAGGCGCGCCGCCAATCGCGCCGGGGGGCGGGCCATGATCACGTCTGGGCCGATGGAGACGGCGTTGACGCAGAAAGCCTCGGCGTCCTCGTCAGTGGCGATCACACGCTGGTCGGGGCGGGTGCGCGCGTGAAGCGCGGCCAGGGCGTCCTCGCTAAGCGCCGGAGGGTAATAGAGCACCTCGCCGCCGCTTAAGGGGCAGAAGCAGGTGTCGAGATGGTAGTATCGGTCGGTGGCCAGCGGCATGTGCACGACCTCCTCGCCGAAAACCTCGGCGATGCGCGCCAGGGAGCTTGGGCTCGAGCGCGGGCCCGAGGCCACCCAGAACAGCCGCCGCGTGGCGTCCCAGATACAATCGCCGGCGCCCTCCTGATGGATGTCGTCATTGAAGCTGATCACCCGGTCGAGGACGCCCGCAGCGCGCAGGCCCTCCAGGGCGGCGAGATTATGGGGCGCCTCGGCCTGACGCTGCGGGTGGCGGAAACGGGCCAGCAAGGCCGTCCGGTTCAGAACCACGGCGGCATTGGCGGGGAAGACGAGATCGGGAACGCCGGCGACGCCCGCCATGGCGTGAACCTTGGCCCCGCTGGTCTCCAGGGCGCCGCGCAGAGCCGTCCAGGCCCGCTGGGCCGCCAGGCTATTGGCGCGCCCACCGTCACGCCAGGCGGCAGGCTTCATCCAAGGGTTGATCTCGTAGGCCACCTCGTAATGGGTGGGCCGGGCCATGAGGATGTGAGGGGTCGCGGTCATGGTGATCAGATCCCTTCAAAGCTTCGCGAAGGGCGAAGCGATTCGAAGGGTGCCGTGTCCGTGCGTCAGCGAATAGTTGGCAAAAGGATCAATATCGCTAGTCTGATATTCAAAATGCGAGGCGGTGATGACGAATTGACGGATCGATGGACGGACCAGACCTCAAACTGATCGCTCTGCTTCGCGCCGACGCCCGCGTGAGCATTACTGAACTGGCGCGGGCTGTCGGCCTGTCGCGCGGCGCCGTGCAAAATCGCATCGACCGGATGATCGCGCGGGGAGACATCCTCGGCTTCACCGTGAAGGTTCACGATCGAGATCAAGACCTGGGGGTGCGGGCGATGATGGGGATCGCCGTCGAGGGGGAAACCGCCGCCGCCGTGATCAAGGCGCTGCGCGGCGTCACCGCCGTGGAGGCGATCCACATGACCAATGGCCGGTGGGATATGGTGGCCGAGCTGCGCGCCGACACGCTCACCGGGTTCAGCCATGCCCTGGACGATATCCGCAGGATCAAGGGCATCTCGGCCAGTGAGACGAACCTGCTGCTCGAGACCTATAGATTTTGAAACTCTGGACGGGCGACGCCCCTCTCCTCTAGATGCGCGCCATGACCGGCAAGACCCTCTATGACAAGATCTGGGACGCCCACCTCGTCTCGCAGGACGAGAATGGCGAGGCGATCCTCTATATCGATCTGCACCTCATTCATGAGGTGACCACGCCCCAGGCCTTCGCCGGCCTGAAGGCCGCCCACCGGCCCGTGCGCCGCCCTGGCCGCACCCTGGCCGTGATCGACCACAATGTGCCCACNNGGAATCGAGATCTTCCCCTTAGGCGATATCCGCAACGGCATCGTCCATGTTGTGGGCCCGGAGCAGGGCCGCACCCAGCCGGGCATGACCATCGTCTGCGGTGACTCCCACACCTCCACCCACGGCGCTTTCGGGGCCCTGGCCCATGGGATCGGCAGCTCGGAGGTGGAGCACGTGCTCGCTACCCAGACCCTGCGTCAAAAGAAGTCCAAGTCCATGCGCGTCACCTTTACCGGCGTCGCGCCCCCGGGCGTCGGCCCCAAGGACTTCGCCCTCGCCCTGATCGGCAAGATCGGCACGGCCGGCGGCACCGGCCACGTGATCGAATATGCCGGCGAGGCGATCAGAGCGCTTTCCATGGAAGGGCGCATGACCCTCTGCAACATGACCATTGAGGCGGGCGCCCGGGCAGGCCTCATCGCCCCCGACGAGAAGACCTTCGCCTATCTCGTGGGTCGGCCCGCCGCGCCCAAGGGCGGCGCCTGGGAGATGGCCTTCGCGCATTGGAAAACGCTGTTTTCGGACCCAGACGCGAGGTTCGACCAGGAACTCACCATCGATGTTAGCCAGTTGGCGCCCATGGTCACCTGGGGCACCAGCCCGCAGGACGTCGCGCCGGTGACAGGAAGCGTCCCTGATCCTGCGTCTCTGGACGCCGATCACGCCGTCAATGTGCGTCGCGCCCTCGACTATATGGGCCTGGAGGCCGGCCAGAGGATCGATGAGGCCAAGATCGACCGGGTCTTTATTGGCTCATGCACCAATAGCAGGATCGAGGACCTGCGCGCCGCAGCCGCCATCGCGGAGGGGCGCCAGGTGGCAAGTCATGTGCGCGCCATGGTCGTTCCAGGCTCGGGCTTGGTGCGCGCCCAGGCGGAAGAGGAAGGTCTGGACCTGATCTTTCGCGCCGCGGGTTTCGATTGGCGGGAGCCCGGCTGCTCTATGTGTCTTGGCATGAACCCGGACCGTCTGTCGCCGGGAGAGCGCTGCGCCTCCACCTCAAACCGCAATTTCGAGGGGCGTCAGGGGCGCGGCGGCCGCACCCATCTGATGAGCCCCGCCATGGCGGCGGCGGCGGCCATTGCCGGCCACATCGTCGATGTGCGCGAATTCCTGTGACCGTCTAGCCTAGGCTAAACTCATGAAACCCTTCACCACGCTCACGTCTAAGGCCGCGCCGCTGGATGTCGACAATATCGACACCGATCAGATCATCCCTAAGCAGTTCCTCAAGACCACCGAACGCGTGGGCCTGGCCAAGGGGCTTTTCTACGATCTGCGCTTCGACACCGAGGGCCAGCCCAAAGCCGGTTTCGTGCTGGACGATCCCCTTTTCGCCGGCGCGGGTGTGTTGATCGCGGGGGATAATTTCGGCTGCGGGTCAAGCCGCGAGCATGCGCCTTGGGCGCTCATGGATTTTGGCGTGCGCTGCATCATCTCCACCAGCTTCGCCGATATCTTCCGCAGCAACTCGCTGCAGAACGGCCTTCTGCTGATCACGCTTCCCAAGGCGGCGACCAAGGAACTGATGGGCGAGGCCAAGGGCGGAAATCACGTGTTCACGGTCGATCTGGAGAGCCAAGTGGTCACCGCGCCATCGGGCAAGAGCTTTCCCTTCGACATCGACCCAGGCGCTAAGACCAAGCTGCTCAAGGGCCTCGACTCTATCGGAGAGACCCTCGGCCACAGGAGCGAGATCGACCGTTTCGAAGCCAAACGGAGCCTCGACCAGCCGTGGCTCGCGCCGGCTTGAGGCGCCGGCCGTGACGGTCATCGTGGCGGGAACCTTCCGCGTGCCGCCGGAAAACCTCGACGCCCTCATGACACCCCTGCGCGCCGTGGTGGAGGCCACAAAGGCCGAAGACGGTTGCCTGACCTACAGCTATGGCGCGGACGTCATGGAGGTCGGCGTGATCCGCGTCTTCGAGATCTGGCGCGACCAGGCTTGTCTCGCCGCCCATTTCCTCAGCCCCCATATGAAGGCCTGGCAAGTCGAACGCGCTGGCTTGGGGTTCTTTGATCGACAGATCAGAAGCTATGAGATTTCCAGCGAAAGCCCGCTCTAAGTGATGACCACACTCCTTCTTCTGCCAGGCGACGGCATCGGGCCCGAGGTGACGGATCAGGCCCGAAGGGTCCTGGAGCGGCTCGCCCCCGAGATTGCAATCGAGACGCGAGCCTTTGGCGGGATCAGCTACGAGACCCTCGGGACGCCCCTGGCCGATGAGACCCGCGATCTGGCGCTGAAGTGCGACGCGGCGCTCATGGGCGCGGTGGGTGGGCCCCAATGGGCGGGCGTGGCGCGTCATTTGCGGCCGGAGGCGGGCCTGCTGGGCTTGCGTTCGGCCATGGGCGTCTTTGCCAATCTGCGCCCGGCCCTCTGCTTCCCCGCCCTGGCCGACGCGTCCACCCTGAAGCCGGAGGTTGTTCGCGGGCTCGATATCATGATCGTGCGCGAGCTCACGGGCGGGGTCTATTTCGGCCAACCCCGGGGCATCGAGACCTTGGCCGACGGCCGGCGCCGGGGCGTGGACACCCAGGTCTATGACACCACAGAGATCGAGCGGGTCTCGCGCGTCGCCTTCAACCTGGCTCGCAACCGGCGAAACAAGGTGACCTCCTGTGAAAAATCCAATGTCATGGAGACCGGCCTTCTCTGGCGGGAGGTGGTCACCGCCCTGCACGCCCGCGAATTCGCCGATGTGGGGCTAGAGCACATGCTGGCCGACAACGCGGCCATGCAGCTCGTCAAGAACCCCCGGCAGTTCGACGTCATTCTCACCGACAATCTGTTTGGCGACCTGCTCTCGGACGAGGCGGCCCAGCTCACCGGCTCGCTGGGCATGCTGCCCTCGGCCGCCCTGGGCGTCGATGGTGCGCCCGGCCTCTATGAACCGATACATGGCTCGGCGCCGGATATCGCCGGCCAAGGCCTCGCAAACCCGCTGGGTGCGATCCTCTCATTAGCCATGGCCCTGCGCTGGTCGCTGAAGCGGGCGAGCCTGGCGGATACGTTGGAGGCGGCGGTGGCCGCCGCCCTTACCGGCGGCGCGCGCACCCGGGATCTCGGCGGCACGCTCACGACCGCCCAAATGGGCGATGCGGTCCTGGCGGCCCTCTAGCCGCGAGTCAGTTTTTCTGGGACTAGAATCGCGTGTCGGCGTCTCTAGTGGCGCGGTCGGGGGCTTGCCATGAGTGACATCGCGGTGACGGACACGGCTTTCACCGGCTTTCGGGTGGTTCGGGAAAACCCCGTCGCCCTGATTTTCTGGGCGCTGGCCTCCCTGATTTTCTCTCTGGCGATCAGCGGGGCTTTTCTCGCCACGGGGGGAAAGATTATCGACCCCCAGACACTGCAAGCCGACCCCAGTCAGGCGCTCCCCGTCCTGGCTGCATTGGCCCCCGCCATTTTCTCCACGGCGGCCGTGGCCCTGGTGGTCAATTGCATAGCCTATGCGGCGATGAACCGCGCCATCCTGCGCCCCCAGGAGAGGACCTTCGGCTTCCTGCGTCTGGGGATGGATGAGCTTCGCCTTTTGGGGGCGATGGTGCTTCTGGCGATCGTCTTCATCAGCGCCTATTTCGGCTTGGTGGTGGTTGTCGCCCTTTGCGCGGGATTCGCCGCCCTGGGCGGAAAAGTGGTCGGTATTTTGGTCGGCGCGGTGACTGTCGCCACCGCGCTTTGTATCATCGCAATTCTGGCAGTGCGCCTGTCACTTGTGCTGGCCTCGACCTTTGACACCGGAAAGATCAACCTCGGGGGTTCCTGGGCGCTAACCCGGGGACGGTTCTGGCCGATCCTCGGAACCTATTTTCTGGCCACAGCCCTGACAGCCGTCGTGGTGCTCCTGGCCTGGCTCGTGGAGATGGGGGTCGGCGCCCTGGTGCTGGGCTCGCGGCTCCAGGAATTCCTCACGAACCAGCCCCAGACGATTGCAGAGCTTTTCATGCCGGTCAGTCTGCTGCGGATCGCCCTCGGCGCGGTGACGAGCGCGCTAATCTGGCCCCTTACCCTCACCCCTTCGCCCGCGGTCTACAAGCAGCTGGTCGCCGCGCGCGGAGCCTTGCCTTCATGAGCGACGCGGCGACGCCGCACACGGTCGCTCACCCGCCAATCTCCGCGCGCCAAGTGGCCGCCGCGGTGGCGGGCAATGCGCTGGAATTCTATGACTTCACCGTCTACGCCACCTTCGCCAGCCAGATCGGCCAGGCGTTCTTCCCCAGCAAGACGCCTTTCGTCAGCCTGATTCTGACACTGATCACCTTTGGCGTGGGGTTCATCCCCCGGCCGCTCGGCGCCGTGATCATCGGCCGCTGGGCCGATAAGCATGGCCGGCGCCCGGCGATGATCCTGAGCTTTTCGCTCATGGGAGTCGCGATCCTCGGCCTTGCCCTGACCCCTTCTTATGCGGCCATTGGTCCGCTGGCGCCGATCCTGGTCCTGATCTGGCGCCTATGTCAGGGCTTCGCCCTCGGAGGCGAAGTCGGCCCCACCACCGCCTTTCTCGTGGAGTCTTCGCCGCCGGCCCATCGCGGGCTTTACGGCGCATGGCAGGGCGGCAGCCAGAATCTCGCCAATCTCGTGGGGGCCGGCATTGGACTTGCCTTCACCACCTTCGCCGGCGTCGCCGCCCTGCAAGCCTGGGGCTGGCGGGCCGCCTTTCTCATCGGCGCCATCGCCCTGCCCTTCGGTCTGCTCCTGCGGCGGACCCTCCCCGAGACCCTGCATCGGCACGAGGCCCGCACCGCCGCCCAGGCCGATGATACAAGCCTCAAGTCCGGGACGCCTGTTTTGCTCCGCGGACTGGGGCTCATCGGCGCCTCTACGATCTCCACCTATGTCTTCGCCTACCTCACCACCTACGCCTTTAAGACCCTGCACATGCCCGCCGGGGTTTCCCTGGGCGCCACGGCGGTGAGCGGAACCTGCGGCCTGGTGGCGGGGCTCATCGGCGGCGCGCTCTCGGACCGTTTCGGCCGGCGGCCCCTGATGATCTGGCCCCGGGTATTCTTCCTTCTGGCCACTTGGCCCGTCTTCTGGCTGATCGTGCATTTCCACAACGGGCCCGCCCTCTTGATCGGCACGGCGATCCTCACTTTTTCCAGCGCCCTCTCCACCGCCGCCGTTTTCGTCGCCATCGCCGAGTCCCTGCGCAAGGAGGTCCGGGTCATGGGCATGGGGATGGTCTACGCCGTCGCAGTGGCGGTCTTCGGCGGCACGACCCAGCCGATCATCGCCTCCCTCGTGGAGTTCACCCACGATCCCCTTTCGGTCGCCTGGTACACCATTGCCGCCACGGCGGTCGGGCTCTTGGCGTCCCTGACGATGCGGGAAACGGCGCACCGGCGGGTGACGTTGAAGAGTTGACCGTCCAGGCACTGATGAGGGGCTGAATCCCTCCCGTTCACCCCCACCGCCGGAACACCAACGCCGTATTCAGCCCCCCAAACGCGAACGCATTTAGCAGCAGGGCGTCGACGGCGACGGGCTGGGCGGGCGTCAGGACCAGGTTGAGGTCGCAGTCTGGATCGGCGCCTTGCCAGCCGAGGATGGGCGGGGCGATCCCTTCGGCTAGGGCCATCAGGCCGATGACGCCCTGAAGCGCGGCGGCGGCGCCGATGAGGTGGCCGTGGGCGCTCTTGGTGGCGATGACCGGGTGGTCCTTGGCGCGGGCGCCGAAGACCTCATGGATGGCGGCCGCCTCGTTCCTGTCATTGAGTGGGGTGCCGGTGCCGTGGGCCGAGATCAGCACAGTCGCGTCGGGCTCAAGATGAGCCGCCGCCAGGGCCGCGCGCATGGCGCTCACCGGNNGTCCAGTGGAAGGCGTCGGAGGAGAGGCCAGCTCCGCCATATTCGGCGAGGATCGTCGCGCCCCGAGCCTCCGCGTGGTCAAGAGCTTCCAAAACCATCACGGCCCCGCCCTCGCCGATGGCCATGCCATCGCGCCCGGTCGAAAATGGCCGGCATGTGGTTGCGGTGATGGCTCCCAAGCCCTCCCAACCTCGCAGACAGCCCGGCGTGGCGATGGCTTCGCTGCCGCCCACCAGCGCGACATCGCAGGCGCCCGAGGCGATGAAACCTGCGCCCTGGGCGATGGCGTGACCGGAGGAGGCGCAGGCGCTGGAGACGGCGAAGACCGGACCCCGGATCTTGAACTCCATGGCCACCGCGCTGACCGGGGCGCTGACCATGACCTTGGGCACGGTGAGAGGGTGCAGACGCGCGGCCTTCTGGCCATAGAAGCGCTCGTAACTCGCTTCCAGAGTATGGATCCCGGCGAAGCCGTGCCCCAGCACCAAGGCCGTGCGATGCTCCAGGTCGGGGTGTCCGATGAGGCCTGCCTGGTTCAGGGCCTCATGGGCAGGCGCGAGGGCCAACAAGGCGAACGGATCAAGTGAGGCGCCGATCTTGCGGCCAAGCGCCATTTCCAGGGGGCCGACAAGATCGCCCGCAATCAAGGCCGCGGGCGTTGTGTGGGCGGCGGGACCATTGGGGCCGGGATCAAAGTCGTGAGGCGCAATGGCGCCCTTACCGTCCCGCGCCGCAGCCCAGTTGGCCGCCGCGCCGNNGCATTCTCGCGTCAGGCCGCCTGCCGCGTCTGGATGATCGTCTCGATGCGCCCCAGGAATCCATTGAGATCGGGGGCGTCGTTGAAGGCGTCCTCGGCGATCTCCACGCCGTATTTATCCTCCACGGCGAAGACGATGCTCACCACCCCCACGGAGTCGAGGCCAAGGTCGGCGAGGGTCGCCGACGGCGCGAGCTTCGCGCGATCAATCAGCGCCTCGGCGGCGATGAGGTCCAAAAGCTCGTCGCGCAGGGTCGTCATCAAAGCCTCCGGATGTCCACGACCACGCCCCTCTTGAGAGCGGTTTAGCAAGCCCCGCCTTTCCCCGCCATGGGCCTGCCCAGCGCGGCCAAGATTGTCACAAAACCATCGTCATAGCTTCACATAGGGTTCAAGAAACCGGGCCATACCCCCGTCCGTATTCGGGAAAGCGCCCGCCAAAGAACTAGGGCGCCTAAGCGCGGGGTAAACGACAATGTCCAACGTCAGCCGTGGCCTTTTGGCCGCTTCCTCGGCCGTGCTGGCCGTTATGCTTGCGCAAGGCGCATGCGCCGGCGATGCCCCGGCGCCCGTCGCGCCCCCGATCACCGTCGCCGGCAACGATTC
>PLFA01000049.1:0-1745 GCA_003136615.1 Caulobacteraceae bacterium | reverse complement strand
GGATTTCAGGACGGACAGTTCAACATCACTTATGACGGCATCGCCTTTGGCGACACCAATGATCCGACCCATCACCCCTCTGATTATTTCCCGACATCGACCATTGGCGCGGCGGTCATTGATCGGGGTCCTGGCGCCGCGGGGGACCTTGGTCAGGCCAATTACGGGGGCGCCGTTCACCTCTTTTCGCCCACGGTGACCGACACCGCCAATGTGGACGAGAAGCTGACCTATGGCACGTGGAACACCTTTGACACCGTGACCACGCTCCAGTCCGGCGCCATCCCCCAGACAGGTGGGACCAAGGTCCTGGCGATCTTCGACTATCGCTCGTCTGACACCGAACTCTCCTATTCCTCGGCGCTGGCCTATAATAGTCTGGTTAAGGTCGTCCAACCGATTGACAGCCATTCCAGCCTGACGTTCTTCTTTACAGAGGAATATACAAAATACTTCCAGGCTGACGTTAACGGGGGAGAATCTATTCAGCAGGTCCTCACCTACGGGAAGGATTTCTCCCTCTCCAACATTCCTACAAATCCCCTCTATTATGGGGACAACGAAATCAAGAAAAATACCGATTTTGAGTACATCGACTATCGAAATGATCTCGGACACGGCTTCACGCTGGATGATCAGTTTTATACCTATTTCTATAGCAACAAGACCATTTCGGACAACAATAACGCCGGTCTTCTAACGGGCGTGAACGACGATCCGACCAAGGATAAAGNNTGGAACTCTTGGTCAGGCGTGATCAAGGCCGGCGCCTTGATCGAGGGCTCTATCACGGATCGTCACAACATCATTTATGATCTGACCAATGGTCTTGGTGACTTCCGCTATTCACAGGTTACCGGGCCAGAATTCGAGGGCAACAACACAAACGTCAAGACAGCCGAGAATTCAAGCTGGATTCAGTATCAGGTATTCTCCGATTTCGTGATCAACCCGACCGACAACCTGAGCATCACACCCGGCATCAAATTTGTGGACTTCCGCCGGACAGTGGCTGGCATTGAGAACAGCGTTTCAGGTCCGGTCGCGCGAGGCTATATCGCCGGCAGCAACAATTATAACAGCCCGCTATATTTCTTCACGGTCAACTACAAGTTCGTTCCCTATTGGTCGGTATATGCCCAATACGCGACAGGGTTTCTTATCCCCTCGCTATCATACCTCTATTCGGACGGTCTCAGCCTGCAGAACCTGAAGCCCGCGGCCACGACGAACTATCAGGTGGGAACCGTGTTCAGCAAAGGCCGCCTGGCCGCCGACGGCGATGTCTATTTCATCCACGGCTCCAATCTTGAAGCCGCCTGCCCAGGCGTGAATACCGACGGCGCCTACTGCAATATCGGCACGGCGGATTATTCGGGCGTGGAGGGTGAGGTCACCTACGCCCTGCCGCTGGGCTTTTCGGTCTTCGGCAACGGTTCGATCAACACCGCCAAGAACCGTTCAAGCGATCTCACCGAACTGAATGCGCCAAAATGGACCGACGCCTTTGGCCTGATCTATGGCTACGAGAAGTGGCAGGCGGGCCTGACCTATAAGGAGGTCGGTCGGCAGGTGGCCTATCAGGCCGCTCTAAACGCCGCCCTGCCGAACAACCTCACCGAGGAGGAAATTGGCTCCTACAACACAACCAATGCGAGCCTCGCCTATGACTTCGGCAAGTTCAAGATGAAGGTCGCAGGCTTCAATCTCTTCGACCACCGTGCGATCACCTCCGCCACCGGCAA
>PLFA01000195.1 GCA_003136615.1 Caulobacteraceae bacterium | reverse complement strand
CGCCCAGACCAAGCCAAGCGCCCCGACCGCCCCAAAGTCCCCACCCCCCGTCCAAAGCCCCTTCAATCCCCGCGAGACCTTCGCCCCCATCGCCTTTCCCGAGGGGGTCAATCTTTACCGCTCGGGGGATGGATCGCCCGGCCCCGTCTATTGGCAGAACCGCGCCGATTACGACATTTCGGTGATCCTGGATCCTGTGGCCAAGACGCTCACGGGCCACGAGACCATCACCTACGCGAATAACAGCCCCAGCCAGCTCGGTTGCCTCTGGGTCCAGCTCGATCAGAATATCTATCGCGCCGACGCCCGCTCCGCGGTTCTGTTCGGCAGCTATCGCAAGCCGTCGGACGTCACTGACGGCTATGTCATCGATAAGGTGGAGATCGCCCGCGACGGCGCCTTCGTCGCCGCCCCCTATCTCGTGTCCGACACGCGCATGCGCGTGGCCCTTGATCGCCCCCTCGCCGGGTTGGGGGCCAAGATCAAGCTGCGCATCGCCTATCACTATGTCATGCCGGGGCTCTTCGGCGGCCGCACGGCCTGGGTGGAAACGCCGGGCGGCCCCATCTTCGACCTCGCCCAATGGTATCCGCGCATGGCCGTTTTCGATGATGTCCGCGGCTGGGACACGCTCCCCTACATCGCCCAGGAATTCTATCTGGAATATGGGGATTTCGACTACGCCGTCACCGTCCCCGCCGACATGATGGTCATCGGCGATGGCGATCTCACCAACCCCGCCGACGTGCTCACCCCCGACCAGCGGGCCCGCCTTGCCAAGGCCAAGCTAAGCGATGCCACAGTCATGATCCGCACCCCGGAAGAGGTGAAGGCCGACACCGCCGCCCCGCCGCCCAAAGGCATGCGCACTTGGCGCTACCACATGGCGGCTACCCGCGACGTGGCCTTCACCGCCAGCCGCGCCTTTGTCTGGGACGCCGCCAAGATCAACCTGCCGGGCGGCCGCACGTCGCTGTCGGAGAGCGTCTACCCCCTGGAAAGCGCGGGCTCGGACGCCTGGGGCCGGTCCACGGAATATATGAAAAACGCCGTGGAGAATTTCTCAAAGCGCTGGAGCGTCTATCCCTATTCCACCGCCGTCAGCGTGGCCGGCGGCGCCGCGGGGATCGAGTATCCCGGGCTCGTCTTCGACGGCATCACCGACAAGGGAAAGCTGCTTTTCTGGATCACCGCCCACGAGATCGGCCACACCTGGTTTCCCATGACCGTGGGGTCCGACGAGCGCCGAAACGCCTGGATGGATGAGGGGATTAACACCTTCATCGACACCTATGAGTCCGACGATTTCGCCGGCGGCGTCTATGGCCCCAAGCGCGACAGCGAATATGCCCCAGGCGGGGGAAATCCCGTGGACGAGATCCTGTCCCTCCTCGCCGATCCCGCCGCGCCGCCGATCATGACCCGGGCCGATCTGATCTCTGAGCGCTACCGGCACCCGGTCACCTATTTCAAGGCGGCGCTTGGCCTTCGCCTCCTGCGCGAGGAGATCCTGGGGCCTGAACGCTTCGACGCGGCCTTCCGCAAGTATATCGCCGACTGGTCCTTCAAGCACCCCAAGCCCAGCGACTTCTTCCGCGAAATGGATAGCGAGTCCGGGGAGGATCTGGCCTGGTGGTGGCGCGGCTGGTTCTTCGAAAACTGGCAGCTTGATCTCGCCGTGACGGGCGTCTCCTACGTGGAGGGCGACCCGGCCAAGGGCGCGCGGATCACCGTTGAGACCCTCGATAAACTCGTCATGCCCACCGTCGTGGAGGTTCAGTACGCGGGCGGCGTGGTGAAGCGCGTTCCCCTTCCCGCGGAGGCCTGGCAATTGGGCGCCAAAGCGACCCTCAGCCTCGTCGGCGGCCCCGCCATACTCTCCGCCACCATCGATCCCGACCACAAGCTCCCTGACCGTGACCGGGCGAACAATAGCTTCAAGGTGGCTGCGCCATAGCCTAATGCCCTCGCCAATCGTCCACGTCGAAATCGGCTCGAAGGACTCCGCCGCGACGGCCCAGTTCTATGCCGCTGTATTTGGTTGGAAGACGGCGGCCGCGGGCCCCGTGCATCAGGTGATCTCCGGCCACGAGGGCGGCGCCACCGCCATGCTCAACGCCCTGGGCCACCCCCCGGACAACTATGTGCTGATCTATATCGAGGTGGACGACATCGACGCGGCGCTGGAGCGCGTCGCCACGGCGGGGGGAAGCAAATTTGTCGGCCCCATTGCCCTTCCCGACGGCCGCCGCTTCGCCTGGGTGACGGATACGGCGTCCAATATGATCGGATTGGTGACGCCCGCGCCGCCGGCCGGGTGAATGGCGTTCGTCGGTATCGCCATGGCGCCGCAAGGCGGAATTCTCGTCTTCGCGGGGGCCTTGAGCGCGCTCGCCGCCCTCCTGCACCTGGCCATTATCGTCGGCGGACCCGCCTGGTACCAATTCTTTGGGGCGGGGGAGAGCATGGCGCGGCTGGCCGAGCGCGGCTCGTTTAGGCCCACGCTCATCACCCTGTTCATCGCGTTTATCCTGGCGATCTGGGCGGCCTATGGCTTCTCCGGGGCCGGGATTTTGCCGCCGCTCCCGCTTCTGCGGCTGGGCTTGACGGTAATCGCTGTCATCTACCTGCTTCGCGGGACCTATCTGTTTTGGCTGCTCATCACCCAGCCTAAGGCCGTGACACCATTCTGGATCTGGAGCTCGGTTGTCGTGCTGATCTATGGCGCCAACTACGCCCTGGGCGCATGGCGGGTCTGGCCGCGATTGCCGGGCGGAGCTTGATCGGCTGACCTGCCCCCGCCCCGCGGCCTCCAAGCGTGTTACAAGCCCTACGCTGCGGGCCACACACTCAGAATTGTCGCGGCGTCGAAATAGTCGCGCCATGACGTGATCTTGCCATCGCGCACCTCCAGCACCCCCGTCACGGGCAACTCGACCCACTTGTCGGCGAGGCGGTGCCGGTCGAGCCGCTCGATAAAGACAACGGGCCCATCCGACGCCGCGCGCAGCACCGTCAGTTCATTCTCTAGTGTCGGCGCGAAGAAAGGCTCCAGGATGCCACGCATATCGGCGGGCCCATTCACGGATCCCAAGGGCGGCGGGTTTGTATAGAGGCAATCATCCGCGACCAGAGTCATGGCGGAATCATAATCGCCCCGTTCCATATCCTTCATAAATGCGCGAACGATGTCGAGCGGGCTCTGCGATGTCTGGGTCATGGGTCTCTCCTGTTTAAGACTGAGAGACAGTTTTTCTTGAAGGGGGGGGGCCGCGCAATTACGTCGGGGGTTATCATGCCGCCGCCGCGGCCAGGCCGCGAAAAAGGGCCTCCGACTCTGCATCGGCCGGAAACAGTGTTTCAAGGCGCAACTCATCGGCCGTGACGTCCTGGGCCGTGCCGAGGGTGGCAATGATCGCGAACATCGAGATCGCCTGATCGCCGATCCTCAAGTTGAAGGGCAGGACCGGCGCCAAGGCCGTATTGGCCGCGGACCAGAGAACCTCGGCGTCCTGATAGGGCGCCAGGTCCGCCAGCACCGCCTTCATCTCCTGGCCGCCCAGGGCCTCGGCCTCGCGCAGGGCGCGGCGCCAGAGCAGGGGGCCGACAGCGTCCCAATTGGTCACCAGGGGGCGGATGCCCGCCGGATGGAAAAGCAGCCGCATGAGGTTTCTCTGAGCCCCGCCCACCCGCGTCCATACGTCCTGGCCCAGCAGGTCGCCCAGAAGGTCAAAGGGCCGGTTTGACATCCGCACGTTCCAGGCGCGGTCCAGCGCGATGGCGGGAAAGGGTTCGTGCGCCGTCAGCATCATCCTTACCGCGCTCATCACCTGGCCCATCTGGGGATCGTCCAGGGCGCGGGTGCGGAACAGCGGGGCGAAACCGGCCGCCGTCAGCCAATCGTTCCGGTCGCGCAGCGGCACGTCCAAGGTCTCGCTGAGATTGAGGATCATGTTGCGGCTGGGATTGGCCCGCCCGGATTCCAGGAAGCTCACATGCCGCTGCGAGACGCCGGACGAGAGCGCCAGGTCCAGTTGCGAGAGTTTGCGCTTCTGGCGCCATTCGCGCAGCAGGCCTGAAAACCCGCTGTCCATCGCCGCGCGCGGGGCGGAGGCCGAGACTGACAAGACCGTTCTCCTGAAGAATCGCGCCCAGAAGGATCGCGCTAGGGGTGGCGCACCGGCGGCGGTTCTTCAATAACCCTTGAGGTAATCGGGCCCGCGACGCGAGACCGCAGGGACGTGACACATCCCCTCCGGCGCCCCATCTATTGAGCGGTCAAACCCGGAAATTGCCCTCATGTCCAAGCCCCTCAAAATCGACTTTGTCTCCGACATCGCCTGTCCCTGGTGTGTGATCGGCCTGGGCGGGCTTGAGACGGCCCTTAACCGCCTGGGCGAAAGCGCGGCCGCCGATATTCATTTCCAGCCCTTCGAGCTCAATCCCAATATGCCGCCCGAGGGTCAGAACGTCGCCGAACATATCGCGCAGAAGTATGGCTCAACGCCGGAGCAGTCGGCGGCCACGCGCAAGATGATCCACGACCGCGCCGCGGAGGTCGGCTTCCGCATGGCGACCAACGAAAAGAGCCGCATCTACAACACCTTCCACGCCCACCGCCTGCTTCATTGGGCGGGCCTGGAGGGCCGGCAACTGGCCCTCAAGCGGGCCCTGTTCACAGCCTATTTCACGGAAGGCCAGAACCCCGGCGACTATGACGTCCTGGTCGCCGCCGCGGTCGCGGCCGGCCTTGATGGCGAAAAGGCCCGCGAGGTTCTCAACCAGGGGCTCTATGCGGCCGAAGTCCGCGCCGCCGAGCAGCATTGGCTGCGGGCGGGCATAAATTCCGTACCCGCCGTGATCGTCAATGACCGCTACCTGATCTCCGGCGGCCAACCCGCCGAGGCGTTTGAGCAGGCGTTGCGGAACATATTGGCGAAGGCGGCTTAGGCGGCTTAGGGCAGAGCGCGGCTGAATAGACGCTCCAGTCGCGCGGAGAAGGCTCTCACGTCGGCGGGAACTTCGCCATCGGCGATCTTCGCATCGTCAAGCAGAAGCCGGGCCGCATCTTCCTTGAACGCGTGATCGGCTTCGCTGAGCCGGCTGAGCGCGGCGATAAGCTCATGCTGCGGGTTGATCTCCAGCACGGGCTTCGAGCCTCCGGGCAGACGGCCGGCGCCCGCCAACAGCTTCTCCAACTGCCGATCCACGCCGTGTTCGGCGGCGACCAGACAGACCGGGCTCTGCGTCAATCGGTCGGAGGGGCGCACATCGGCGACAGCCTCGCCCAAGGTGGTTTTCACAAAGGCGATGAACTGTGTGACATCCTCGGGCGCCTCGGCGGGGTGGTTCTGTCCCTCCAGCAGGGGGATAAGGGCGAGATCGGCCGCGCCTTGTGTGACCGACTTGAAGGGCTTTCCCTCATAGTCGAGACCGGCCGTCACCCAAAAACTGTCGATCTGGTCCGTCAGCAACAGGACCTCGACGCCCCGGGCGCGAAAGCCTTCCAGCTGAGGTGATGACGCCAGCCGGTCGAGGTCGTCGCCTGTGGCATAATAGATCGCGGTCTGATTGTCCTTCAGATCGCCCACATAGTCCTTGAGAGATCGTCCCTTCCCCTCAGACGCGGAAGTCGTGAACCGCGCGAGACTGAGCAGGGTCTCCCGGCGCGCGAAATCCTCATAGAGACCTTCCTTCAGCACCGGGCCGAAGTTGTCCCAGAATTTGCCGTAGGCCTGGGCGTCATTGCTCGACATCTTCTCCAGTTCTGAGAGGATCCGATTGGTCACCCCCTTCTGGATGGCGGCCAGCATGGGGCTTTGCTGGATCATCTCGCGNNGAGACGTTGAGCGGCAGGTCCGCGGAGTCCACCAGCCCACGCACGAAACGCAGGTAGCGGGGAAGAATCTGCGCCTCGTCGGTGATGAAGACGCGCCGGACATAGAGCTTCATCCGGCCTGTGCGACCCGGATCGAAAAGGTCGAACGGCTTGGTCTCGGGAACAAAGGCCAGCACCGAATATTCGTGGAGGCCCTCCGCGCGATAGTGCAGCGTCAGGGCGGGCGCGTCGAAGGCCCCGCCGAGGCTCTGATAGAAGTCCTTATATTGATCCGCCGTGATTTCCGCCTTGGGCTTGGTCCAGAGCGCAACCCCATCGGCGATGGGTTTGGCTTCGGCGTCCGGCGCCGCGGTCAGGAAGATCGGGACCGGCACATGGCCCGACTGGGCCTTGATGATCTGCTCGACCTTGAAGGCCTCGGTGTAGTCGGCGGCCTCCTCCTTGAGGAACAGGGTAACGCGCGTCCCCCGGGCCGGCGCCTCCGACCTCGGGATCGGCGTTACGGTGTAGGTTCCCAGGCCATCGGATGACCACAGCGCGGCCTCATCGGCGCCGGCGCGGCGCGAGGCGACCTCAACCTGGTCGGCGACCATGAAGGCCGAATAGAAGCCCACCCCGAACTGGCCGATAAGTTGGGCGCCTTCCGCCTCCTTGGCCTCGGCGATCCGCTCCATGAAAGCCTTGGTGCCCGACCGGGCGATCGTGCCCAAGGCCTCGACCAGCTCGGCCTGGCTCATGCCGATCCCATTATCCTCCACCGTCAGACGCCGCGCGGCCGGGTCAAGACCGATGGTGATGCGCGGCTGGGGATCGTCGCCCAGGAGCGCCGCATCGCTGACGCCCTCGTATCTCAGCTTTTCGCAGGCGTCGGCCGCGTTTGAGATCAGCTCGCGCAGAAAGACGTCCTTGTCCGAATAGACCGAATGCACCATCAGGTGCAGCAACTTGGCCACGTCGGCTTCAAAGGAGCGGGTTTCTGGGGAACGGGTTTCGGGTTTTTCGTCCGTCAGGGTTGTCATGGGCGTGGTCGTCTGTTGCTCTCTGTAAAGGCGCCTCTTTCCTCGGGCGCCGCGCGCGTTAATTCAACACCGGGCCAAGGCGATCCAGCCGGCGGAGCGCCTGAGTGACGTCCGCGAGCGGAACCGGCCCATCTGTCCCCAGCAGCCAGCGCCACTCAGGCCGGCCTTCCACCGCGCAGGCGTCCGACGCCCAGGACGAGAGGATGGCCCGCTTGTCGGCGAGGCTCAAGTCCGGGTCTTTCACCACCTCCAGGGGGTGGCTGAAGCCCACGGCCGGCCGGAGCAGTCGCTCGCGCGCCTCTCGTAGACCCTTCACCGGGACGGCGATCTCTGAATTCATGAGCATCAATCATCTCCCTTGTGAAATGGCTGGCCGCTGGCCAACCGCCCAAACCCCGACCGCCGATCCTGAACGCATTCGGCGGGCAGGAGGTAGGAACCGGGAAAACAAGATCAAGGCCCGCAGGTCGCGTGGATCACATCGCGTCTTCCAGACGGGGCTTCATGCGTAAGCGTGTCCGGCCGCGCAGTTGGACTTATTGAAGCGTGAAGAGAGCGAGCGTCGTCGTGAGGGCGAATACGCCGAACATCAAAGCTGTGGTTCGCGCCGACTGAGTCACGGAAAGCGGAAGGTTCAGTCCGCCCGTCAACAAGATCAATAC
>PLFA01000019.1 GCA_003136615.1 Caulobacteraceae bacterium | reverse complement strand
GGAAGTTGCTCCGGTTCGTCGCTCACATAGATGTTGTAGTGCGGGTGGGCGAAACTGTGGGCGATCCAGATCTGGTGATTCCAGGCCTGGCCGCCATCGAGGATTCTTAAGTGATAGGCGGGCGAGAGCTTGATGGTCTCGTTCTGGGCGTTGAATTCCGCGATCGCCAGACGCTCGCCGGTATGGTCATTGAAGAGCGCGTTATCGCTGCCAATGGTGTCATCGAAATAGCAGAAGATCCGCGGCGCCAGGAAGGCGCTCTCGGCGTTCAACAGACCCAGCGCCGCCGCCGTTGAGGAATAATAGTCGAGATCCTGCGACATGGCGCCCACGGGCGCGGGATTATAGGTCGCCGCGAAGGTCTTCACCGTCTCAGCCACGTCCCCCAGGATCAGGGTCGCGCGGGTCAGCTTCTCGCGCAGGCGGGCCGGATCCATGGCGAAGAATCCCCCCTTCCAATGATAGGGAAGATCCCGGTAATCGGCGGGCGGCGGAAGGCCCGCGCCGGTGTCGAAACCATAGATCTCGATCTTCACCTCGGGGATCAGCTTTTCGATCTCCGCGGCATGGCGCTCCATGCTGAGCAGCCCGCCGCCGCCAGCCACGCCAAACTCAAGGACGCTGATCCGGGGCAGCCGAAGCCGCCGGGCGAGGGAAGCGGCCTGATAAATGATATAGGCGTAGTGGGGTCGCTCAAGGGCGCCGATGGACAGACGAAATCCGTACGATCCCAGGCGGAGCTTTCTGATGAGGGCCCTGATAACTTTCCGAACCGGCGCGCGATCGGCCATCAGATTGAGGAATCGAGTCACGATGAGGCCGTTCGCTCATCATGCACGCCCACGCCGTCACCCCACATCACCACAACAGGGACTGTTAGCGACGCGGCTCTTGCGCGGCAAGGCCTGTGATTCTGCGCCGACCCCGCCACGGTGACGCCAGTACATTGAAATCTCTCGGCAAAACTTTGCCATCTGGCGCGGGGCCCGCTATCGAGTTCGACATGTCCGTCATAAAGCGTTTTTCAGAGGCCGAGACTGCGGAGCTGCGCGGCCGGTTCACAACGGCCTCGCCCTATCCCCATATCGTCATTGATGATTTTCTGAAGCCGGAAGCGCGCGAGAGCCTGTCCACCTTCCCAGGCCCCGACTGGCCGCATTGGTGCGGATTTGGCGACGCCTATCAGCGGAACAAGCGGGTATGCGCGGATATTTCCGCGATGCCGCCTCCGTTTGCGGCGCTTATCGCCGAATGCAGCCAGCCCGCCTTTCTGCGGTGTCTGGAACAGATCACCGGGGAGGCGAAGCTCCTGCCCGATCCCTACCTCGACGGCGGCGGCCTGCATTGCAGCGGCCCCGGCGGCGTCTTGGCGCCGCACACGGATTTTCACCTCTATGAGCGCCTCAGCCTGTTTCGCCGGGTCAATCTGCTGATCTATCTCAATCCCCATTGGGGCGCCGAGGATGGGGGCGATCTCGAACTCTCCCGCAAGGGCGGGGCCACGCCCGAGGCGTCGGTGGCGCCCGTCTTTGGCCGGGCCGTGATCTTCAGGACCGATGACCAGAGCGTGCACGGATTCACCCGGCCCGTGGCGGAGGGCAAACAGCGCCAGTCCGTGGCGCTCTATTATTATAACAGCCGGGAGAGCGCGGGCTTCGCTGGCGACACCCAGACCTACTGGCAGACTCACGGTCGCATGAAAGGGCTGCGCCTGGGTCTCTTCAACAGCCTGATCTTCCTGTCCCGCGCCACGTCCAGGGCCGCGCACACGATCAATCCCAACAAGCGCGCGGATTAGGGCTTGATGACGTTTCATCGAAACGTCTGACGCAAGCTCTCTCTTCGAATCAGCCGCGCGCGGGCCTGCATTTCCCTCACCAGGGGATCGGCGATCCGTCCCAGGCGAAGAAGCCCCCGGTGTTTGCCGAAGTGAGGCCGTCGATGACATTCAGGAGGTGAGCGGCGGCGACCTGCGGGGTGAAGACCTCCCTCGCAGCGCCGCCAGAGAACGGCGCGCTCAATCCCGTGGCCACTGTCCCGGGATGCAGCGCCACGATGATCGACTCCGGCCGCGTGCGGGCCTGCTCTATGGCGAGGTTGCGCAGGATCTGGTTGAGGGCCGCCTTGGAGGCGCGATAGCCGTGCCAGCCGCCGAGCCGATTATCGCCGATGCTCCCCACCCGGGCCGAGAGAGCCGCGAAGACGCTGCGCCCGGCCGGGGGCGTCAGAGGCAGGAAATGCTTCGCCAGGAGCGCCGGGCCAATGGCGTTCACCGCAAAGGCCTCCGCGAGAGCCGCGGCGCTGAGCGCGCGATAAGTCTTTTCAGGCGTCAGGGTGGCGGAATGAAGAACCCCCGTGGCGGCGATCACGACACCCAAGGCGCCGTTCGTCGGCCCCAAGCTGGCGCCAAAGTCCCGCACGCGCGCGGCGGCGGCGGCGAGGCNNGGCCTGCGCCGGCTGAGGGCGACCACGGGCGCGCCGCGTGCGATCAGCGCCGCGCAAAGCGCCTGGCCGATACCCCCCGACGCCCCCGCCACCACACACAGGCCGGGCCCGTCGCCGGTCAGGGGTGTCGCCCCCTGTTCATGTCCGCAAGC
>PLFA01000057.1:1850-25580 GCA_003136615.1 Caulobacteraceae bacterium | reverse complement strand
AAGCGCAAGCCGTCGATCTTGCCAAAAAAGAAGCGCAAACTCGCCATCAAATGGGCGAGAACGCCATCCAACAGGGCCGGGCGCGCTGGGAAGTCCGCGACTTTGAGACGATTTTCGCCGAAGAATTGTCGAAAACCGCCGCCGCCAAGGAGGAAAAGCCCGCCGCCGCGCAAGCCGCCTAGCGAATCCGTCCTCCAATTTTGATTACCACTCAACCACCCAACTCGAACTGCGCCTATCCGCTGGCCAACGGCTCAACTTTTCTTCGGTAACGCTCGCACCGCGCCGGTGGAGATCCCGCCGTCAACCAAAAGCGTTTGGCCCGTAATATAGCGGCTGGATTCAGCGGCTAGAAAAACCACCGCCGAATCGAGATCATCGGGCTGGCCCGGACGCTTCACAGGAATGCGGTCAGTCAGGTAAGCCACCCATTCTTTATCCTCATACATCACTTTGTTCTGAGTGGTCTTGAACCAACCCGGCGCCAGACAGTTGACTGTAATGCCGTGCGGACCCCAATCGTCAGCCAAGCTCATCGTGAGTTGGCGAACACCGCCGCGGCTTGCGCCATAAGGACCGAGTCCGGCGTAACCAGCAACGCTGGTGACGGAGCCGATGTTGATGATGCGCCCGTAATTGCGCCGCACCATGCCGGGCAGCGCCTTGTGGCAGGCCCAGAGCGCGGTCCATAAATTGCGATCCACGGTGGCGCGTAGGCTGGCGGCGTCATGCTCCAGAAACGGGCGGATGATGCCGCCGCCGGCATTGTTGATGAGAATATTCAGCGATCGTTCGCCCCAGCGCGCGGCAAGGGCGCGGATGGAGCGGAAGCTCGACAGGTCGATCTGTTCAGTGCGCACTGATCCTTTGCCCATGGCGTTGATTTCTTGGGCGACCGCCTCGGCGGCGTCTGGCCGTCTGACCGCCAGAACGACATCGGCGCCCGCCAGGGCCAGGGCGCGGGCGGTTTCCACGCCAATGCCGCTGCCGGCGCCAGTGACAATGGCGGTGACGCCGGAAAGGTCGATACCTTCGACGACCTCGGAAGCGGGCGTATAGGCGCCAAAGCGCGATGCGATCGGTTCAACCATCCAAGATTTTCCTTCCCTAGCGCTCGCGGCCTCGAATGGGCCGCTTGGCGAATAGTCTTTCAGACGGCGAACTGTTCGGCGAGGGTGCGTTCCTCAAGGCTGCGCCCGGCGTCAAAGAGGAGCACGAGAGAGGTGGTGCGATCCTCGGTCACCTCGACCGTGGCGACCCCGCGCACCTCCACATTGTCCGCCACGGCGCTGACCGGGCGTTTCTCGGCCTCCAGAACCTCGAACATCACCTTGGCGTGGTGGGAGAGCAGGGCGCCGCGCCAGCGACGGGGGCGGAAGGCGCTGATGGGCGTGAGGGCGAGAACATGCGCGTTGATCGGGATGATCGGGCCGTGGGCGGAGAGGTTATAGGCGGTCGATCCCGCCGGCGTGGCCACCAGGGCCCCGTCACAGATCAGCTCCTCAAGCCGCGTCCGGCCGTCGATGTGGATGCGCAGTTTCGCGGCCTGATAGGTCTCGCGCAGCAGGCTTACGTCATTGATCGCCAGGGCATGGTGCTCTCGCCCGACGGTGTCCACGGCGCGCATGCTCAAGGGGTGAATGGTGGCGGGTTCCGCGGCGGCGATCCGCTCCTGAAGATCGTCTTCGCTATAGTCGTTCATCAGAAAGCCGACGGAGCCCCGGTTCATCCCATAGATCGGACGGCGCGCGGCAAGGTTCCGGTGCAGAACCTCCAGCATGAAGCCATCGCCGCCCAAGGCGACGACAATATCGGCGTCATCTTCCGGCGTGTGACCATGGATATGGGCCAGGCGACGGCGGGCGGCCTGAGCCTCGGGCCGGTCGCTCGCGACAAAGGCCAGCCGAAACGGCGGGCGGTTAGATATGGCTGTCATGGCGTGGATCAGGGCGAGGCGGCGTCGGCGGCGTCAAAGGCATTTATTCGTCGGCTTCGGCGTCGAGTTCCCCAGGCGGGGGACGCGCATCGGGCTTGCCGACATAGGGCCGCCCCACCGCTTCGGCCCAAAGACGCCGCTTCCGGGCATAGGCCTTTTGGCGGCGACGGGCCTGTTCCTCTGTCTGGGCGAAGGGGGAGGGGGCGTCATCCATGATCCTGCGGAATTAAGTGGGAGTGACGCTGGGCTTTCTCAATGATCCGCCAAGCAAGCTTAAGATGGCGTCATTCGGCGGACGCGGGCTTGATCTCATTGATGAGGGCCAGCCCCCCCACCGCCAGGATCAGGGGCAAAAGCGCGAAGACCGAGGCGGCGGCGGCCATTCCCGCGGACGCCGCGATCAGACCGCTGATGACCAGAGAGACCATGGCGGCGGTGACCGAAGCGCCGCCGCCGCGACGCCGGAACGCCGCCCGAGGAGCCGGCCTCTGCAAACGCGCCGCGATCAGGGTGTTGGCGAGCGCGATGACGCCACAGCCGAGCGCCGCGGCCACGCCGGGGACCGGTTCCAGAACCATCAGAACGATAAGGGGGGCCGCCATGACGATCACCACTGGGAGGATTGCCGCCGCCATTTTCGCGCGGCGAAGCGTGTCGGCTCCCGCGGGGGAACTGCGCAGCAGATCAGGTGAATCTTCGCCGGCGATCATGATCATGGCGAGGGTCAATACGGTCTGACCCACCATGAAAGTCACCGTCCCCACCCCGATGGGGACGAGGGTGACCAGCCGCTGATCAGCGTTGCGCACCAAAATCAGCGCCAAGGGCACGAGATAGATCAGACGGAACAGAACGGTGGCGATGAGGGTGATGTCGCGGCCCAAGAGGCGAAGCTCCTTGCGGATCGTCAGGGCCACGATGCCGCCGACAAATGATGAGCGTTCGTCGGCGCGCCTTATGGCCGGGGTGGAGGCGACGCCGGCGGCGGCGGCCGAGTCGGTGGCGAAGCGTCTCCCGATAAAGAGGGTGGCGGCTGAAAAGATGAGTCCGCCCCCGATCAGCATCGCGGTCAGGGGCGCCAGGTCTCCCGAAAATCCGCGAATCGGCCATGCCAGTATCGTCCGCGCCAGATGGCCCGCCTCCGGGGTCGCCGACGGCGCCGCGACGATCCAGGCCTTGAGCTTGCCCAGTCCCAACATGTTGGGAAGTTGGCCCGCGATGAAGAAGATTCCTCCCAGGACGACGGCCAAGATCTGCGCGGTCGCGCGGGCGCGTTTGGGCCCCAGCAGGCGGAACAGGATGCTCGCCAGGATGAGCCCCATGGCCGTGGCGGTCAGCGCCGCGGCCGCCAGGATCGGGTAGAGGGCCAGCCACCCTAAATGGCCCATGAGCGCGAGCGGGATCATGAGGGGGGAGACGAAGATCGCGAAGCCTGTGAACACGGTCGTGGCGATGGCCAGGCAGCGAACCACCATCACCTTGCCGGGGTCGACCGGCGAGGAGAGCAGCAGGTCCAGGTCGCCGCGCGTGAAGAAGGCCTCTATGGCCGCCGCCAGGGCCTGGGACAGCATCCAGATCAAAAACACGACCATGGCGGCATCACCGGCGAAAATGGTCGTCGCGGTGACCGAGAGGCTGACCCCGCGCAGGGCGAAGCCCACTGGGCCGCCGATCACCAGCGCCGCCAGGAGAAAGAGTCCGATCAGCACAGGCGTCCGCCAGGCCGGGCCGCGATGGCTCAATAGTCGCCGCCATGTGAGCCGCAACTCGTGGGCAAGGAGCCAGGGGAGGGTCTGAGCGGGAAAGCTCACGCGATGGGCGCGCCTTCTTCCGCCGTGAGTTCGAGGAACACATCCTCTAGGGTTTCCTGATTCTCTCCGGCGCGGAGCCTGAGTTCGGCGAGATTGCCCTCGGCCAGGAGTCGCCCCCTCTGGATGATTCCGATCCGGTCGGCGATCCGCTCGGCGACTTCCAGAATGTGGGTGGTGATGATCACGGTGGCGCCAGCCCGGGCGCGCGCCGTCAGCACATCCTTGACCTGCCGGGCGGCGGCCGCGTCAAGGCCCGTGAGGGGCTCATCCAGGATCAACAGACGGGGCTCATGGATGAGAGCGCCGGCCAGGGCCGTCTTCTGCTTCATGCCCCGGGAGAATCCCTCGCACCGCTCATGGCGCTGCTCCCAGAGGTCCAGCCATTTGAGCAGGGTCTCGGCGCTTTCGCGCGCCGTTTTGGGTTCAATGCCCCAAAGACCCGCGACAAATTCCAGATATTCCAGAGGGCTCAGGCGATCATAAAGCATCGGCTCATCCGGGACCCAAGCGATGATCTGCTTGGCCGCGCGCGGATCGCCGAGGGCGTCGACGCCGAACACCCTGATCGCACCGGCGTCAGGCTTGAGGAGCCCGACGATCATCCGCAAGGTTGTGGTCTTTCCCGCCCCGTTCTTGCCCAGCAGCGCATAGATCTCGCCGCCGCGCACCGTCAGGCTCAGGCGATCAACCGCGGGCTTTCCGAAGGCTTTGCAGAGGTCCCGGACCACCAATGCGTCGCGGAAGCCCAATGCGTCGCGGATTGTCATTGATTTACTCCCCGCGGATGAGAATACAGGCCCCGCGAATTGAGACAATGCGCGCTTGACGCCCCGCGGTGGTGGGAGGAGTCTAAAACAAAACAGACACGCTGATATTCGGAAGGAAAATTGCCATGGCTGATGGATCCTTGACCCCCACTCTCTCCTTAAGCGGCAAGGTGTCGGAGGCGGAGTGGCAGGCTCGCGTCGATCTGGCCGCGCTCTACCGTCTCGTGGCCCTCTATGGCTGGGACGATATGATCTACACCCACATTTCAGCGCGCATCCCGGGCACGGATCATCACTTCCTGATCAATCCCTACGGCCAGTTCTTTGACGAGATCACGGCCTCGTCGCTGGTGAAGATCGACCTGGAGGGAAACATCCGTCAGGAGACACCCTATTTCATCAATCCGGCGGGTTTCACCATTCACTCGGCGATTCACGCGGCGCGCGACGACGCCCATTTCGTGATGCATCTGCATTCCGATCAGGGCGTCGCGGTGGCGGCCCAGGTCGAAGGGCTTCTGCCGCTCAGCCAGCACGCTCTGATCTGCCTGCCGAGGCTTGCCTATCATGACTACGAAGGCATCGCTCTGAATCCAGAGGAAAAGGAGCGCCTGGTCGCCGATCTGGGCAAGGCCACGATGATGCTTCTGCGCAATCACGGCACCCTGACTGTGGGGGCGACGGCGGCGGAGTGTTGGGTGAATATGTTCTATCTGGAGCGGGCCTGTAAGCAGCAGGTCATGGCGCTTTCGGCGGGTCGCGAGAACCTGCGCATCGCCTCCCAGGCCAGCCAGGATGAGGTGCGCGCCCAGACCTCCCGGGGCATCGGCGGGGCTCTGGCCTGGCCCGGCGCCCTGCGTCGCCTGGACCGCGAGTCTCCGGGTTACGACGCCTGAGTCATAAGCCAAGCGATCCTGTCTGGCTTACCGCCGCCGAGGCCGAAATCACAGAGCGGGCGGTGCGTGCGAGCGGGCCTGGCGGCCAGCACGTCAATAAGACCAGTAGCGCGGTGGAGCTTCGGTTTGATGTCGGGGCGTCTGTCTCCATGCCGGACCAGGTGAAGGACAGGCTACGGGCCCTCGCGGGATCCCGCCTGACCGCCGACGATGTCATCGTGGTCTTTGCGCAGGAGTATCGCTCCCTCATGATGAACCGCGAGGCGGGGCGGGCGCGCCTCATCGCCCTCTTTCGCCACGCGGCCGTGCGGCCGAAGTCGCGGCGACCGACCCGCCCAACCCTGGCCTCAAAGTTGAAGCGCCTGGACGGCAAGGCTAGACGCGCTGGGATCAAGTCCGCGCGCGGGCGTCCCGCGCCCGAGGACTAAGGAGAGACGCCATGAATCAGGCCGACTACGCAGCCCAGGACGCGGTGGGTCTGGCGGCGTTGATTGCCAAGCGCGAGATCACCGCGGTCGAGGCGCTGGAGGCGGCCATCGCCCGCGCTGAAGCCGTCGATAGCAAGATCAACGCCATTACCTTTTCCATGGCTGAAGCCGCGCGGTTGGTGGCGCGTGAGACACCTTCCGGGCCCTTGGGGGGCGTTCCCTTCCTATTGAAAGATCTCAGCGCTCAGGCGGCCGGGACTGCTACGTCCGCCGGCTCCCGCCTCTTCAAGGATCTTGAATACGTCGCTGACAACGCCATCGTGGCGGCCTACCGCCGGGCTGGCTTGGTTATTTTCGGCAAGACCAACACGCCGGAGTTCGGCCTTGAGCCCGTCACCGAGCCTGAGTTGTTCGGGCCAAGTTTCAACCCCTGGAACCTTGATCACACACCTGGTGGCTCATCCGGCGGATCAGCGGCCGCGGTGGCCGCGGGTGTCGTACCTGCCGCACACGCCAGCGACGGCGGCGGATCCATCCGCATTCCCGCCTCTTGCTGTGGGCTGTTTGGCCTTAAGCCGTCGCGTGGACGGGTGTCGTTGGCGCCGGCCAATGAGGGGTGGGGCGGTTTCTCGATCCAGCACGCCGTGACCCGTTCGGTGCGCGACAGCGCCGCGCTGCTGGACGCGATTTCCACGCCGCAGCTTGGCGATCCCTATTGGGCGCCGCCGCCGTCGCGGCCTTTCGCGGAAGAAGTCGGGCAACCTCCTGGGAAACTCAAAATCGCCTTCAGCCTTGAGTCCATCGCGGGACCGGGGCTGGACCCCCAATGCGCACAGGCCGTTCAGGATGCGGCGCGGCTTTGCGAAGACCTCGGCCATGAGGTTGAGGAGGTGACCCTGGGGTGGGACTATGCGCCCGTTCAAGAGGCCGGCGGTCTTATCATCGCCGCCAATATTACGACCCTGCTGGACAACGAAGCGCGGCGGAGGGGACGGCCGATCACCGAAGACGAGGTCGAGGATCTGACCTTCGGCATTTACCAGAGGGGCCAGAAGATCAGCGCCGTGGACTATATCAAGGCCCTACAGACCGCCCACGCCTTTGGTCGGCTCGCGGCCCGCGCTTTCCTGGGTTTCGACCTCTTACTGACCTCAACCATGGGAACGCCTCCGGCGCCTATTGGCTATCTGAGGGACGGCGACCTTGGCGGTTATATGCTGCGGCTTCTCACCTTTATGCCCAATACCCAGCCGTTCAATGTGTCCGGGCAGCCCGCCATGACGGTCCCTCTGGCCCAGAGTCGGGAAGGCCTTCCCATCGGCATTCAGTTTGTGGGTCAACCGGCCGGGGAAGTGCTTCTCTTCCGTCTCGCCGGCCAACTGGAGGAGGCCGCGCCCTGGGCCTCGCGCCGCCCGGCCATTTGAAGCCATCTCGCGCTACGTGACGGCGCCTCTCGGTTGCTTTAAGACGCGCTTCCCATCATCCAGACCGTACAGGCCCCCCTGCGGCGTTGCGCACTGAGCTGACAGCCATTTCCACCCGGACACCCCTCACTCAGGCTGTGCAGGCCTCTTTACAAGCGGCCTTTGCCGCCGCGGAGGCGGAGGCTCGCCCTTATCGACACTGGGGCGTTGCGAGGGTCTTCCCTGACGGGATCTCGGCCATCCTTCGCGCCTTGCCCTTCGCGCCACCGCGCCTCGACGGGATCTCCGGCAAGCGCGAGCTTCACAACGACCAGCGGCACTATTTCGACGCGCATAATATGGCCCGGTTCGAGGCCTGCGCGGCGGTGGCCGAGGCGTTCCAGTCGCCATCCGTGGCGACCGCGATTGGCGAGCTGACAGGCGCCGACCTGCGGGATACCTTCGTGCGTCTTGAATATGCCCAGGACACCGAGGGTTTCTGGCTCGAGCCCCACACCGATCTTGGCGTGAAGCGCTTCACGATGTTGATCTATCTTGCTGAGGGGGAGGGTCAGACCGATCTTGGAACGGACATCTACGCCGCGCCTGATCAGTGGGCCAAGCGATCCGCCTTTATCGACAATACGGCGCTTGTTTTCGTCCCCGGAGACAACACCTGGCATGGCCTATCCCCGCGCCCGATCCCCGGTATCCGTCGCTCCCTGATCATGAACTATGTGACGCGGGAATGGCGGGCCCGCGAACAGCTCGCCTATCCGGATACGCCCGTTCTCGCGTGAAGCAGATCCCGTACGCGGGCGGCGACGTGGTCCGTGGGGTTGAGACGCGCAATGGCGATGGGGGGATCGGCGGCGCCCTCGAAGCGGCGCGCGAGGCCCTGGTCAATGAGGCGCCTGATGAAGCCGCGATGGCGGGGGAAATCGAGATCGAGAAGCTCCACGGGGTGGCCGGTCGCAATCGCTTCGGAGACCATGGAAACGCTATCGGTGGTCACGACGAGACGGTCGGACAAGGCCAAAATGCCGCGATAAGGATTTTCGCCTTCAAGATTCCAGACATAGGCGCCCGGATCGCCGCGAAAGGCCTCCGCCAGACGCGCGATGACGTCCGCCGGCGTCCGGCGCGACGGGGTAATGGCGAGTCGCGTCCCCGTCTCGCGGCGCAACCGTTTCAGTCCGGCGATCAACGTCTCGGCGTCGGCAAGGGTAAAGGGCCGACCCCGTAGGTCTCCGCCCACGGCCACGCCCGCCAAGGGGCGCCCCAGAGACCCCAGCCGATCACGCCAGACTCTCGCGGCCTCCTGGAGTGATCCGGGCGTAATGTCGTGCAGGGCGGTGGCGATCTTCATCACCCGCGGGCTCTCGGCAAGGTTGTCGTGATCCATGGCCACGATCAGATCGAACTGGTCACGATAGGCGCGCGGATCCTGGACATGCACGGTGAAAGTGCGGCCGAGGCTCGCGCGTTTTATGGCCGCCGCGTAGGGGACCGAGCGCCGGCCGCAGGTGACCAGAATGTCGGGCCAGGGTGGGGTCAGATCACCGGTAAGGCGCGCGGCGCCTCGGCCCGGGAGCCAGTCCAGGGGGCCGGAGCGGGGCGCNNGCTGTCAGCGGGGCTTGCGCCATTTGGTGTGACACGCTCATCGGAGCCTGAGGTCCGGCAGGTGGGGGCAAGGTTGTCTTTCACGAGGCCGCGCTGTCAGATGCTCGATGAAATCAATGTTCAGGAAACGCATCATGCCGTCAAAGATCGCCTCGGATCCGCGCATCGATCCCCGCATCAAGATGATGTTCGGGGCCATGGACTTCCCACCCTTAGGCGACATGGCGGATCGCGAAGCCATGCTCGCCGAAGCCAGCAGCCTTGAAGCTAAGGCGCGCGACGCATTTCTAAAAGGCTTTTTCGACTCCCTGGACACGGAGGCGAATGCGCCTTCCGCCGGCCTGGCCGTCAGCGTGGAATCCGTCGTTTCCGCGCCCGATGGCAATCGCATCAACATTCGGATCATACGGCCCCAGAGCGACGACGTGCTACCCTGCGTCTACTACATCCATGGCGGCGGTATGGCGTTCAGTTCGTGCTTTGATGGCCATTACCGGGTTTGGGCGCGCACCTTGGCCGCTCAGGGCGTGGTTGTGGTCATGGTTGATTTTCGCAACGCCATCACGGCGTCGTCGGTTCCTGAGGTGGCGCCCTATCCGGCGGGGCTCAATGACTGCCTTTCTGGCTTTCGGTGGCTGCGCGATCACGCGGAGTCGCTGAAGATCGATCCTTCGCGGATCATCATCGCCGGGGAAAGCGGCGGCGGGAACCTGACCCTGGCCTGCGGACTGAAGCTGCTGAAGGATGGCGACCTCGCTGGCGTCAAAGGCCTCTATGCGCTTTGCCCCTATATCGCCGGCGCGTGGCCTATCGCCGATTGCCCGTCGTCTATTGAGAACAACGGCATACTTCTGGACCTCCACAACAACCGCGCCGCCGTGGGATACGGAATCGAGGCCTTCGCGGCGCGGGATCCCCTGGCCTGGCCGAGCTTCGCCGGGGAAAATGATGTGCGCGGCCTGCCGCCGGTGATGATCAGCGTCAATGAGTGCGACCCGCTCCGCGATGAAGGGATCAATTTCTATCGTCTGCTTCTTCGGGCGGGTGTCTCGGCCCGCTGCCGCCAGGTGATGGGAACAATCCACGGGACCGAGGTGATCGCACCGGTGTGCCCGGATATCAGTCGCGACACGGCGGCGGACATCGCGCATTTCGCCAGGCATTGAGGGCTAGGGACTGAGGTTGATTTTGCACCTTGCCCATAGCAAAGAGCCGCCCCCTCGCGGGGACGGCCCTTCCATCGTCGTGACCGCGGCGGCGGCTGGAGACCCTCCAGCACCCGCGACCTTATCCTTAAAGCGTGCGAGACGCTGTCAGGCGTGAGCCTCCGCGTTCAGGCTCCAGGTCGCTTGCGACCGCGGTTGGAGACAATGAGACACTGGACCACCTCCTTTCAGCTGTTGATCAGGGAATCGGATTATTAGCGGGCTTTCGCGCGAGCGCAAATCCCGGTGGGACAAATCAAGACCCTGGCCGCAAAGCATCTGAGGCCGTCGCCGAACAGGCCTCGCTGCCGCTATAGGTATCAGTTGCCGCTATGGGTATCATGTCGACGTATTCTTGCCTTTTGTGGCTCCCATGCATTCTGGAGTCGCGGATGATTTCCGTCGCCTAGCCCCCTCAATGTTTTGGCTTGGCGTTGCAATCACCAAAGGTCGGGCATCGTAGTTCAATGTTGGAATCAGAAATGGACACTTCCGATAGAGGGGCTCTAATCTTTCCGTCACAACGTACTGTTGTGGCAGTCGTGGTCGCGCTTGTTTTTGCAGCAGTATTCGCGTTTTTGCCTTATGAAATGCATAGGATCATTTGGTCTAATATTGCGCCTCCAGATACCCTTATTAGGGGGACTGGTTTCCCATCAATGGCGGTGACTTCGGTTGGCGTTACGGCAGCAGTATCCTTCGGTGCCGCCGGGCTTTGCGCTGCTGCCTTCCTGGAACGCATGCGCCTCGGTCTAGCAGAATACTCGCGCAGGTATGGCGCCCCTCGAGGCGGTCTCTACTATCCGTGGAAGATAGATCGAATCAACTTTTTTATATTCTGGATCGGCCCAGTTTCAGCACTTTTGATGGTATGGTATATGTTTGATGGATACGAAATATCCGATCGCTCAATTTATTCTCGGGCGGGGCCTTTAGATACATGTCATCAGTACAGCTGGCTTGAAGTAAGAGGTTTAGATTTATATTGCTATCGCGTTCGGAGCGGACTACTAGAATCTATTGACATTAGTGTGGGTAGCAAAAAGATTGATCTTGGAGAGACCGTGTTCGACGAATATGGGGATACAGTAACTTCAAAGGCCAAAATGTTGGCTGGTATCGTTTCAAAATATGGGATTCGGCAGATTAATGTCTATCAGGATCGCGAGTGTCATTCTCCAGACATTAATGCCATCTTGGGATCTGCCGGTTCACTGAACTCTCGACAACAATAGTATATTCAAGAATAAGATAATATCGGATAATTTCCTTAGCGAGTTGCTTATTGCATTCTAAATTAATCGGGGATGTTATTTTCTTAAGTAATAAATCGTTCATTATGATTGTATGGGTGTGAGGGCGCCTCAAGCGTCGCGTTTTATGATTGCCTCCTGTGTATGGACGCCGATCTTGAGGCCCTTCCCGATGATGTCGAGGCGCTGAAGACCGCGCTGCTGACGGCGCGGGCGCGCGAGCGGAAGGTCGTGGCGGACCGGAACGCCCTGGCAGCGGAACTGGCGGTCGCCAAGGCCATGAGGTCTGAAGACCTGGCGCTGATCGCCCATCAGAAGCTGCGCATCGCCAAGCTGGAGCGTGAGGTTTACGGCCACTCGGTCGGATCGATCGGCGGGGTTGATCGACCAGATGAGCTGACCTTCGAAGAGGCGGAGACCACCGCCACGGTCGATGAACTCGCCGCCGAGACGGCGGTGGCCAAGACCACCTAGGTGGCGAGCTTCATGCGCAAGAGGCCGATCCAGCGCAACACTTTCCTCGAGCATCTGTCGCGCGAGCGCGTGGTGATCGCCGCGCCTGGCGCCTGCGACTGCTGCGGCGGGACGCGCCTTCGTAAGCTGGGGGAGGACGTGACCCCGACCCTGAAGGTGGTTCCGCTGGGAATGTCGTGACAGAAACAATATTCCTTGATTGGTCCTCAAGTGTGACGCGTTTCCCATAGGTCGCTTGGCCCGCCCGCAATCGTCGTCCGTTACCTCGCGCAGGGGAAGATCCAAACGGAATCTTTATGGATAGGCGGCGCCGGGCCGCCCCGCGCGGCTTGACACGGCCCACGGTTTGAGGGCACTCGCGCCATGCGTTCACCCGGCGTTTCACGCTCCGGGATGGGCGTTTTTTCGATGGAACCCCAAACCCAATGCCAAGCGACAGTCCTGGTCCAGATAGCGGGCCGCTAAGGATGTCTCGGCGAGCCTGAGGGCCCAATCCCTTATCTAAGGGCGGCCCTTCTTAAGGCTTGGTCCGTGACGCCCGAGGCGGCGTTCACGAGGCGAGCCCATGGTCTTCCTCTCCTCCGACCGGCTGAACGCCGGTTTGATCGCGAGATTCGCGCGTCGCGAACTCGCGCCCAATCGATTCGACCTGATCGCCATGGCGTTGATCGGGGGGTTCGCCGTGCTCGTCGTCCACGGGGCGCGGCAGATGAACCTGCCTGTCAGCGCTCTCAGCACTACCCCGATCAGCCTCGACCTGGCCCGACTGCCGGAATACGCCCTACGATCGACACTGCGCATGTTCGCGGCGATCACCCTGTCTCTCCTGTTTACGTTCGGCGTCGCCACTCTGGCTGCCAAGAGCCGCAAGGCCGAGCAGGTGATCATTCCCATGCTCGACATCGCCCAGTCGATCCCGATCATCTCGTTCCTGGCCTTCACCATGACCTTTTTCGTGGGGCTGTTTCCGGGCAGTCAGCTTGGGGTGGAGTGCGCCGCCATCTTTCTCGTCTTCACGTCCCAGGCTTGGAATATGGCGTTCAGTTTCTACCAGTCCCTGCGGACGCTCCCCGGTGACCTCGCCGAGGTCACCCAACAATTTGGTCTCTCGCCCTGGCAAAAGTTCATCAAGCTTGAGCTGCCTTTTGCGACACCCGCCCTGATCTGGAACACCATGATGTCCATGTCCGGCGGCTGGTTCTTTGTCGTCGCCTCGGAAGCCTTCACGGTCGGCAAAACCCAGTACATGCTTCCGGGCATCGGCTCCTGGCTCATGGTGGCGATCGACCGGATGGATCTCGGCGCGGTGGGCTGGGCCGTCGGCGCCATGGCGGTGATCATTGTGGCCTATGACCAACTCCTGTTCCGGCCCGTGGTCGCCTGGGCGGATAAGTTCCGGTTTGAGCAGACGGCGTCGGCCGAAGAGCCGGAATCCTGGTTTCTCGATCTTCTCCGCCGTACGCATCTGTCGGGACGGTTGCTGAAGCCGCTCTCACGCTTGGCGAGCCGTATCCCGGCGCCCGCGCGGCGTCGCCGCGCCGCCNNGTGATCTTGGCGGTCTTGGCCATAGCCCGTTATCTCTTCCTGCACCTTAACCTCTCCGATCTGATGACGGCGGTGGGCGATGGCTTTCTGACCTTCGCGCGGGTCGCCATCCTGATCGTGGTGGCCAGCCTGATCTGGGTGCCCATTGGCGTGTGGATCGGACTTCGCCCCGCCTGGTCGCGGCGGGTTCAGGCCCTGGTCCAGTTCCTCGCCGCCTTTCCGGCCAATGTCATCTTTCCTTTCGCGGTCATGGGGATCGTCGCCTGGCGCCTCAATCCGAATATCTGGCTCTCGCCCCTGATCATTCTGGGAACCCAGTGGTACATTCTGTTCAATGTCGTGGCCGGAGCCAGCGCGCTCCCCAATGACCTCAAGGAGGCGGCGGGAATCTTCCATCTGCGGGCTTGGCAGCGGTGGCGCGATTTCATTCTCCCCGGCATCATGCCCTATTACGTCACCGGCGCGCTGACGGCCTCGGGCGGCTCCTGGAACGCCAGCGTCGTGGCCGAGTCTGTGAGCTGGGGCCACACGACCGAGGTCGCCAAGGGGCTTGGCTCTTTCATCGCCGAGGCCACGGCCGCTGGAAATATCCCCAAAGTCGCTCTGGGAGCGACGGTTATGAGCATCTTCGTGATCGCGCTCAATCGGTCGCTCTGGCGTCCCCTGTTCAACTATGCCGAGAAGAATTTTCGCCTGACCTGAGCCGCGCTCTCCGCGCCAAATCTCTGGAGCCGCACATGACCCTTACCCTTGAAAAGACCGAGCAGGCCCTCGCTCCTCTGGTCGAGGTGAAGGACCTCAAGCATGTCTATGGCGGCGGCAAGGGTGGGCCGGGTCTGGTTGTCCTTGAGGATGTGAATCTAACCCTGAAAGCCGATGAGATCGTTGGCCTTCTGGGCCGCTCTGGCTCGGGAAAATCCACCCTTCTGCGATCCATCGCGGGGCTGATCACCCCAACGGCGGGCACTGTGTCCGTGAGCGATGTTCCCGGCGACGACGCCGCGCATGGCGTCGCCATGGTCTTCCAGAGTTTCGCTCTCTTCCCCTGGCTTACCGTGCAGAAGAATGTGGAGGTGGGACTGGAGGCCCAAGGCGTGCCGGCTGATATCCGGCGCAAGCGGACCCTCGCGGCCATCGACCTGATCGGCCTGGACGGCTTCGAGAACGCCTATCCCAAGGAGCTTTCCGGCGGCATGCGCCAACGTGTGGGTCTGGCGCGGGCCCTGGTGGTGCAACCCTCGGTCCTACTGATGGATGAGCCCTTCTCCGCCCTGGATGTGCTGACTGCGGAAACCCTCCGTACCGATCTGCTCGATCTGTGGTCGGAAGGGCGCATGCCCATCCGCTCGATCCTGCTGGTGACCCACAACATCGAGGAGGCTGTGCTGATGTGCGACCGCATCCTCGTTTTTTCGAGCAATCCGGGACGGGTGATCGCCGAGATCAAGGTCGATCTTCCCCAACCGCGCAAGCGCCTGGATCCCGCCTTTCGCGCCCTCGTGGATGACATCTATGCCCGCATGACCGCCAAGCCCAAGGCGCCGGCGCGAGAAGGTCATTTCCCGGGAACGGGCCTGGGCATGGCGCTGACCCACATTTCCACCAATACCCTCAACGGCATGATCGAGACGCTTTCGGGCGGCCCTTACAACGGCTCGGCCGATCTGGCCGATCTGGCGCGGGAATTGCAGATGGAAGCCGACGAGCTCCTCCCCATCGCGGAAACCCTGCAACTGATGCGGTTCGCGGAGCTCGCCGGGCGGACACTTCGCCTGACGGCGCCCGGCAAGCGTTACGATTCCTTTGACGTGGACCAGCGCAAGCAGATGTTCGCCCAGCACCTGCTGGCCTATGTGCCCCTCGCCGCGCATATCCGGCGTGTTCTGGATGACCGCGCCTCGCACCAAGCCCCGGCGTCCCGTTTCCGCGACGAACTGGAGGATTTCATGTCCGAGGCCTATGCGGAGGAGACGATGGATTCCATCATCTCCTGGGGCCGATATGGCGAGATCTTCGCCTATCATGAGGATGATGACCGCTTCAGCCTCGACGACCCGGCCTGACGTCCGCCTGCAAGGGATTTGAATGATGGCCAAGGAGTCCCTTGCGAACCCGCCGCTGGCCGCCCACGGGGCGCGAACCCAAGGCGCCGCGCCCTTGGCGGCGCTCTCAGCCCTGGGCGTCGTCTTTGGCGATCTTGGCACCAGCCCGCTCTACACCTTGCAGACGATTGTGACCGCCGTGGGCGGACATTTCACGTCCCAGTCGGCCCTGGGAATCTTCTCTCTGATCATCTGGACGCTGATCATCACCGTCTCGGTGAAATACTGCCTCTTCGTCATGCGNNGCCGATTCCTTGAAAGGACGCACCCTTATCTTCACGGCCATGGGGCTCCTGGGCGCGGGGCTGATCTATGGAGACGGCGTGATAACCCCCGCCATTTCCGTGCTGAGCGCCCTCGAAGGCGTCAATGTCATCACCACCCATCTCAAGCCCTACATTATGCCCCTGGCCGTCATCATCCTGGCCGCCCTGTTCGCCGCCCAGCGTTACGGCACGGCCAAGATCGGCGCGGCCTTCGGTCCGATCATGTTCGTCTGGTTTATTGTCATCGCCGCCCTTGGTGTGAGCGGCATCGTCACCGCGCCCCAGGTTCTCACGGCCATCAATCCGCTCCTCGGCCTGAGTTACCTGGCTCATAGTGGCGCGGTCGGCGTTCTGGTTCTTGGCGGGGTGTTTCTCTGCATAACCGGCGGCGAGGCGCTCTATGCCGACATGGGCCACTTCGGCGCGGGGCCCATCCGGCTGTCCTGGTATGGCCTGGTTCTCCCCGCCCTCTTGCTCAGCTATGCGGGACAGACGGCCCTTCTCATTCACGGGGGCTCGATCTCAGGAAACCCCTTCTTTGAGCTCGCGCCGCACTGGTCGATCTATCCGCTTGTGGTGCTGTCCACGGTGGCCACCATCATCGCCAGCCANNATCATCACGGGCTCCTTTTCCATGACCCGTCAGGCCATGCAGCTGGGCTGGCTGCCGGGCGTTCACATTCGCCAGACCTCGGACCGGATCTACGGACAGATCTATGTCCCAGTGGTGAATTGGCTGATGATGATCGCCACCTTGGCCATCACGGTGGTGTTCAAGAGCTCTGATCGCCTTGCCGGGGCCTATGGGGCGGCGGTGTCGACCACCATGCTCATGACCACGTTCCTCTTGTACGAGGCCATGCGCAAGGATTGGAAGTGGCCCTTGCCCGGGGTTATGGCCGTGAGCGGTCTGTTCCTGATCGTCGATACGGCCTTTTTCGGCGCCAATCTGGTCAAGGTGCTGGACGGCGGCTGGCTGCCCCTTAGCGTGGGTGCGTTAATATTTGTGCTGATGATGACCTGGCGGTCTGGCCTCGACGCGGTGCGCGCCAACCTGATGAGCTCGGTGATCAGCGTCACGGCCTTCGAGGCTCTGATGAAAGGCGTCCCGCGTGTGCCGGGCGCCGCGATCTTTCTCACGCGACAAACCGATGGCGTCCCGGTTTCCATCGCCGATCACGTGAAATTCATGGGCGCGTTGCAGGAACATGTCCTCGCGCTGACGGTGCAGTTTGAGCCGATCCCAAGGGTGCCGGAGGCAGAGCGTTGCCGCTGTGAGATCGTCGGTCACGGATTGCGCCACGTCACCGTCCGCTTTGGGTTTATCGAGCAGCCCGATCTGCTCGCGGCCATGAAGTCTCTCAAGGGGCTGGGGGACGAGATTGATATTGATAGCGCGATCTTTTTCGGCAATCGCGACCTGGCGACGCGGCGCCCCTTCGCGCCGCGCCTGCCCGGCTGGCAGCTTTCGATCTTCGCTTTTCTTTATCGAAACGCGGTGAAGATGTTCGACCGGTTCAATCTGCCGCCCGACCATGTTCTGGAAGTATCGCGGGAGATCGAAATCTAGGCCCTAAAGCGGGAGGTTGATTCAGATGTTTCAGAGAAACGTCATCAAGCTCTACCGCATCGCCATGGCGGCATAGCCAAGGTGCGTCCCGGCGTCCGCCAGCAGGGTCTCGCCCGTAATGTGCCGCGCGGCGGGGGAGGCGAGGAAGACGGCGGCGCCGGCAATATCCTCAGCCGTGGAGGCCACCTTCAGGGGGGTGGCCGCGGCGACCGATGCGCGCAGGCGGTCCAGCCGGTCCGGGGCGACGCCGCGCCCGAACCAGGGCGTATCAATAAAGCCGGGGCAGATGGCGTTGACCCGGATATTTGGCGCGAGGGCCCGCGCCAGGGAGATGGTCAGGGTGATCAGGGCGCCTTTCGACGCCGCATAGGGCACCGAGCTGCCCACCCCCATGACCCCGGCGATGGAGGCCGTATTGACCACGGCGCCCGGCGCCGGCGCGGCCTCCAGCAGGGTGCGGGCCGCGCGGATCATCTGATAGGCGCCGACGACATTGACGCCATAGATGCGCAGGAAATCTTCCGCCGAGACCGCGTCCAGATCGGCGTGGTTGTTGGCGAAGGTGGTGACGCCGGCATTGTTGAACAGGGCGTCTAGGCGCCCAAATCGCGCGGTCGCGGCGGCAATGGCGGCGCAATCGGAATCCTTCGAAACATCGCCCTGCGCCAGCACGGCCTCGGCGCCCAGGGCCTCGACCTGACGGGCCGTCTCACGCGCTTCCTCCGCGCTGGAGGCGTAATTGATCACCAGAACCGCGGCGCCCCGGGACGCCGTCTCCACCGCGATCGCCCGGCCAAGTCCCGTGGACGCGCCGGTGACCAGGACCACCTGGCCCGCGAAATCCTGCCCCGCCATGGCGCGTTTCCTCTAGGCTTCGCGCCGGACTGGCGCGGGCGGTTGATAGCCCCGTCCCCGCCGCCCTGTCGATTCACGCCGATCCGGCGTAAAGGCGAGGCATGCCAGACGTACCTCTCACCCAGCTGGGCCAATCAGTCGCGGGCTTCGCCAGCCCCGAGGACGCGGTTCTGGAACGTGTGCCCAATCCCCAAAGCGATACGGCCTATGTGGCGCGATTCACGGCCCCCGAATTCACCTCGCTTTGTCCAGTCACCGGTCAGCCGGATTTCGCCCGGCTGATCATCGACTATGCGCCCGACAAGTGGCTCATCGAATCCAAATCGCTGAAGCTTTATCTGGCGTCTTTCCGAAATCACGGCGCGTTCCACGAGGACTGCACGGTCTCCATCGGGCGCAGGATCGTTGAGGTTGCCGCGCCGACCTGGCTGCGGATTGCCGGCTTCTGGTATCCCCGAGGCGGCATCCCCATCGATGTCTTCTGGCAGACAGGGCCGGCGCCGGAGGGACTGTGGCTGCCCGATATGGGCGTGGAGACCTATCGCGGGCGGTAGGGAAGGCGCCGCCACATCTTCCTTGTGCAGATCAGCGGTTTGATCGATCCGCGACGCGTCTCAGCTTGTGGTCCGCCGCGAGCGCTCACAGGGTGCCCATCGTGTGGCGATCGAGGCGCGCCGCCGCGAGGACCGCCCTTTGACCGCAGATGTCTCCGCCGGTTCGCCAGGGCTAAAGCGCCGCCATATCGCCGCGGCGACGCTGGGCAACGCCCTCGAATTCTACGACTTCGTCACCTACGCCTTTTTCGCCATCCAGATCGGCCACGCCTTTTTTCCGGGGCGTAGCGGCTATGGCAGCCTGATGCTCTCCCTGGCGACGTTTGGGGCCGGCTTCATCACGCGTCCCATCGGCGCCCTGGTCATTGGCGCCTATGCTGACAGGGCCGGGCGCCGGCCCGCCATGGTGCTGAGCTTTTCCCTCATGGGCGCGGCCATCATCGCCATGGCGATCATCCCGCCCTATGCCGTTATCGGGCTTGCCGCGCCAATTCTGGCGGTGTGCGCCCGGCTGGTTCAGGGTTTCTCCCTCGGCGGCGAGATCGGGGCCAATACCGCCTTCCTGCTGGAAGCGGCGGCGCCTGGAAAACGCGGCGCGACCGTCGCGTGGCAAGGGGCCAGTCAATTGATCGCNNTTTCTCATGGGCGCCATCACCTTACCCGTCGGATTGTGGCTGCGCGGGGCGATACCGGAGACCTTGCATGGCGGGGCGCCCACGGCGCCTGAGGAGTCGCGGTGGCGCCTGGCCCAGCGGTCGGGGCGCGTGATCGGGCTGGGGATCGTGATCCTCTCAAGCGCGACGATCGGCACCTATATACTGGATTACATCGTGACCTTCGCTCAGGATTCGTTGCACCTTTCGGCCAGGGTTGGCTTCCTGGCGGAGGCGGTTGCAAATCTGATCGGTGTCCCGGCGCTGCTCCTTGGCGCGGCCCTCTCGGATCGTGTCGGGCGCTGGCGGGTCAATGTATGGACCAATTTCGCCCTTCTGCTTCTGATCGTCCCGGTCTTTTGGTGGGTTGTCGCCACCCGGTCACCGATCGTCTTGATGATCAGCATGGCGACGCTCGGGATCGCCACGAATTTCTCGGCCGGGTCATATACGGCGGGCATCGCCGAAAGTTTGCCGAGATCCATCCGCGGCGGCGGGTTTGGAACGGTATATTCCTTGGCCATCGCCGCGTTCGGCGGCACGACCCAGCTTGTCATCACCTGGCTGATCCACGCGACCGGCAGCGCCCTCGCGCCGGCGGGATACCTTGTGGTCGCCACGGGCATAGGCCAGATCGCGCTCATGCTATTTCCCGAAAGCGCGCCCGTCCGAGGGGCTTCTCCTGAGTCCCAGGCGAACGGCGTGACCTTGGCCGTCGAAGGGGCGGCCTAAGGCGTCAGGATATTGCGACGGGAGCCCAGGTTTCCACAATCGCTTCCATGTCGGGCCGCACGCGCTCAAGTGGCGCGTCTCCGGGTGTTCCCAAATAGATGAACCCGGCGATCTGGTCCTCCCCGGCGGCCCCGAGGAGGGCGCGCGCGTCGGCGTCATAGGCGTACCAGTCGGTGATCCAGTTCGCGCCGTAGCCCATGGCCTGGGCGGCGGTAATCAGGAGCGTGCAGACGGCGCCGGCTGACAGCCTCTGTTCCCATTCCGGAATCTTGCCGGGGATATGTCGAGAGATCACCGCGATGGCGAGCGGCGGCGTCCGCAGTTTGCCGAGCTTTTTGACGAGACTGCTGTCCGCGCTCCGGGCGGCGATGGCCTCAAGACCCGCAACGAACCCGTCCTTGTTCACCCCGGAGAGGACCACAAAGCGCCAGGGGGCGAGTTTGCCGTGGTCGGGGGCGCGGGCGGCGATGGACAGCAGGATATGGAGTTGGTCAGCGCTGGGGCCTGGCGCGTGGAGCGTCATGGCGGAGGCGGACCGCCGCGCGGCCAGGAAGGCCAGGGTTTCAGGCGAGGCGGTGATGGGTAAGGGTTCGCCGAATTTCGGCGTGGTCAAAAGCATGTGCGGATGAATCCTCGAATAACGCTATAACAAAGATATAACGAACATGCGGACCAATAGCTAGGTTTCACCGCCCGGTCTGGCGCCGAAAGGCAAAACGGCCCATATGGCGCGGGTCATAGGGCGTCCAAGACGCCGGCTGGGCTGGCTGGAGATGGGCATGGCGAAGCATCTGGAAGTCGTCGATAACGCCGTCACGCCCTGGGTTTGGTCCGCGCTGCGCCAGGAAGCTCAGATCGTGATGCGCGATGAGCCAAGCCTCGCCTCGCTGATGAGCGCCGTCATCCTGCACCATTCCGATCTGGCGGCCGCCCTGTCTTATCAGATCGCCCGCAAGCTCTCGGATCAGGAACTGAGGGCCATGAGCGTGCGCGAGTTCGCCCAGGAAGCCTATGCCGCCGACCCCTCCATCGTGACGTTCGCCGCGGCGGATCTGCGCGCGGTCTATGAGCGCGATCCCGCCTGCAAGGGCTATGTGCAGCCGTTCATGCACTTTAAAGGCTTCCAGGCGCTGCAGACCCATCGCTTGGCCCATTGGCTGTGGGGGCGCGGGCGTGAAGCCCTGGCCTTTTATCTCCAGAGCCGGATGTCCGAGATTTTTCAGGTCGATATCCACCCCGCAGCGGTGATCGGGGAGGGCGCTTTCTTCGACCACGGCACCGGTATCGTGATTGGCGAGACCGCGGTGATCGGGCGTGATGTCTCCATGCTGCATGGCGTGACCTTGGGCGGCACGGGCGCCGAACGTGGCGACCGGCATCCCAAAATCGGCAATGGCGTGCTGCTGGGCGCGGGGGCGAAGGTTCTGGGCAATATCAAGATTGGCGATAACGCCAAGATCGCCTCGGGTTCAGTGGTCTTAAGCGACGTTCCCGCCGGTTGCACGGCGGCCGGCGTGCCTGCCCGCCTGGTCAAATGCCCTACCTGCGAGGAGCCGGCGCGGACCATGGACCATACGCTCCCCAGCGAGGTTCTCCCGGGCTAACGTCTTCGCCGTTGCGCCCAGGGGCCGCAATCGCCTAAGGGTCGCGCCCGAAACCTAGCGCGAAAGGCCGAGCGTCATGGATCAGAGAGACATCGACCGCATTCAGGCGCACCTGAAGCGCACGTTCGGCAATCCGCACATCGCCCTTAAGGCCCGTCCCAAGCAGAAGGACTCCGCCGAGGTGGAGATGAAGGGCGAATTCATTGGCGTCATCTATCAGGACGAGGACGAGGATGGCTCGTTCATGTTCGAGATGGCGATCCTGGCCGAGGATCTGGAAGGATAAGGTTCACGCCCCCGTCAGAAAGCTGTCAATCACACGCTTTTCACCGGCTGTGTCGAACGCGACCGTGAGCTTGTTGCCCTCCACGGCGCGAACAGCGCCGTAGCCGAACTTCTGGTGAAAGACGCGGTCTCCCGGCGCATAAAGACTGGTCTTGGATGGGTCTGACACGGCCACGAGACGGCCTTCGCCTTCGATGACCTGGGTGCGACCTGGCGGCCCCCCCGCATAGCCGCGGGACTGGGCGCGCCGCCAACCGGGGCTGTCATATCCCGAGCCATAGTTGACCTCATCCCACCGGGCCGGGCCATCCTTGACGCCGCCGCCGTAATAGCCGGTTTCTGAACTGGCCTCGACATTGGCCAGCGGCAGCTCATCGATGAACCGACTGGGAAGCTGGCTGGTCCAGCGCCCATAGACCTGGCGGTTGGCGGCGAAGGAGATGCGCGCGTCCTCCCGCGCCCGGGTCAGGCCCACATAGGCGAGGCGCCGCTCCTCCTCGAGGCCCTTCGTCCCGTTCTCGTCCAGGCTCCTCTGGCTGGGGAACACGCCTTCCTCCCATCCAGGCAGAAAGACGAGAGGAAATTCGAGACCCTTGGCCGCATGCAGGGTCATGATCTGCACCGCGTCGTCGCCGGCGCCACGGTCGAGGTCCATGACCAGTGAGACATGCTCAAGATAGGCCGATAGCGTTTCGAAGGCGCCCATGGACTGGATGAGCTCCTTGAGGTTCTCCAGTCGGGTCTGGCTGGTGGGGCCCTTGTCCAGGCGCAGGGCGTCCACATAGCCGCTTTCCTCAAGGATGGTTTCGGCCAGCCTGGCATGGGGCAGGGCGCCGATCTGGCCGCGCCAGCGAGCGAGGTCGCGGAGGAAATTTGCCAGGGCCGTCCGCGTGCGGGGCGCCAGTTCGTCGCTTCGGGCCAGGTCCTCCGCGGCCGTCGTCGCCGAAACGCCTTCCGCTCTGGCGAGGCTCAGTAGCTTTTGCACCGTGGTGTCGCCGAGGCCCCGGCGCGGTGTGTTGATGATCCGTTCGAAAGCAAGGTCATCATCAGGTGACTGGACCAGCCGAAGATAGGCGTGGGCGTCGCGAATCTCGGCTCTTTCGAAGAAGCGCGGGCCGCCCACCACGGTGTAGGGAATCTGCAGCAGGACGAAGCGTTCTTCGAAGGCGCGCATCTGGAAGGACGCCCGGACAAGAATGGCGGCTTCGGCATAGCGCCGGCCCTTATGCCAACGCTCCAGTTCCTCGGCGACGAGGCGCGATTCGGCCTCACCGTCCCAGACCCCGCGCACCTGGACCTTCTGGCCGCCCTCGGCTTCCGTCCATAGGGTCTTGCCGAGCCGTCCCTTATTGGCGGTGATGAGCCCCGACGCCGCAGCCAAGATGTGTTCCGTGGACCGGTAATTCCGCTCGAGGCGCACGACCTTGGCGCCTGGAAAGTCGCGCTCGAATCTCAGGATGTTGTCCACCTCTGCGCCGCGCCAGCCATAGATGGACTGATCATCATCGCCCACGCAGCAGATATTGCGGCGCTTTTGGGCGAGGAGCCGCAGCCAGAGATACTGGGCGACATTGGTGTCCTGATATTCGTCCACAAGAATGTAGGCGAAACGGTCCTGGAAGGATTCCAGCACGTCGGGATGGGTGGTGAAGATTGTCAGGTTGTGCAGCAGCAGGTCGCCAAAGTCGCAGGCGTTCAGAATGCGCAAACGGTCCTGGTAGAGCGCGTAGAGCGCCTTGCCGCGGTTTTCCGCGAAGTGCGCGCCCTC
>PLFA01000057.1:0-1768 GCA_003136615.1 Caulobacteraceae bacterium | reverse complement strand
GCGCATCTCCCGCGCCGCCTTGTTGGTGAAGGTGACCGCCAGAAGCTCCCACGGACGCGCCCGGCCCGTGGTGAGGAGATGGGCAAGGCGGGTTGTCAGCACCCGGGTCTTGCCTGTGCCCGCGCCGGCCAGGACGAGGACGGGTCCCTCCGTCACTTCCACGGCCGCCCGCTGCTCGGGGTTCAGGCCCGCGAGGCTGTCCGGCCCCTGGGGGCGCGCGAGGTCGGAAATGCGGGGGGCGGGGAGGTCGGTCACGGCCGTTCAGTGTCGCGCGATTCAGGCCGAAAGGCGAACGAACTCCAGGGCGGCGACGCGGCAGGCCGACGCCAGGGGCCTTCGGCCACGCGTGGAGTCGATGCGGCGCACCAGGGCGGCCAGGCTTAAGGATTCCGTGCTGGCCCGGGTTTCCAGCGCCGCCCAGAACTCCGGCTCAAGGGCGAGAGACGTGGCGTGTCCGGCCAGATTGAGGGACCGCTTTTTGAGCGCCTCCATTTTGTCCGCTTGGGGCCTAGTCGAGGACGGCGCAGAACCGCTGGATGCGCGCGCAGGCGTCCTCCAGCAGCTCATTGGAGGTGGCGTAGCTGATGCGGAAGAAGGGCGAGAGACCGAAGGCGCCGCCGAACACCGCCGAGACCCCCTCCGCATCCAACAGGGCCTCGGTGAAATCCTGGTCCGTCGCGATCTTGCGTCCGCCCGGCGCGGTGCGCCCGATCACCCCCTCGCAGGAGGGATAGACATAGAAGGCGCCTTCCGGCGTCGGGCATCTGATGCCCTTGGCCTGATTGAGCATGGAGACCACCAGATCCCGCCGCCCCTCGAACAGCTGGGCATTGGGCTTGATGAAGGTCTGGGGGCCGTTCAGGGCCTCTGTGGCCGCCCATTGTGAGATGGAGCTGGGGTTGGAGGTGCTCTGGCTCATCACCTTGCGCATGGCCGTGATCAGGGGCTCCGGGCCGGCCGCATAGCCGATGCGCCAGCCGGTCATGGCATAGGCCTTGGAGACGCCGTTCATGGTCAGGGTGCGCTCATAGAGCGCGGGCTCGACCTGGGCGATGGTGGTGAATTCAAAGTCCCCGAATACGAGGTGCTCGTACATGTCGTCCGTGAGGATCCAGACCCGCGGATGGCGCAGCAGAACCTCGGCCAGGGCCTTCAGCTCCTCGCGCGTGTAGGCCGCGCCGCTGGGGTTGGAGGGGGAGTTGAGGATCAGCCAACGCGTGGCGGGGGTGATCGCCGCCTCCAGGCCTTCCGGGGTGAGTTTGAAGCCCTGTTCCGCCGAGGTGGGGGCGAAAACGGGCTCGCCGCCGGCCATGAGGACCATGTCGGGGTAACTGACCCAATAGGGCGTGGGAATGACCACCTCATCGCCAGGGTTCAGGCTGGCGACCATGGCGTTATAGATCACCGGCTTGCCGCCGGGGGAGACGTTCACCTGGGCGGGAGAATAGTGAAGTCCATTTTCCCGCGCGAACTTGCCGCAGATCGCCGCCTTCAACTCCGGCGTGCCGTCGATGTCGGTATATTTCGTCTTGCCCTCGCGGATGGCCCTTATGGCCGCTTCCTTGATGTTGTCGGGCGTGTCGAAATCGGGCTCNNCGCGCGCCTTGGCGGCGGCGGCCCCCGTGGCGGAAGGCTTCACGCGGCGCAGATTGAGCGATTGTTCGAACATCGGAGCTTAGAGACCTCGGGAGCCTTGTATGAGGCTTGTCAGAATGGCGCGGTCTTAGGGCGTGAGGGGACGAATCGCAACGCGCGGCGCCGACATTCC
>PLFA01000085.1:3500-10288 GCA_003136615.1 Caulobacteraceae bacterium | reverse complement strand
CGGGCCGGACGGCACGCTGCTGCTGCGCTATCGCCGGCTGATCTCGATGTTTTCGCCCAGCCCCTACGACGTCTATGACCGTTATGTCGACATCTATGGCGCCGACAGTCTGTTGCCGGTGGCGGACACGCCCTTGGGCCGCATCGCCGCCATCGCGTCTGAGGAAATCCTCTATCCCGAACTGGCCCGGGCGCTGGCGCTGCGCGGCGCCGAACTGTTCATCCATTCCTCGAGCGAGGTCGCCAGTCCGCTGGCGACGCCCAAGAATATCGCCAAGCAGGCCCGGGCCATCGAGAACCTGACCTATATCGTCTCGGCCAATTCGGCGGGCATTTCCGGCATCGCCATCCCCATGGCCTCCACCGACGCCTCGTCAAAGGTGATCGACTATAAGGGCCTCATCCTCGCCGAGGCAGGCTATGGCGAGAGCATGGGGGCCTATGCGGAGATCGACATCGCCGCTCTGCGTCGCTATCGCCGCCGCCCCGGNNTGGTATGCCGCCCGGCAACGCGGCGTGATCGCGGCCATGGAAGCGGGTGGGATGATTTAGGATCAGGTTGAACGCCGCCCAGGTTTGCGTCGCCAAGATTCAACGGCCGCACCTGAAGACGTAGACGCCCTCCGGCGGCGGCGCATCGTAGGTATTGCTCGTCACAAACGCGTTTGGCAGCCTGGGCGCGGCCCAGAATTCGACGTCCTGGTGAGCGAGCGAACCTTGGTCCTTCCAGATCGGGATCAGGCCGGAGGTGACCTGCGTGAGGAGACTGGTGTTGATGCAGCCGTAGTTGGGGATAATGGGAGCGTCATAGCCAAGGCTGGCCACCGCGCCGATCCCGACGAAGCCATCAGGCGCCTCGGCCGACCAGACCGCGCCGTTATCGGAGCCTCCCGAACCCTGGTCATTCCACACCTGAGTCCAGCCTAGGGGTCGCCGTATCAACCTATGGTCCGGATCATTGATCGATTTCACGATAACGGCGGCGCCCGTGGGCGAATTGCCGCCATACACACCCGCATCTCCGATGATGAAGGTATCGGGGTCGCTGGGTCGGGGGCGATGAACCTGTACGCTCGGGCAGCAGCCGTGCATCTCTGAGCCCCACCAGACGAGGCTAAATTTGTAGCAGGCGCTGAGCACCAGCGCCGGCCGGGTGACAAGGGCGCGTGGCGTTGACCTGAAGGTCGACAGGTCGAGAAGATCTCCGTTCACTTGTTGCTTGAAGATAAGCATCGGATTTCCCTCTGCAGCTTGATGACAGACCGACAGTTTACTGGCCATCTGTCTCCAGCTCCCCCGCTTACACGCCCTCAACATTGAGAACTTTCCGATGATAAAGAGGCTCCGCATCATCCACGACGTCAATATCATCATGCGTGAGAAAATCGTGATTAAGTACCGGCGGCTAAAGCCCTGCAATTGCTCACAAAAATTTTAAACATGCTGCGCCTGTACTTGGTCCCGCGCCAAGACCCAGGAGCCGGGCGGAACCTGAACGGGGTGATTGATGCGAAGCGCTAGACGATCGGCCGGGGCGCGACCCGGACGGAGCGCCAGTCGCGGGCCGCGCCCTCCACCACGGCTGCGATCCAGCGACCTTCCACCCGCACTTCCAGGTGTCGATCCAGCCCCCAGGGTTCAGGCTTGATCCGGGCCCGGACCAAAGGCTCAACCGGCGCGGTCGGCGGCTCATCTGGCGCGAGAAACCAGGCCGCCAGCCGTCGCGTCATGTCTGGCCCCACGATGTGGCCGCGGTTCAAACGCAGGTCGGACAGGGCGAAAGGTCCGTCGAGCTCTAGCTCGACCCACTGCCTGATATCCCCGCGATAGCTGTGGGCCGGCGCGAAGGTTCCGCGCCAGGCCAGGAAGGTCCCCTGGTCGAGGAACCACAGCCGGCCACCCAGATGGTCGTGAGACCAGCGCTCCCAGGCCCGGGCGCGATACTTGTCGATCCAGACTGTGGCGCGGTGCGGCAAGGTCTGCACCCCCTCGAACCCGCCGAAGTCGAGAAGGCGCAGCCACAGCGGCGCCAGGCCCACGGCGTTGTAGCTTCGCGTCCGGGCGGCGATCAGTTCGGGCGTCATGTCGCTGGACTGCACCTCGATGGCGATCCGCGCGGTCGGCCGATCAGCCGGCCAGGCAAGGACATCGACCCTCCGGTCGCCCGCCAGCGACGGCGTGAACGCCTCCAGCCGCGCGTTGACGCCGCGGCCGCGCAAGGCCTCGGCGATCCGCCGTTGGGCGGTCAGGTGCGCCAAGGACATCTTCGCACCGAACGCGCAACCGGCGTCCGGCCGATGCGCGAAGTGGGCGATGCGGATCCGCCCCACCTTCAGCACCACCGCGGCGCCGCAGCCCCGGCAATGATAGGCGCCGCCGCGATCAGCGTNNATGAGATCGCTCGCGCGTTCGGCGATCATCATCACGGAGGCGTAGATATTGCCTGACAGATGGGCGGGAATGACAGACGCGTCCACCACGCGCAGCCCGCGCACGCCTTTCACCCGCAACTGAGAGTCCACCACACCGTCACGTCCCATCCGGCAGGTCCCGATTGGATGGTAGCCGAGGAATGTGGTCCGGCGCAGATAGGCGTCCCAATCGGCGTCGCTCGTGACCTCCGGCAAGGGCAATCTTTCGGCGGTGACGAACGGGGCGAAGGCCGGCGCGCGGAAGATTTTCTGGACGAAACGGCACCCTCGGGTCAGTGCGGCGACGTCGTCGCGGCTACGAAGGAGAGCGTGTTCGATAATCGGCGGCGTCGTGGGATCGGGTCCACCCAGGATAAGACGCCCGGCGTTGTGTGGGTAGGACAGCGAAACCGCCGCTGTGACGGACGGCTTCAGATAGGGCTGTAGGCCCTCTTCGGTGAAAGCGAACGCAAATGGGCCGAACATGATCTGAATATCCGGGCTCGCAAGATCCGGCGATGACTTGAAGAATCCCACGGCGTGCGGATAGGGGCTTGTCGCGGGCCCTCGGCCAAACAAAAGCCAGTTCAAGGCGTGAAGAGCGATCCGTGGACTATTGATCTCGACGTTGAAGGTGCGAACATTAACATCGACCGAGAGGGTTGCATTGGGATGCTCAAGCAGGTTCTCGCCGACCGCGGCGTCGCGGCGAACCTCGAGCCCAAGTTTGTTGAGGTCGGCGGCAGGGCCGATCCCCGACAGCATGAGAAGTTTGGGTGAGCCCAAGGCCCCCGCGCAGACCAGGACCTCGGCCCGCGCCCGGGCGGTCAGCTTTGTCCCGCCGCGCCGAAAATCGACCCCGACGCATCGGTCACCCTCGAAGATCAAGCGATCAACGACCACGCCGGTCTGAAGGCTCAGGTTGGACCTTCGCCGCACGGGGTCGAGATAGCCGCGCGCCGCGCTCCAGCGACGGCCGAAGCTTTGCGTGACCTGCGGATAGCCGATCCCTTCCGCGGTGAGGCCATTATAGTCGGGGTTGAACGGGAGTCCGACCTGCGTCGCGGCCTTGATGAATTGATGGCTGAGGGGATGCAACGTTCTTAAAGCGTCGATCCGTATCGGACCATCGCGGCCACGCAGGTGATCCGCGCCCCAGGTGGTGCGTTCGAGCCTGCGAAAATAGGGCTCGACCTCGGCGAACGACCATCCCTCGCAGCCCAAGGCTGACCACCGTTCATAGTCGGAGGGAACGCCACGCACATACAACATGCCGTTGATCGAACTCGAACCGCCGAGCGTGCGACCAGCTGGCCAAAGATCCACCTTACCGCCCCGCGAAGGATCGGGTTTGGCCACGTGCATCCAATCGAGACGCGGATTGCCGATCGCGCGGGCAATTCCCGCGGGCACATGGATGAAGGGGCTGAGATCACGCTGGCCCGCTTCTAAAACCAGAACGCGCCGCCGCGGATCGGCGCTCAAACGATTGGCGAGAACCGAGCCCGCGGAGCCACCACCGATAATGATGTAGTCGGCCTCGGCCGGTAATGAGCGGACCGTCAGGGAACCTCGCTCGCCATCGATCCGAGACGGTCTTCAAGGCATTTGATGGTTCGGGCCGGTTCCGGCGGGCTGATCATCATCATGTCAGCCGCCCGTGAAGGGTTGCCCGGCTGGACAACGATCGCGAAGAGACGAAGTTGGCGGACGTCCATGGGCCCTCGATACCGATGCTCCATGGTTCGAGCGCGAGACTATATTTGTCAACCGATCCACGCCGCCGCCGCCTTCGCGGGCGTGTTTTCGTGCGCATGCCGTAAAACAAAGGTTCGCTTGCCAACCCCGTGCGGTGATGAACGTGTTGGCCACATGACGCAAAGACGCCCGATCATCGCCCATGCAAACGCGCGGTTGAAAGGCTCCGCAACACCGGTTGCGCAAGGCGGCCGATACGCCTGGTGGGCGGTGACGATACTCTCCATCGGCATGGTTGTGGGGGCGCTCGACAGGCAAGTGATCAACCTTGTCGTCGATCCCCTGAAACAGGCCCTGCGCCTGAACGACGAGCAGGTTTCGCTCCTTCAGGGATTCGCCGTCGCCGCTTTCTACGCCGTCATGGCGGTCCCGCTGGGCCGGTTTGCCGACCGGCATAATCGCAAGGGACTGATCCTGGCTGGCGCCGTCGCCTGGTCGGCCGCGACGGCGGGTTGTGGCCTGGCGAGCGGCTTCCTGGGCCTCTTTGTCGCGAGAATGATGGTGGGGGTCGGTGAAGCGACGCTCACACCCGCGGGCTTTTCCATGATCAGCGACTATTTCGAAGAGCGGGGGCAGGCAAGGCCGCTCTGCGTGTTCACGGGCGCCAGCTTCCTGGGTTCCGGCTTGGCCCTCCTTTTGGGGGGCGGCTTGTTGGCCGTGCTCGGGCGGTCGGGCCCCCTGATCCTGCCTGGCCTGGGGCGCCTCGCGGATTGGCAAGCGGCCTTCATCCTGGCGTCCGTTCCGGGATTGGTGTTTGCGGCGGTCCTTTTGAGCGTGCGCGAGCCGGCCCGAAGGCTCAAGGCTGATGAGCCACCTGACGCCGCGTTCACCGATGTCCTGAATTTCATCGGCGGGAACGTCCGGCTCGTCGCGCCTTTGTTGTTGGGGTTTGCAATTCTCGCGTCCGGACAGTTTGCCTTGGGAGCGTGGACCCCCACCTTTTTCGTGCGAACATTTCATTCGAAGCCCGCGTTTGTGGGCATGACCTACGGTCTGCTCCTGGCGTTTGGCGGTTCGGCGGGCGTGGTCGTCGGGGGATTCATTTGCGATCGGATGAAGGCGCGCGGTTGGGCCGGCGCTAACCTTTTGGTCTCGATCGGAGCGGCATTGGCCGCGATTCCGTTTGCCGCGGTGTTTCCATTTGCGTCATCCTCGAACCTCGCGCTCTGGCTCATTGCGCCCCTGGCGTTTCTGGGGCCGATGCCATTTGGCGCCGGGATCGCCGCCATCCCAGCGATCTCCCCTAATCGCATGCGGGCGCAAATGATGGCCCTCTACCTGCTGCTGGCCAACCTCCTTGGTGTCGGCGGCGGACCTTGGTTGGTCGCGGTCGTGACGGACCGTGTTTTCCGCAATCCCGCAATGCTCCGCTACTCGCTCGCCATTGTTGGTCCTGCGTTGTTGCTCGGGGGCGCCCTTTTGCTGTCATGCGCGGTGCGCCCGTTCGCCGCCGCGCACGACGCGGGTGCAAAGCGCCGCACCCTATCAAGCTGGACGAAATAAGCTTGGATCGTCGGTGGGCGCGCGGAAATTTTTGACAGCCTGGTGATTCAGTATGCTTGGTGCGGGCGGCCGGAATCGAACCGGCACGGGGTTACCCCCAACGGATTTTAAGTCCGTTGCGTCTACCAATTCCGCCACGCCCGCGCTGTCAGGGTTATAGGCGGCGGCGGCCGCGTCGCCAATCCGCATGGCGGCCTGGCGCCTTGACGCCACTCCCGCAAGGGATTACATTATGCAATGTAAGCGAGGGGGCACCGCGTTGCATCTTATACCTACCGGCGTGAGTATTGACCTGCAATTCGCGAAATTTCCATATTCGCGTTTCGAGGCCGCAGGTCCGCCGCAGCGCTTGTTGCCATTTGTTGCCATTCCGCTGCCAATCCGATGCCCTTTGCGGCCACGCCCGCGGCCTTATGTTGCCCATCAGCAGCCCATCAGCTGCCAGGATGTTGCCAAAAAGCTGCCATTTGCTGCCATTTGTTGCCAAGGGCCGCGGGTAGCCGGCTCGATCCAAGACATTGAACGAAAAGAGAAAAACGTCATCCTCTCGGCGCCCGCCTCGAAAACATGTGTTTTTCCGAGTGGCGCCTCCGGCCTCTCGCAGCCCGGCCCGCGCCGTACCTTACGGCTCGATCTTGGTAATCGCCTTGGCGCCGATATCGGCCAGAACCGCGATCAGCTCGTCCGCCACGGCGGCCACCTCATCGGCGTCACGGCCGCGAATGACCAGGTTGGAGCCGAAGCCGTCGGGCCCAAAAAAGGGATAGCTGCCGATGGAGAGCGTGGGGTGGGCCTTGGCGGTGGCCTCCAGGGGCGCGGCCAGGGCGCTTTCGCCGGCGCCTTCCACCCGCACGGTGCGGACAATCACCACCTTGCCGGTGCGCAGGCGCGGCCCGACATCCTCCATCATGCCGCGCATGATCTGCGGCACGCCCGCCAGCACGAACACATTTCCAATCTGGAAGCCAGGCGGCCCCTGAACGGGGTTCATCACCAGGCTGCCGCCCTCGGGAATTCGCGCCATGCGCCGCCGCGCGGCATTGGGCTCGGCGCCCCACCGCTCGCGCATCATCGCCAGGATTTCGGGGTGCTCGTGGAGTTCCACGCCGAAGGCCTC
>PLFA01000085.1:0-3487 GCA_003136615.1 Caulobacteraceae bacterium | reverse complement strand
ATATTTGGCGATGAAGTTGAGGTTCGTATCCTGGGTGCGGCCAGAGAGGATCTCATCGCCGATGACCAGCACCGCCGCCGTCACCCGCTCATCCGCCATCGCCGCGCCTCGTCTCACACCTGGATTTCGCGCCAGGGCATAGGCCGGGCCACGGGGGGCCGCAAGCCGCCGGCCACCGGCGTGACCCGCATCGACGACAAGGGAGGGGCGCTATTGAACGGCCGGCTATCCCGAAAGGAGCGCCTCATGGCCCCACGTAATATAGAGCGGGTGGTTTGATACTTACCCAGCCCCTGGCCCGGGGCCGTCTCGTCCAACGCTACAAGCGCTTCTTCGCCGACGTGGTCCTGGATGACGGCCGCGAGGTCACCGCCCACTGCCCCAATCCCGGCGCCATGCTGGGTTTGAATACGCCGGGGCTCCCCGTCTGGGTCTCTCCGGCCGAAGGGGCGAAGCGCAAGCTGGCCTGGACCCTGGAGCTGGTGGAGGCGGATGGGGGCCTGGTGGGCATCAACACCCTGCACCCCAATCGCCTGACGGCTGAGGCCCTGGCGGCCGGCGCGATCCCGGAGCTGGCTGGCTACGCCGTGCATCGCCGGGAAGTGAAAATGGGCGAGGCCAGCCGGGTTGATTTCGTGCTGGAAGATCCGGCGCGGCCCCGCTGCTGGCTTGAGGTGAAGAACTGCCATCTGCGGCGGACGGGGACTCTGGCGGAGTTTCCCGATTGCGTGGCGGCCCGTTCGGCGCGGCATTTGCGGGAGCTGAGCGCCCGCGTGGCCGAGGGTGACCGTGCTGTGCAGCTCTTCGTCATTCAGCGCATGGATTGTGATGGCTTCGCCGCCTGCGCCGATCTTGACCCGGTCTATGCCGCCGCCCTCACCGCCGCGGCGGGGGCGGGCGTTGAAGTTCTGGCCTATGCTTGCGATATATCGACGAACGCCATCTCGATTTCGCGGTCCATCCCCTGGACGGGCGCGTGAGCCGGCGCCAACATTTGATCCTTAAGCCCTTCAGCCCAAAAGTCCGCCCCGCCATGAGCCTCGCCGAAGACATCGAGATCGCGCCGCGCGCCAGCCGCCGCATCAAGCTCCATGGGGCCGAGGGTTTCGAGGGCATGCGCGTCGCCGGCCGTATCGCCGCGGAGTGCCTGGATATGCTGACCCCCCATGTGCGCCCGGGTGTCGCCACGGCGGAGCTCGATCGTCTGGCGCGGGAATTCATCCTGGATCGCGGCGCCCTGCCGGCCTGCCTCTTCTATCGCGGCTATTCCCACACCCTGTGCATCTCGCCCAATCACGTGGTCTGCCACGGCATTCCTGGCGATCGCACCCTGCGCGAGGGCGATATCGCCAATATCGATGTGACCGTGATCGTGGACGGCTGGCATGGCGACACCTCGCGCATGTATCTGGTGGGGGAGGTCGCCCCCCGCGCGCGGCGCCTTGCGGAACTCACCTATGAGGCCTTCCACCGGGGCCTTGAGCAGGTAAAGCCCGGCGCGCGCCTGGGCGATGTGGGCCACGCGATTCAGTCCTATGTGGAAGCCCAACGCTGCTCGGTCGTGCGCGATTTCTGCGGCCATGGGGTTGGCCAGGTGTTTCACGACGCCCCCAATATTCTCCATTATGGCCGCCCAGGCGCCGGGGAAGCCTTGAAGGCCGGGATGTTCTTCACCATCGAGCCCATGGTCAATCTGGGCCGCCCGCAGGTGAAGGTCCTCGCCGATGGCTGGACAGCGGTCACCCGCGATAAATCCCTCTCCGCCCAGTGCGAGCACTCCATCGGCGTGACGGACGACGGCTATGAGGTCTTCACCGCCTCGCCAGCGGGGCTCTTCAAACCTTTCTAGGAAGCCGCGAAAAAGCTCTAGCGGAGCGGCGAAAAAGTTCATACTTTGTTCTCTCGCGAACTGCTGGAGACATTCAATGCTCGAGGACGCGGGGGCCTTGATCCCTTTTTTCGAAGGCGCGGCGCCGGTTATCGCGCCCAGGCCCGCACGCCCTACCAAGCCCCATTATCTGGGTCATCGCCAACGCCTTCGCGATCGCGCCGCGACCACATTCTTAGGTATGCCCGACTATGAGGTTCTGGAGCTTCTGCTGGCCCGCAGCCTTCCGCGCGGCGACCTCAAGCCCCTGGCCAAGGCTCTCCTGATGCGCTTCGGCGGCCTGGCTGGCGTGCTGGGCGCGAGCCTGGAGGAGCTGAAGACCGTCAAGGGCGTGGGTCAGGCCGCGGCTCTGGATCTCAAGCTGGTTCATGAGGCCACCGCGCGCATGGGCCGTGGCGCGGCGGCGGGGCGGGCGGTGATCGGCTCGTGGTCCGCGCTTCTGGCCTATGCCAAGGTCGCCATGGCCGGGGCCTCGCGCGAACAGTTCCGGGTGCTCTTCCTCGACAAGAAGAACCAGCTCATCGCCGATGAGGTGATGAACGAGGGCACCGTCGATCACGCGCCGGTCTATCCCCGCGAGGTCGCCCGCCGCGCCCTCGAGCTGGCGGCCAGCGCCGTGATCCTCGCCCACAACCACCCCTCCGGCGATCCCACGCCCTCGGCCGCCGATGTCGCCATCACCCGCAAGGTGGCCGAAGCCGCGCAGGCTCTGGGGATCACCGTCCATGACCACATCGTCGTCGGTCGCGAGGGTGTCGCCAGCCTCAAGGCCCTCGGGCTGTTTTAGGTGGCCGCGAGCGCGTCCTTCTCCCACTCCAGATATTCGGGTTGCTCCAACAGACGCGCCCCATAGGCGCCGGCCGGGCCGTCATCCCCGTAATCGGAAAGGCGCACGCCATAGGTCCGAAACCGCGTGGCGACCGGGGTGAAGAACGCATCCGCGATGGTCCAGGTCGCCCCCAGGAGGAATGGCCCGCCAAACTGGCGAAGCAGGCTAAGCCAAAGCTCAACGACTCGGCGCACATCCGCCTCGGTGGCCGGAACCAGGGTGGAGACCACCCGCTTGGCCAGATCCATGGACAGCTCGCCGCGCAGGGAATGAAAGCCCGAATGCATCTCCGCGCTGGCGGCGCGGCCCAACGCCTTCGCGGTCCGATCTGTGGGCCATAGCCCCGCCGCCGGAAAAGCCTCGGCCACATATTCGCTGATCGCCAGGCTATCCCAGATCACCAGATCGCCATCCTTCAGCAATGGCACGAGGCCCGAGGGCGAGCCCGCCGCGCGGATCTTCGCGTCGGTCGCTTCCGTGCGCAGGGCGATAGGCGTCTCGGTAAAGTCCGCGCCGGCGCGCTTCAGCACAAGCCAGGGTCGCATCGACCAACTCGACCAGACCTTGTCGCCGATCAGCAATTCCATGATGGTCATCTCCAAGCGCCAAACAGCGCGATTCCTAAACGCGCATCAGACGCGATTCCTTTAAGGCGAGCGAAACAAGCATGGATGGCGCCGGGGCTGAAGCCCGAAACCTGCCCTCAGCGACAGCCCCGGCGCGGGCGGGCGGTGGCGATGGGGATAAGAACCTTGTGCTCGGCCTCCTCC
>PLFA01000024.1 GCA_003136615.1 Caulobacteraceae bacterium | reverse complement strand
CGGGCCAAATTCTGGAATCGCGGGATTTTCTGGCCGGCGAGTCGGCCGCTCAAGGCGGCGGCCGCGTCCTTGGCTTCACCCTGACCCCGTACGTGATTGGCCAGCCCTTCCGCATCTCCGCGCTGCGCCAGGTCCTGGGCGGCTTGGCCTCGGACCCCGGGGTCTGGGCCGCCACGGCCAGCGAGATCGCCGAAGCGGCCAAGTGAGTGGGTCAGCTCTTTGTGAGCCAGTCCGCGACTTCGGAGACGGGCACGACATCGGCATATTTGATCAGCAGGTCGGTGAGGTTGGCGAAGTGATAGCTCTCATGCTTATCGGCCACGCACTCCTCGGGAACAATGGTGCGATAACCATGGGAGAGGCTGTCCACCGCCGTGGCCCGCACGCAGCCGGAGGTTGATCCCCCCGTGATCACCACGGTGTCGACCTTGTGCCAGATCAGATAGCTGGCAAGCGGCGTCTCGAAAAAGGCGCTCGGCATGCGCTTTGTGAAGACAAGGTCCACGCTCTCATCGATCTCCACCCGGGGATCGAAGGCGTGCCGCGCCGAATCGTATTTGATGTTCTGGAGGCTGTCAGGCGTGTTGGTCCGGGTGCCCCACACGCCTGCGTCGCCCGCGTCTGGCTTATAGGCCACGTGGGTCCAGATCACCGGCATGCCCTTGGATCTGGCGAGGGCGGAGATCCGGTTGGTGTGGGTGATCTGATCAGGATCGGTGACATAGGCGCTCACCGGGAAGAGATCGGGGCGCGTATAGGCCTGCTGAAAGTCGATATTGACGATGGCCAGACGCTCGCCGAAACCGAACTTCGCCCGGGCGGGATTTGCCCTGACCTGCTCGAAAATCTCCTTCGCCGTGCGGCCATCACTGACCATGGTGGGGGCGAAATGGAGCGGTTCGTTCATGGGGAGTCCTGTGAGATGACGCGGAGGGATAAGGTCTCGTTCTATATCTTTGAGCGGGACGCACGGCGAGACGCCGCGGATCACCCGTTGTAGGTCCAGTCGCCGTTTCCCCGCGCGTTCTTGTGGGTGCGGAAGTGATAATGGAACCGGTCGGGACGATAGTGGGCTTCGATGAACTGGACGGGCTTGCGACGCGGGCCCCGCATCACCCGGTCGACCCGCAGGAGCGGCGCGCCCGGCGCCACATCCAGGGCCGCCGCGATCGCTGACCCCGCGGCCACGGCACTGATCCACTGCTCCGCCTCCTGAGCTGGCGCCCCGGCGCGCTCCAGTAGGGTGAGCATCGAGGTCGAGGCCAATTCTTCCAGGCTGTAGCGGCGTGCGATGGCCGCCGGGATATAGTTCACGAGATACGAGAAGGGCTGGCCATTCAGCTTCCGCAGTCGCACCGCGCGCTGCACCAGGGCGTCGGGCTTGAGCTCCAGGCGCTCGGCGATGGCGACGCCGGCGGACTCTTCCCGAACCTCCAGAAGCTCCACATCGGTCTGAAGGCCCATGCGCTGAAGGCTTTCAAGCAGCGTGTCGAAGCCACCGGCCACGAGAGGTATCACCCCGCTTCCGGCCACTGTCGTTCCCCGTCCGCGTTGGCGGTGGACGAGCCCCCGGGCGGCCAGTTCGTTCAGGGCCCGCTTCACCGTGATCCGGGATACTCCCAGACGCCGGGCCATCTCCTGCTCGCCCTCCAGCATGTCGCCGGCGGGTAACTCACCCGAGACAATGCGCTCGCGCAGCAGCAGATAGATCTGGTGATAGAGCGGGGTCGGCAGGTTCTCATCAACAAGATGCGGTCCAAGGAAGCTTGGCATGGCGACGGTCACGCGCGCGCCGCCACGGTGTCCTGGCGCATCGCCCTGGGCCACATGAGGAGGGTGTAAAGCGCGAAAGCGAAGCCAACGCCTATGAACCAGGCATAGCCGTAGAGGCCGGTCCAGAAAGGGCTGAGGAACCCGAAAGCGGCTGGCGCGGCGCTGTGAAGAAAGCCCGGCAGATTGACCAGGATGGGCGCTATGAAGGCGATGAGAGCCGCGGGATTCCAGCCGCCCTGATAGGCATAGTCGCCCTGCAGCCTGTAGAGATCTTCCACGATCAGGCGCGTGCGTCTCACCACCCAATAATCGGCGATCATGATCCCGGCGATCGGGCCCAAAAGGGCGCCATAGCCCGTGAGCCAGACGAAGATGTAGCCTTGGGTCGTCTCCAACAGCTTCCAGGGCATGATCAGCGCGCCCACAGCTGCGGTGATATAGCCGCCGGTGCGATAGGAGATGCGGCGTGGCCAGAGGGCCGAGAAGTCATAGGCCGGGCCCACAAGATTGGCGGCGATGTTCACCGACACCGTATCGATAGTGATGATGACGAGCCCGATCATCACACCCACCCCGCCAATGTTTCCCGATAGGGCGACAGGGTCCCAGATCGCCTTGCCATAGATGATTACGGTGGCCGAGGTGACGATGACGCTCACCAGCGCCAACAGCGCCATGGGGCCGGGAAGTCCTACCGCTTGGCCTATGGCCTGATCCGCCTGGCTTCGCGAAAAACGCGTGAAGTCCGGAATGTTCAGCGCCAGGGCGCCCCAGTACCCGGCCATGGCCGTGAAGATCGGCCAGAAGACCTTCCAGAACAGACCCTGCTTGGCGCCCCCCGCCGCGAAAGCCGAGGGCGTCGCCATGATCGGCCCCAGGCCACCGGCCGTGTGAAGCGCCCACCAGACAAGCGCGATACAGACCAGAATCTTCAGGGGTGCGGTCCAGGTCTCGAACCGGCGAATGGCGCCCAGGCCCTTGGCCACGAAGAACAGTTGGGCGAGCCAGAAGATCGCGAAGGCGATCAGTTGGCCAAGGCCAATGCCCAGAAGCGGAACCGGCGGCCCCTTGAGGTCGTGACCGACCACGATGCCGGTGAGGGCCAGCATGGCGCCCCCGCCGATCCAAGTCTGGATGCCGTACCAGCCGCAGGCGACAAGGGCGCGGGCCAGGGCGGGAAGCTTCGCGCCCTCCACCCCGAATGAGGACCGCACGAGCACTGCGAAGGGCACGCCATAGCGCGAACCTGCGTGGCCAATGAGGAGGATTGGGACGAGCACCACCATATTGCCAAGGAGCACGATCCCCACGGCCTGCAGGGCGGACATGCCCTGCTCCAGCATGCTCGCCGGCAGCATATAGGCGGGCACTGCGATGACCATGCCGAGCCATAGGGCCGCGAAGTGCCACCACCGCCAGGTGCGCTGTTCAGGCCCTACCGGCGCGAGGTCGGCATTGGTCAGACCAGATTCCGTCGTGGTCATAAGCGCGTCAGCCCCCGCCGATCATGACAATCAGGCCGCGCGAAAAGAGTTCAAACCGGAGCGTCCGCCGCCAATTCCACAGCCACGTCCTCGGAATAGAGATCCCCATGCGTCCCGGCCGTGATCGCCTCGCCTTCCTGCTGAACGATCCGGAGGACCCGCGCGATATATTCCTGCATCCACAGACCCCGCTCCGCCGCCTGCTCCGGCGTCGGCGCGAAGGCGTCGATCTCGCCAGCGGCCAGAACGCCTTTGGCCTGCAAGAGGCGCTCCAGAGTGTCGATCCGCTCACGCGCCACGGCGAGTTCCTGAACCGCCGCCATGGCGATGGCGAGCACGCGCTCAACTTCCTGATCCAGGAAGTAGGGTCGTTTACCAGCCGGCTTGGCGCCCGCCTTGGCGAGGGCGAGGGCGATGCTCACTTTTCAGCCCCGACCAGTCGCCACGCCGCCTTGCGCCCGAAATCCTCCACGGTGTCATCGGCCGCGGCGGGGAATATATCGCGGGCGTCGGCGCTGACCTTATCGTGGATCAGCTTATTGGCGGCGAAGCCCGCCTCGATGAACCGGGCGTCAAGGTCGATTTCGTGCAGGGTGCTCCAGAACGGCTCGTTATTATAAAACGCGTCCCAGTCCCGCATGGCCTGCTCATAGAGCGACATATCAGGGGTGTATTGCGGCTGCTCCACATGCAGCACCACCCCGCCCGGCGCCAACAGTCTATGAGACTCGCTGAAGATCGCCCGCATGGAGGTTAAGGAAAGCTCATGCAGGAACATGGTGGTCTGGATCCAATCGAAGGCGCCATCTTCGAACATGGGAAGACTTGAGGCGTCCGCCTGGATGAACCGCACATTTGTGAGACCCAGCGCCTTGGCCCGCGCCATCCCATAGCGAAGCATGGGGGCCCCCACATCCAGGCCAATGACCTCCGCATCTGGGAAGGCCGCAGCGATGGGAAGGAGATTGTGTCCCAGGGTCGCGCCGATATCCAGAATCCGGCGGGGTTTGAAGTCGGGCTTTTCCCGCTTCACCCATTCGACGATGGCCCGCCCGCCGCCGTCCGACCAACGACCCAAAAGGCCGCCCGTGGTGATGAACATGCCCACGTCATAATTGGCGCCGGCTGAGACATCCCCGGGGATCAGTTCGGTATGATAGCTGCCCGCCATGCAGTGGTGATCCACCGCCGAAACATAGCGGGGGATGGGCAAGGTCGGATCGAGGCTCAGACCAGGATCACCTTCGGTCAGACTCTTTGCCCGCGCCGCCAGGGTCTCGGCTTCCCGCAGCGCGACCCAGCGGCCGGTCTGCTGACGTTGCTCCATGGTCATACGCCGCAGCGCCGACCAGGTGGCGAACATGGGATCGCCGAGCAGAGCCTTCCGGACTTCGTGGCGGTCCTTGGGCGCCCGGCCCTCGGCGGCCCGAACCCGGGGCTCCGCGCGGGTTTCCCAGGCGGTCTTCACGAAGGGCGCGACCTGAGTGGCGAGGTGCCGGTTCAATTGGGCCAGGAAGTTGATCCGAGCGATATCGTCATGTGTGGTGTGGGGGAACATGCCGTGACGGCCCACAACACGAGAGTCCGGAAGCCCGTCATAGGCGGGGGCGGCCGCGGTGATCGGCGTATCGCCGGATCCGTCCATGCCCTGCTCCTCTCGAAAGGCGCTCCACGCCGAACACGATTGCGCCCAAATGATATAGAGCTATACCATCCTCGACACAGGCGCGGAAGCGTCGCGGAGGGCACAATGGCGATCACCCGGATTATTGCCCTCTTTAATCTCAAACCCGGCGTGAAGGTTGCCGATTATGAGGCCTGGGCCCGCGCCGTCGATCTCCCGACGGTCAATGGCCTCGCCTCCATCAAGAAGTTCGAGGTCTTCAAATCCAAGGAGGTGATGGGCTCGGACGCCGCCCCGCCCTACCGCTATATCGAGATCATTGATGTGCGCGACATGGGCCAATTCGGCGCGGATGTGGCGACGCCGGTCATGCAGGCGGTGGCCCAAAGCTTCACCGGCATGGCTGATGTGACCTTCGTGGTCATGAAGAAGATCGGCTGGAAGCGGAAGCCGTAAGCATGGGCCGCTTTTCCGGGAAGACCGCCGTCGTCACCGGCTCCGGCCGCCGGGGCGGGCTTGGCGAGGCCATTGTTCGGCGTCTTGCCGCCGAGGGCGCGGCGGTGGTGCTCTCCGATATCGGCGCGTCCCGCGATGCGGCGACGCCCGACGCCATGATCGGCGCCAACGCGGAAATGGAGTCTCTGGCCAGCGAGCTGCGGGCCGAGACAGGCTCGCCGATTTCCACCGGTGTCTGTGATGTGCGCGACTTTGGTCAGGTTAAGGCCCTGGCCGACCATGCCGTAGCTACCCACGGCGGCCTCGACATCTGGGTGAACAACGCCGGCATTGGCTACATTATGAAGCCCCTGCTGGAGGTGACTCCCGCCGACTGGAACGCGGTGATCGGCGTCAACCTCACCGGCGCCTTCTATGGCCTGCGGGTCGCGGCCGAGATCATGGTGAGTCAAGGCCGCGGCGGGCGGATTATCAATATCGCCAGCCAAGCCGCCAAGTCAGGCTTTCCCCATGCTCAGGCCTATACGGCCTCCAAGCACGGTCTGGTCGGGCTTGTCCGCTCGGCGGCGATTGAACTGGGGCCCCATGGCGTGACGGTCAACAACGTCTGCCCGAACCACGTGACCACGGGCCTGGGCGCCTGGCAGAACGAGTATTTCTCCAAGGTCGTGGGGGCCGCGTCTGTCGAGGACTACCTTGCTCAGATGCGGAACCGCATCCCGATGCGGCGCGCGGGGCTCGCCGAAGATACCGCCAACGCCGTGGCTTTCCTCTGTTCGGACGAGGCGGCCTATATCACCGCTGAAAGCATGAATGTGTCCGGCGGCGAGGAGCCGCATTGACCACAACCGCGGGGGCGGAGGGCGCGGCGGGACTCCTCGTCGATCACGCGCTCGGACTGGCGTGGCGGGAGATTCCCGAGGCCGCCCGCACACGGACGAAACTGCTCCTGCATGACACACTCTGCGTAGGCGTGGCCGGCGCCGTGGCCCCCAACGCCGCCGCGATCCGAAGCGTGGCCGCTTTTTGGGGCGAGGGAGGGCAGTGTTCCGTTCTGGGCCAGCCGGGCCACCTTCTGCCCGCGCCGTCGGC
>PLFA01000032.1 GCA_003136615.1 Caulobacteraceae bacterium | reverse complement strand
GACGAGCCGAACTTCTCGATGGCGACCTTGTCCTCGGCCATTTCAAGCGCCTTCACAGACAGCGAGACGCGGCGCGTCGCCTTGTCGACATTGGTCACCTGAGCGTCGATGCGATCACCCACGGCGAAACGCTCTGGGCGCTGCTCGGTGCGGTCACGCGACAGGTCCGCCTTNNATGCCGAGGCTGATGCGCTCCTTTTCCACATCCACATCGAGCACCTTGGCCTTGACCATGTCGCCCTTGGGATAGCGCGCCATGGCTTCTTCGCCGGGGGCGCTCCAGTCGATGTCGGAGAGGTGCACCATGCCGTCAATGTCGTTGTCGAGACCGATGAAGAGGCCAAATTCAGTGGCGTTCTTGACCTCGCCCTCCACCGTGGAGCCCACGGGATGGTCGTCCAGGAACTGCTCCCAGGGATTGCGCATGGCCTGCTTGAGACCCAGGCTCACCCGGCGCTTGGATGCGTCCACGTCGAGCACCACGACCTCCACTTCCTGAGAGGTGGAGACGATCTTGCCGGGATGGACGTTCTTCTTGGTCCAGCTCATCTCCGAAACGTGCACCAGGCCTTCGACCCCGGCTTCCAGCTCCACGAAGGCGCCGTAGTCTGTGATGTTGGTGATGCGACCGCTGAGCTTGGCGCCCATGGGATACTTCACTTCGACGCCGTCCCAGGGGTCGGACTGCAGTTGCTTCATGCCAAGGCTGATGCGCTGGGTGTCCGGATTGATCTTGACGATCTGCACCTTCACCGTGTCCCCCACGGCCAGAACCTGGCTCGGATGGGAGACGCGCTTCCAGCTCATGTCGGTGACGTGCAATAGCCCATCGATACCACCGAGATCCACGAACGCGCCGTAATCGGTGATGTTCTTCACCACGCCTTCGCGCACTTCGCCCTCCAGAAGCTGGCTCACAAGCTCGGTCCGCTGCTCGGCCCGGGCCTCTTCCAGAATGGCGCGGCGGGAGACGACGATATTGCCGCGCGGACGGTCCATCTTGAGAATGGCGAAGGGCTGTTCCTTGCCCATAAGAGGTCCGACATCGCGCACGGGGCGGATATCGACCTGAGAGCCGGGAAGAAAGGCCGAGGCGCCGCCGAGATCGACGGTGAAGCCGCCCTTCACGCGGCCGACAATGGCGCCCATGACCGGCTCACCCTTGGCGAAGACTCCCTCCAGACGGGTCCAAGCCTCCTCGCGGCGGGCCTTGTCGCGGCTGATCACCGCTTCGCCGAGCGCATTCTCGATNNAATTCCTTCACCGGGATGCGGCCCTCGGTCTTGAGGCCCACATCGATGATGGCGAAATCCTTCTCGATGGCGGCCACCCGGCCCTTGACCACGGTGCCTTCGGCGAAGTCGCCGCCGTTCATGCTCTCATCGAGCAGGGCTTCAAAATCACCCCGCGTGGGGGTCATGCTCATGTCGTCAGCCATGTGTCGGTCTTTGATCTCTCTGAAGATGTGGATTGGGAACGCGGCGGGCGGCGAGACGTCGCACCGGGCGCGCAATTGGGGTGTCGGTTCGATGTGATGATCGGGAAGGGCCGCGGTCGTCGATGGGTCGGCGCGATGGGATTGGCCGTGTCGAAGGCCCTAAAGCCCCTGCCGGTCGCGCGCCGCCTCGACGATGCGCAAGGCCGCATCGAAGACCTGCTCTATATCCAGATCGGTGGTGTCCAGCAAGACCGCGTCCGGCGCGGCCCTTAACGGCGCGACGCTCCGCCCGCTGTCCCGGGCATCGCGGGCGAGGATATCGGCCAAGACCTGCTCCAGGCGCAGGGTGGGATCGCGCTNNGCTGCAGGCCAAAGCGGCGTTGCAGATCATAGACCACCGCGCGCACCCGGGGATGAACCGCCACGCGACTGGCCAATTCCCCCGCGCCGGCCCCGGCGAGATCCATGTCCGCCAGGGCGACGAGGTCCAGGGCAGCGGCGGCCAGGGCGGCAGTGGCTTCGTCATCGGGATCGCCACCGCCAGCCATGACCCGGGCGCCCACCGCGCGGTATAGGAGCCCGGTATCCAGCACCGGCAGGCCTAGGCACTTACCCAGGCGTTCTGAGAGAACCCCCTTGCCGGAGGCGGCCGGTCCATCAATGGCGATCACGAAATCCATCATGCAGGGGTCAGGTCCGCGCCCAGGCCGCTCATCAAGGCGCCGAAACCAGGAAAGCTGGTGGCGATCATGCCGGCGTCGTCAACGCTGACGCCGCGTTCAGCGGCGAGGCCCAGAACCAGAAAGCTCATGGCGATGCGGTGGTCGCCCAATGTCGCCACCCTGGCCCCGCCGGCCACGCCGTGATCGGCGTCGCGCGCGCCGGCGATGATCAGACCTTCGGGTTCTTCCTCGACCGCGACGCCGCTGGCGATCAGGCCCGCCGCCATCAAAGCGATGCGGTCACTCTCCTTCACCCGCATCTCGCCGATGCCGCGCAGGATCGTGGGCCCCCGGGCGAAGGCCGCGGCGATGGCCAGTATGGGATACTCATCAATCATTGACGCCGCGCGTTCCGGCGGCACGGTTATCCCGTAAAGCGCCGAGGACCTGGCGGTTATATCCCCGACAGGCTCCCCGCCCTCCTCCCGCTGATTGGCGATTGTCAGATCGGCGCCCATCTCGCTCAGGCTGGTCAGAAGACCGGTGCGCAGGGGATTGAGGAGAACGCCCTCCACGGTCACCTCCGAGTTCGGGGTGATCAGGGCCGCCACCAAGGGAAAGGCCGCCGAGGAGGGATCGCCCGGCACGATGACCGTCTGACCTTCCAGTCTCTGCCCCCCCTGCAAGCGCACCTCGCGGCCCTCGGGCGCCTCCACAATCTCCACGCGCGCGCCAAATCCGCGCAGCATGCGTTCGGTATGGTCGCGGGTCGGCGTGGCCTCGATGAGGCGTGTCTCGCCGCGCGCCCGCAGCCCCGCCAGCAGCACGGCGGACTTCACCTGGGCGCTGGCCACCGGCAGNNGCATATCTAATCGCGCTTAAGTCGCCCCCCTTGAGGCTGAGCGGTAGACGGGCCCCCTCGCGGCTGGTCCATGTGGCGCCCATCATGCCCAGGGGCCTCAGCACCCGGCCCATGGGTCGGCGGCGAAGTGACCCATCCCCCGTGAAGGTGGCCGTCAGGTCGAAGCCCGACACCGCCCCCATAATCAGGCGCACGGCGGTGCCGGCATTGCCGCAATCGACGATATCGCCCGGTTCCGA
>PLFA01000210.1 GCA_003136615.1 Caulobacteraceae bacterium | reverse complement strand
AAGCTCTTCCGCATGACCAAGGGCGGCAAGCTCAATGCCGAAATCTTCGAGGGGGCGACGATCAACACGCCCTCCATGCTCTGCGTGGAAGACTATCTCGACGCCCTGAAATGGGCGGCAGGCATTGGCGGCCTCGCCGAACTGCGCCGCCGGGCCGACCACAATCTGGCGACCCTCTCGGCCTGGGTGGAGAAGACCGCCTGGGTGGACTTCCTGGCCAAGGACCCAGCGACCCGCTCCAACACCTCGGTGTGCCTGACCGTGGTCGATCCCAAGATCACCGCCCTTTCGCCGGAAGGTCAGGCTGACTTCGCCAAGCGCCTGGCCTCGCTTCTGGAGAAGGAGGGAGTCGCCCTCGATATCGGCGGCTATCGCGACGCCCCGCCAGGCCTTCGAATCTGGTGCGGGGCCACGGTGGAGGCCGATGATCTCGAAGCCCTCACCCCTTGGCTAGACTGGGCCTTCGCCACACTCGCCGCCGAACTCACACCGGCCTGATCCCAGCTAAGTCCGCGCGCGACGCTTAGCAGCGGCGCCGCATACCCCCCAATATTGGAAGGACTTTCCATGCCCCCTCGCGTGCTCATCGCCGACTCTCTCTCGCCCGCCGCTGTTCAGATCTTCAGGGAGCGCGGCCTTGAGGTCGATGTGAAGGTCGGCCTGTCCAAGCCTGAGCTGCTGGAGATCATTGGCGACTATCATGGCCTTGCGGTCCGTTCGGCCACAAAGGCCGACAAGGCGGTGATCGCCGCCGCCACGTCCCTCAAGGTCATCGGCCGGGCCGGCATCGGGGTGGACAATATCGACATCCCCGCCGCCACCGCCGCCGGGGTCGTGGTCATGAACACGCCCTTCGGCAATTCCATCACCACCGCCGAGCATGCCATCGCCATGATGTTTGCCCTGGCGCGCCAGCTCCCCGCCGCCGACGCCTCCACCCAGGCCGGCAAGTGGGAGAAGAACCGCTTCNNACCGCTTCATGGGCGTGGAGCTCTACGCCAAGACCCTGGGCCTGATCGGGGCCGGCAATATTGGCTCCATCGTCGCCGACCGCGCCAATGGCTTGAAGATGAAGGTCATCGCCTATGACCCCTTCCTTTCGCCGGAGCGGGCGGTGGAGATCGGGGTGGAAAAGGTGGAGTTCGAGGAGCTCCTGGCCCGGGCCGAGGTCATCACCCTGCACACACCCCTCACCGACAAGACCCGCAATATCCTCTCCCGCGAAGCCCTGGCGCGGACGCGAAAGGGCGTCCTGATTGTCAATTGCGCCCGGGGCGGCCTGGTGGACGAGGCGGCCCTGCGCGAGGGGCTCGATAGCGGCCACATCGGCGGGGCAGGGTTCGATGTGTTCGTGGAGGAGCCGGCCAAGACCAATGTGCTCTTCGGCGCGGCCAATTTCGTCGCGACGCCGCATCTGGGCGCCTCCACCGAGGAGGCCCAGGAGAATGTCGCCCTGCAGGTCGCCGAGCAGATGAGCGACTATCTGCTGTCGGGCGCGGTCAGCAATGCGCTCAACAGCCCCTCCATCACCGCGGACGAGGCCCCCAAGTTGCGCCCCTTTGTGGCCCTGGCCGAGAAGCTGGGCGCCTTCGCCGGCCAGATGGTGGATGAGGGTCTGCAAGCGGTGGATATCGCCTTCGAGGGTCAGATCGCCGGGCTCAACCACCGGCCCCTTACCGCCGCCGCCCTGGCCGGGGTGTTTCGCCCCATGCTGGCCCAGATCAACATGGTCTCAGCCCCGATCGTGGCCAAGGAGCGGGGCATAACCATCTCCGAAAGCCTGCAGGAAACCTCGCCAATTTATGACAGCCTGATGCGGATCACGGTGAAGACCGATCTGGGCCGCCGGGCCTTTGCCGGCACGGTCATCGCCGGCGCCCCGCGCATCGTCGAGGTCAAGGGCATGGAGCTGGACGCCGTTTTCGCTCCGGCCATGCTCTATGTGAACAANNATCGCCACCTTCAACCTCGGCCGCATGGGGGCGGGGGATGACGCCATCGCCCTTGTGGGAGTGGATCAGACCCCCGATGACGCCCTGGTCGGCAAAATCCGCGCCCTGCCCCACGTGAAGGAAGCCCGGGCGCTTCATTTCTGAGGCGCGTTGGGAGGTGGCCGCCGCTCAGTACTGAAAGTGCAGGCGGATCGCGAAGACGGACACGGGACCCCGGTCGCGATTATAGCCAGGGTTCGTCACCCACTGATAATCGAGGGCGACGTCGGCGCCCTTGAACGCCGCGATGTCATAATAGGTCTCGGCGATCCGCTCCGTCCCCGGATGGGGAAGTTTGCCGTCGCCCACCAGGACGCCCAGCCCCCCGGCGGCCAAGTAGTCGTCAAGGGCGCTGGAGGCGATATTGACGACGCCCGCGAGACCCACCGTGTCGCCGGGCCTGCCCCATGACCGGCCCTTGAGAGACAGACCGCCGGAGACCGACTCGTCGATGTCGCTGAACTCGAAGGTCTCATAATCTCCATTGGCCCATCCGGCCCGCAGGAACCCGCCGAGATCCTTGGAGATCGCCTGTTGGAGATCCAGGCTTACCCCCGGCCGGCACGCCTCATGGCGCACCAGGGCGGTGTTCACCGGCCCGCCATGGGCGGCGGCATAGGCGATAGCGTCGTCATAACGACCCATTTGGCCCCGGCTCATGAACGCCGTGACCAGGAGTTTACCCGCCTGGCCGAACAGGGTGTGGCGCTCCTCCAGTTCGCCCAGCAGTTGGAACTGGTCGAAGCGCGTGTCGAGGTATGGGCTATTGGGGACGTTGGAGAGCAGGAAATAGCCGCCCCTCAAGGTCCAGCGCCCCTGATACCACTCCGCCACGGCGCCTGCCGAATAGCCCCAGGAATCGGCGGCGTAATCGAAGGTCCCGGCGTCGATGATCGACCAGTTCAGAAAGTCGCCCTTGGGGTTATGGGCATAGTCATTGGCGTCGAAGATATCCCCCACCGACATCTTGCCGACGGTGATGACGATGCGGTTCTCCGTGTCCTCCTTGGCGAACTGATTGAGATCGGCGTCCGTCTTGGTCGCGCCGCCGCCCAGGTCGAGGGTCTGGCGAATGAAGAACCGCTGCAGCCGGAAATAGGGGTCGGCCTTGCCCACCTTATAGGCCTCACCGCTTGGAAATCCGGCCACACCCAGGGTGTCGCTCAGGCCGAAGCCCTGATCGACCTCGGGATTGATCCAGACCTCCGCCCCGCGCCAGAGCCTCAAGCCGGCAAAAACGGTCGCATCCCAGGTCTCGCGGCCCTGGGCCACGGGGCTAAGGCTATTGGGGCCGGCGTAGGGAGAAGCGAACGCGTCGTGCCCCTGATCGACGACGGTAGTCTGAAAGTGCAGGGCAAAGCGATCATCGGGCGCGGCCTCGTCGGTCGCCTGCGCGGTCTGAGCGGCGACGCGGGAGGCCAGAACGCAGGCGAG
>PLFA01000081.1 GCA_003136615.1 Caulobacteraceae bacterium | reverse complement strand
GGCATGATCGAATATTCGAAGGAGAAAGCCGGAAACGTAAATGCGGGGACCCGATACTGGGAGAAGTTCATGGGCCCCTATTCCGGTCTGGCCCAGGTTTCGCCGATCAAGCTAGCGTCATCTGCCGACGCGCCGATCCTCCTCGTTCACGGCAAGGATGACACCATCGTTCCCTTTGGCCAGAGCGACGCCATGAACCGAGCCCTGATCGCCGCGAGCAAGCCGGTCGAATTCGTGGTCCTGCCCCATGAAGACCACTACCTCTCCCGCGAAGAGACCCGCATCCAGATGCTGAACGCCGCCGTGGCCTTCGTGGAAAAATACAATCCGCCCGACGCGGCTCGGTAGGTCACGTCCCTACAACCGCCGCAGCAATCTCAGGCTCTTCACCTCGCATGCCGTCTCAAAAAGCCCCGACGCCAGCGCCAGCTGGAAGATCTCGAAGGGTGGACGGCCGCCGTCGGCGGGGTCGGGGAACACGTCGTGGATGGCGAGGACACCGCCGGCCATGAGGTGAGGAGTCCACCCATGATAGTCCGCCAGAGCGGCCTCCATGGTGTGGCCGCCGTCGATGAAGAGGAGCGAGAGGGGCGTCGCCCAGTGGCGGGCGATGATGGCGGAGCGCCCCACCAGGGCAATGACCGTCTCTTCCAGATGGGCAGCGCGCAGGGTGCGGCGAAAGACGGGGAGGGTGTCGAGGCTTCCGGCCCCCGCGTCCCAGAGGCTGGCGTCATGCCACTCCCAGCCGGGCTGGTTCTCATCCGAGCCGCGATGGTGGTCCACCGAAAAGAGCACGCCGCCTGCCGCCTTACAGGCCGCCCCGAGATAGAGGGCTGACTTGCCGCAATAGGCGCCGATCTCCAGGCACGGGCCAAAGGGCGCGCGCGCCATAGCGGCGTCGTAAAGCGCCGCGCCTTCATCGGGATCGAGGAATCCCTTGATGCTCGCCGGGTCGAGGGGAAGGGGAGGGGGCGTCATACGTCGTCACCCCGCACGAAGCGCAGCGGAGACGCGGGGCCCAGGGGACTGGTTTTGGCGTCCCAGAGCGCGAACCGCGGCGCTTCACCCGGTCGCCTGGGCCCCTGCTCGCGGCTTCGCCTTGGCCGGGGTGACGGTTGTTGTGCGGCGTTCATTCAGGTCGTGCCGGGGTCTTTGCCCGCGCCCCCGCGTCCACAAAGCCCAGCATGGCGGCATTGAAGACGGCCGGGTTCTGCAACATGGCGAAGTGGCTGAGGCCCGGCAGGATGATCAGCCGCGCGCCCGGGATGGAGCGGGCGAGATATTCGGTGTGGTCGCTCTTGATGGCCTCGTCATGGTCGCCGTCGACGATGGCGACGGGCGCGGAGATCCTGGCGAGGTCAGTGGCGGAATAGTTGGGCTCCTTGTCCCACATCCGCTTGATGGCGGCCTGGAAGGCGGCATAGTCGCCGGGCGTCGCCGACAGACGCCGGTAGTCGCCGCCGCACTGGCGCTCGAAGCGGGCGAAGGTGGGGTTTGTCTCGGTGTCGCTCTTCACCCCGCTGGGATCCATATTGGCGGCGAAGGCGAAGGCCCCGGTCAGGCGATCCGGGTATTTCAGGGCCATGACCAGAGCGATGATCGCCCCATCGCTCCAGCCCACTACGGCCGAGCGCTTCAGGCCCAGGGCGTCCATGACCGCCACGACGTCGGAGGCCATGAGCTCGTAGGTAAAGGGCCGCTCATCGCGCGTGCTGCGCCCGTGGCCGCGACTGTCGATGAGGATCACCCGGTGATGGTCGCGCACCAGGGCTGGAACCTGACTTCCCCAATATTCGCCATTGGCCAAGCCCCCGTGCAGCAGGATCACCGGCGATCCCGCCCCATAGGACCGCCAGAAGATCCGCGCGCCGTCATGCGGCGCATAGCCTGACGCGCCGCCGGCGGGCAGGGGCGCCGGAGCGGGGAGGGTGCGCCAGAGGTCTTCGGCCCGCGCGCCCATGGCGGCGCCCGCAAGACCTAAGGCAAGCCCCCCCAAAAGCGCCGTGCGCCTGATCATTATCCCTCCCACCGGGCTGTCGGTCCCGGGCTTGATTGACATCGCCAAAGCCCGTCTCCTAGCCTTTGAAAATGCATGAGGTCGACACTGCCCCCGTCAGTCTGCACCGCGTGCTGGGGCCGCTGGGCGTTCTGTTCCTGACCTTCTCGGCGCTCTCTCCGGTCTTCTCGGTCTATATCAGCGGTGACGTCGTCCTGCACATGGCGGGAACGGGGGCGGCCATCGCGTTCCTGGTCGGGGGGATCGCCGCGGCGATCCTGGCCCTGCTCTATGCCGAGGTGGGCGCCGCTTTTCCGGGCGCCGGCGGCGTCTATCCCAGCCTCAACGCCTTGCTCGGGCCCTTCATGTCGTTCCCCTATATCGTCATGATGCTGCCGATTTCGCTCGGCCAGATCGCTTTCGCGGCCCTGGGCCTGGCGGACTATGTGCGCGTGCTGGCCCCCGCGGCGCCCTATCTGCCGCTCGCCTTCGCCTCCCTGGCGGCGGCCACCTTCATCGCGGTCCTTAACATTCGCCACGGCGCCGTGGTGACGGGGATCTTCCTGGCGGTGGAGGCGGTCGCCCTGGCGATCCTGGTCGGTCTGGCCATCGCCCATCCGGTCCGGTCCCTGCCGGAGCTTTTGGCCCATCCCGTCAATCTTGATCATGGCGCCATGAAGCCGCCCTCGATCTTCATCCTGGGGCTCGCCACCGTGTCGGGCGTCTGGACCTGCGGGGGCGCGAGTTGGGCGCTTTATTTCGCCGAGGAGATGACCGAGGCGCGGCGCAAGATCGGCCGGGTCATCGCCTGGACCGGGGTCATCGCCAGCCTGACCATCGCCGCGCCCATGATCCTCATGCTGATGAGCGTTCCGGACCCGCGCACCATCCTGGCCGCCGAGGCGCCCTTCGCGGCGTTCCTCAAGGAACGCGCGGGGCCGGCGGTGGCCGCGCTGGTGAGCGTCGGGGTCGCCGGGGCCATCTTCAACAGCATGGTGGCCTCGATCATGGCCTTCAGCCGCTATCTCTACGCCACGGGCCGGGACGGGGTGTGGCCGGCGGCCATTAACCGCCTGGTGGGGGTGCTGAATTCGCGCCTGCGCTCGCCCCTCAATGCCTGCCTGATCCTGGCGGTCGCCTCCGGGTTCATGGCGCTGGCCGGAGAGCGGGCGATCCTGGTGCTGATCTCCGGCAATGTGGCGGATTATCTGCTGATTTCCCTGGCCCTGTTCGTGGGGCGTCGCCGGGGCCTCACCGGTCAGGATTACCGTGCGCCCCTGCATCCCCTCGTGCCGATCTTCGGCCTGGCGGTGACAGCGCTTTCCATCGTCGCTGACTGGCTGGACCCGGACGCGGGCCGGCCCAGCATCATCATCCTGATCAGCCTGTTTCTGGGGGCGCTGGCCTATTATCATTTCCGCCTGCGCCAGGCGGCCAAGGCCTGGCGGATCGGCGGCGCGGAGATCGCATAAGGGAAGAGGGATCTGGTGGCCGATTTCATCTTCCTGATGCACGACGACGCGCCGGACTTTCCGGGACATGAGGCGTGGGGCCCCTATCTGGGTGAGCTCCAGGCGAAAGGCCGCCTGCAGGGCGGCAGCGCCATCGGCCCGGGACTCTGCGCCCGCAAAGCCGGGCCCGCGCCGCCGGTCACGGCTCATCTGACAGGATTCATTCGGGTGGAAGCCGCCGACCTGGAAGAGGCGCGGGCCTTGCTTGCCGGCAACCCGGTATTCGAGGGCGGCGGCACGGTGGAAATCCGCGAACTGCCCCGTTCGGATTGATCGGCCATGACCATCCCCACCGGCGCCGAATCCGCGCGACCGTTTCTCCCGGCCAAGGATTTCCAGGTCAGCAAGGCCTTTTACGAGGCCTTGGGGTTCGAGAAGCTTCTCGACGGCGATGTGGCGATCTTCGCCGTCGGCCACGGGCCCTTCATCCTGCAGAACTATCATCAGGAGGACTGGGCCGGGAACTTCATGATGCGGCTGATGGTCGATGACCTGGACGCCCGGTGGGCCCACATCGAGAGCCTCGATCTGCCGGGCAGGTTTGGCGTTCGGCCCCCCACGCCGCCGGCCCAGCAGCCCTGGGGACTTCGCATTGTCTATGTGGTCGACCCCAGCGGCGTGCTGTGGCACGTCGCCGAGCGCAGGCCGGGCGCGGTTCAGGATCAGAATCGGGGGTGTGAGCCTTTGCGCTCAGCCGTCGGGCGGCCGCGCCGCGCCGGCATACAGCAGCGGCGCCGCGTGGGGATGCTGTGGCGGAAGGGATGATGGCCAGGCGCCAGGTGGTTCGCC
>PLFA01000018.1:7434-10338 GCA_003136615.1 Caulobacteraceae bacterium | reverse complement strand
GTGACGTCGTCGCGCGACGTGGCGAAGCGGTGGAAGAGGTCAGCCAATTGCGCCTGGGCCATGCCTCCGGCGCGATCAGCGATCTCGCAGGCCACCGCGGCGACGCCTTTGAGGTCGTCGGGCATAAGGCGACAGCTGACGGTTTCGCCTCTCGGACTGAACTTGATGGCGTTATCGAGAAGGTTGATCAGGGCCCGCGTCAGCAGCCTGCGATCAGCCAGAACCACATACTCCACATCTTCGGGTTCAAAACGCACCTTCACCCCGGCTGATTGGGAAAGGCCCCAGACCGCGTCGGCGGCGTCCCGCACGACATGGGTCAGATCGATTTGCTCAAACTTGTATCGGGCTGATTCCGCCTGTGCCAAGCGAACGAAAGCGTCCGCCAGCTCCAAGGTGCGGCGGGTCTGGCCTTCGATGCGTTGGCGCAGGGCGACGGGCGCTGTTTTGAAGTCGGGATGACCGAGAATGGCCAAAATGGCCGACAGGGGTGATCGCATGTCGTGGGAGAGGAGCTGCAGGGCCTCCTCTCTCTGGCGCATGGCCTCCACCAGAGGTGTGACGTCGGCCAGATGCACGATCCACCCCGTTGGTTGATTCTGGGCGCCGAGAGTGGGGGTAAAACGCAATTCATAGGCCCGACCCCCCGGCCCCTCGCCGGTGAGCGGTCGGAGGTCGGCTATGCTCTCGCCATCCGCGGGTGTGTCAGCCGGGGGCCAGACGGGGCGAGAGCCGGGGTCGGAGGTTATGATGGTCGCCAGAACAGGCGCCACCGGCGATCCTGTCGTCACCGTCAAGCCGATCAGGCCGGCGAAGCTGGCGGCCGCCGCATTGACCCGCGCGATGACCCCATCGCGATCCACCACCAGAACGGGGTCGGGGAAATTGGCGAGAATGTCGTCCACGAACCGTCGCAGATCGGCAATGCGTCGCTTGGCGTCCTCCAGCAGGGTGATCTGTTGAAGCACGACATCGCCACCGACTGCCCTTAGCGCGCTAGGCGTTGCAATGGGACCGCCGGAGTCTTGCTGGAGCTCCCGAATCTGGTCTGAGAAATAGGCGCTCGCGGCATTAAGCCGCCGCCAACCCCAATAGGGTACGATGATGGCCAACGTGGCGATGTAAGGCGTGGGCGGTAACCAAATTATTCGGAATGCCACGCCGCTGATCGAGATTATTAGTGGAACGCCAGCCATGACTGCGGCTAGCCAAAGACTTTCGCGGGGACCTAGCCTAACAAGGCCGATTAGGAGGATGACAATAAGAGAAGCAGAAATTATAAATATGACAATTTCATTTAATTCAATAATATGCTCGTGATTAAGAAGCGACTCTAAGACATTCGCTTCAATTTCAACGTTTGGCATACCCCTTTCGGAGGATATAGGTGTTTGGTAGTCATCTAATAGGCCTGGCGCTGTAGGGCCGAGAAGAACGAATTTGTTCTTAAATGTGCCCGGCCTAAAATCTCCGTCAAGAACCGACCCCGCCGAAATCTCATCAAACGTCCCTGGAATTCCTCGGTATGGTATGAGCATTTCCCCAGCGCGGAACAGGGCGTTTGGTCCCTGTCCAACCGCGTGTCCCTTGGTGTCGATGGTCAATGGCCGTCCATTGAGCCGGGCCATTTGAAGGATAATTTGAGGGGTTAGTCGCTCCTTTGGGCCTTGGAGGAGAAAGACCCGCCGCACCACGGCGTGCTCGTCGGCATCTGGGTCTCCAGGGCCCATTCCAGCCGCAGCCATGGCTAAAATTGGTATTGGCTTGAACGTCAGCCAGGGACGCTCTGCATGTGCCGGGTCTCGCGGTGTTGGGAGGAATGTCTTCGTGAGGCTGATGGCCTTGCGAAGAGCCTGATCCTGCCCGGGAGGGCCCGGCGAGACGAACAGCAACAGGCAGCCCAATGCCTTTGGGCGGTCCTGGGCTATTCGCGAAATCAACTCCGCGTCCAGCAACCTCGACCACGGCCATTGGCCCTTTTCCTCAAGGCTTTTGGCGTCAATCGCGACGATGACGATGTCCGGCCGCGGCTTGAAGTGGGTTAGTCTAAGGGAAAAGTCGTAGATCGCTTCGTCAAGCCGGTTGGTCGCGCCGGTGCTGACGAGCGTGAAGAGCAGCACCGTGGAAAAAACAGCGGTGGCGCACCATTCGATCCAAAGGCGCCGCCGGTCGGCTGCGAAAGGCGTCTCCGATGGGGGGCCGGCCGCCTTGCGCGGGCCGTTCTCTCTATCGCCCCTAGGCAGGGTTCAGGTCCGCCTCGGCCCCCGCGGCGCGCTCCAGCCGGTAACCGAAACCATAGACCGGGCCAAAATTGTAGCCGTTTTCAGGGGAAAGCCCGAGCTTGGCCTTAAGTCGGCAGACATGCGTATCGAGGGTCCGCGAAGACACGTTCGCTCCCGTTCCCCAAACCTCCTCCATCAAATAGGCCCTGGCCAAGGGCCTGTGCATATTGCGAAAGAGGGTGAGGGCGAGCGCGAATTCCTTCGTGGTCAAGACGTGTTCCTGATCCCCAATGCTGACCACCTCTCGCGAGCGGTCAAAAACGAAGGGTTCAAAAACTTCCAGGCTTCCGGCGGAATCCGGCGTGGCGCGGCGCAGCAGGGCCTCGACCCGGGCGTTAAGCACCACGTCGCGGACGGGCTTGGAAACGAAGTCGTCCGCCCCGGACACCAGGCCTGTCACCAGATCCTGATCGCCATTACGCGCCGTGACGATGATGATCGGCACCGTATTGGCCAGGGTTCCCGACCGGATACGCGCGACGAGGTCCTGGCCGCTCATATCAGGAAGCGACCAGTCGACGCAGACCAGATCGAAGGTGTCGCGATGCAGGGCGCGCAGGAATGAGGAGCCATCGGCGAAGGCGGTCACCCTGTGACGCGCCGAGAGTATCGCCGAAAGTTC
>PLFA01000018.1:0-7425 GCA_003136615.1 Caulobacteraceae bacterium | reverse complement strand
TTTCATGTTGGATCAGCCACCGGCGCCGACGCCATGCTCAGGGCAAGGGCGGTCGCTCGAAACTGACAACATGAAAAAGTTAACTCCACGTAACATTTCAATTGCTGGATAGCGCCAAGTCGATCTCACTGCAAGTCGTGTCGCTTAAGTGTTTAAAGACCGAAATTTGAAACGCTTTTCGCGCGGCTAAGCACAGAGAGCTTGGCTTCTATGAGAAACGCCCACCGTGCGCGCTCGCACGATGGGCGTATTTTTCGTGTTCTTTGTTCTCGGTGTCAGCCGAGCGTTTCCTCCCAGAACCGCCCTAGCGCCATCGCGAACTTGGCGCCAAGCGCGGAGCGAGGCCGCAAGATCGGCGTTTCTCTTTATCTGTCAACCCCTCAAGTAAAAGCGCGCTCAAAACCTGGCCGCGGTGACGGCGCGGGCCAGTCGGTCCGCCGCCTCGCTCGTGGCGTGGAAGACGTGGCCCGGGCGGGTCACGCTCACGGGCCCCACGCCCGCGGCGGCGAGAGCCGCGGCTGCGGCGAATAGTCGCGCCCGCGCCACCAGCACGCCGTGGGCCCGGGGAGCTTCGCCCGCCGCGACAAAGGGCGCGACAGCCGCGCGCGCTTGCGCATCCTGGTCGGCGGGCCAGGTAAGGCTGGCAATGATCCGCCCCCTGGCCCGGGCCTCCAGGATGGCGAGGAGTCGACGGCAAATGCTGAGCTTGGCGTCGTCCCAGTCAGCGCCCAAGGCGGCGGCCAGTCGGGCTTCGCTTTTGAGGATCAGGCCGTTCGCCAAGGGCTTGAGCCCATTGGCCGCCAAGGTCGCGCCGGTGGTGGTGATGTCGACCACCATTTCCGCCGCTCCCGCGGCGGGCGCGCCTTCGGTGGCGCCCCCGGACTCCGCCAGACGATAATCAGCGATCCCGTGCCGCGCAAAGAAGGCGCGGGTCTGGACGACGTATTTCGTAGCCACCCGAAGCCGTCGCCCGGTGCGCGCCAGATAAAGATGAGCGACGTCCTCCACATCCGCCATGGTCTCCACATCAACCCAGCTCTTTGGCGCGGCGACCACCAGATCCGCCCGGCCAAACCCCAGGGCCGCCAGAAGCATCACCGCGCCACCGTCGAGCTCGCCCTGCTCGCGGAGCAGATCCTCGCCCGTGACGCCGAGATGAATCTCTCCGGCGGCGAGGGCGGCGGCGATATCCCCTGCCGAGGCGAGGCGAACCTGAATCTCATCAAAGCCCTCAAGGGCGGCCGAATAGCCGCGCGCGCCGCCCACCGCGTGCAGTGGAAGGCCACAGTCGGCCAGCCACGTCTCGACCTGCTCCTTGAGCCGCCCTTTTGAGGGAACCGCGATGATCAGGGGCTCGCTCATGAACGTGATCCCGACCAGGCTCGCCCGGGGCGCACCATGCAACCCACCGCCCCGGTGGGCAGACTGGCGCCTAGCTTGCCCGGCAGGCTGTCATACCGGCCGCCCGCGGCCACGGGCTGGTCCGCGCCGAGGCCTTCGCTGCGCACCTCGAAGATGACGCCATCATAATAGCCAAAGGCGCGACCGAACGCCGCCGAGAAGCGCACCGCGCTCCGCGGGACGCCGGCCGCCGCCAGGGCTTCGACCCGCCGCGTCCAGGCCTTGCGCCCGGCATCCAGCGCGTCCGAGGCCTTGCCGACCAGATCCGCGACGGCGCTTAAGGCGACCTCCGGTTCACCAGAGATCGACATGAAACGCCCGAACAGGTCCGCCTCGGCGGGCGTCAGGCGCGGCGCCTTGGCCAGGGCGGCGCGCTCGCCCAAACGATGGACGATCTCGGCGGCGGACCGACCGCCCACGGGCTCGATTCCCGCCAGGGCCCAAATGTCCTCCAGGACAGCGGTCGCCTCGGCCTCGGGTAGGCCAGCGAGGAGGGCGCCCAGCCGCTCGCCGCCGGTTGGCGCGGTGTCGCCATTTACGGCGCTCTGAAGCTCGGCGCGCAATTTGCGCGGACTCGAAAAGGCGCGTTTGAGGCGCGCCGCCAGGGGAGGGGCGAGGTCAAAGGCGTCCACCACCGCCCCGAACAGGCCCACATCGCCCATGATGAGCGTAAGGTCATCTCGCCCCCCCGCCATGGCCGCCCGCCAGGCCATGGCCGCCATCTGGGCGTCCGCCAGAGCGGGTTCGCCCGGCTCGAAGGCTTCGACGCCGATCTGAGGGAACTCCTCGGGGCGGTCGGACCCCGCCGGGGCCACGCGGAAGACATGGCCGCTGTAGAAATACCGCCCGCTTGGCCTGCCGCTGGCGAGGTGGGCTGTAAGGGCCGAGAGCGTGAAGTCCGTCCGCAGACAGGCCTCGGGTCCCGCGTCGGCGGTCTGCACGACGAACAGGCGCTCACGAAGAGTCTCGCCCGCCAGATCGAGCAGCTGACCCAGGGGCTGCAGCACCGGGGCGTCCAGAAAGTGGGCGTGGCTCTCCAGGAAGGGCGCGCGCACCGCCTCCAGAACGTTCGCGGGGATCGGTGGTTCGAGTCTCACCGCGCCGCCTCCACGATGCGGCGGACCGGCGCGATGAATTCGCCGCGGGGCGCGGTGAACTGACCCGGTCGATCCTCACGCCAGGTCCGATTATCGCTCACGCCTTCCGCCAGACGGCGTCCCAGATCGAGATCCTTGATGGTCACGACGCCTTGCGCGACCTCGTCGCCGCCCATGATAATGGCCGCGGGCGAGAGGCGACGGTCGGCATATTTCATCTGCGCCCGCATCCCGGAGGCGCCCAGATAGACCTCCGCCGCCAGGCCCGCCGCGCGGAGCTCGGCAGCTAGCGCGAAATAATCGCCCATCAACCGCTGGTCGAGGGCGAGGATGACCACGGGCCCCCGGGCGATTTCGCCCTCCGCGCCAGATGCCGCGAGCGCCGCGGCCAGACGCGATACGCCGAACGAAAAACCGGTCGCGGGGGTCGGCTGGCCCGTAAAACGCGCGACGAGGCCGTCATAGCGTCCGCCACCGCCGATGGACCCAAACCGGNNTCGAACACCGCCCCGGTGTAATATTCCAGACCCCGCACAATGGACGGTTCAAACACGGCCCGGCTTTGGTCGATCCCCAGTCGGCCCAGCGCCTCGCCGATGCGACCAAGTTCGCCAAGTCCTGCCTCGCCCTCTTCCGACCCACCAATCACGCCGGCAATACGATCCAGCGTCTCCGCCCGCGACCCGCCGCCCGCCTCGACGAAGGCGAGAACGGCCGCGATGGCCCGGGCCCCAAGCTCCGCGCCTCGCGTGAAGGCGCCGGACTCATCGCGCCGCCCCGCCCCGAGCAGGTCAGCCACCCCGCCCGCGCCCAAGCGATCCAGCTTGTCCACGGCCCGCAGAACCGCGAGCTTCTGGGCCTCATCNNGCCAGGCCCGCTGCCTCATAGCCTTCCAGAGCCATGGCGATGATCTCGGCGTCGGCTTCGGGACGGTCCGACCCCACGGTGTCGGCGTCGCACTGAAGGAACTGACGATATCGTCCGGGCCCCGGTTTCTCGTTTCGCCATACGGGTCCGAAGGCGTAACGGCGGAAGGGCTTGGCGAGACTTTCCCAATTTTCAGCCACATAGCGGGCCAGCGGGGCGGTCAGGTCATAGCGCAGCGCCATCCACTGTTCATCATCGTCGCGCAGGGCGAAGACACCCTCATTGGGGCGGTCCGCGTCGGGCAGGAACTTGCCCAGAGCGTCGGCATATTCGAAGGCGCCGGTGTCGAGGGCCTCGAAGCCATAGGACTCATAGACACGCGACACCGACTCCAGGATGCGCCGCTCGACGCTCAAGGCGCCGCCACGGCGGTCCTGGAACCCGCGCGGCGCGCGCGCGAGCGGCCTTTGCGGCTCCTGAGGCAAGGGCTCTTCGATCATGGGCGAGGGCGATTAGCCCGCGCGGGGGCCGGGGGCAAGGCGACTGGCAAGCCCATGAGGGGGCGCGGCCTCCGGCGCGGGCTGGGCGGCCGCCTCTAGCGCATGGACAACCAGGTCAGGCGTCAGGAGCTGGGGCAGCACCCGGGGCGCGTCGCCTTTCGCGTCGTAGAGGAGGTAAAGTGGAACGCCAATACGGCCCTCGGATTCCAGGGCCTTGGCGATATCGCCGTCGCGGTTCGTCCAGTCCGCCACCAGATAGACAACGCCCGTCTGACTCATGGCGCGGGCGACGGCGGGGTTGGAAAAGACCACCCGCTCATTGACCTGACAGGTGACGCACCAGGCGGCGGTGAAGTTCACCAGGACCGGTCGGCCCTGCGCCCGGAGATCCGCCACGGCGGTGGGGCTCCAGGGCTTTGAGGCGAGGCCACTGGCTTCGCTGGCACTCTGGCCCGCGGTCGGCGCCGGGAAGGGGACGGCGAACGCTATGGCGAGGGCGCCCACGAGAGCGAGCGCCGTCACGCTGACGGCGACACGGCTGGGTCTGCCCAAGATACGGCGCTGTTGGAAGAGGCCAAACGTCCACGCGGCGAGCGACAGCATGATGGCGGCCGCCAGCAGACGCGCCAGCCCTTCGGAGCCACTCTGTTGGGCGAGAACCCAGGCGAGCCAGGCCGCCGCCGCGTACATGGGGAAGGCGAGCGCCTTGCGGAACATGTCCATCCAGGCGCCGGGTCGTGGCAGGGCCCGGATGAGGGCCGGACTCAACGCGACCACCGTAAAGGGCGCGGCGAATCCGAGGCCGAGGGCCAGAAAAACCGCCAGCGCCGCCGGCCAGGTCTGGGTGAGGGCGAAACCCAGGGCCGGACCCATGAATGGCGCGGTGCAGGGCGCGGCGACGACGACCGCCAGAACCCCTGTAAAGATCGAACCGGTGAGCCCCTCCCTCGCCGCCAGTTCCGATCCCAGCCCCTGCAGGGAGGTCCCGATCTCGAAGAGGCCGGAGAGGTTGAGGGCGGCGCCCAACATGATGAGGGTGAGGGCCGCGACGATCACGGGCGACTGAAGCTGAAATCCCCACCCGACCGCCGCGCCGGCCGCGCGGGCGGCCATAAGAGCCCCAGCCAGGGCGAGGAAGCTGGCGACAACCCCTCCCAGGAAGGCGAGGGCTTGGGCGCGGGGCCTGGACGTCTGGCCCGCATGGCCCGCCAGGGCGGCGGCCTTCAACGAAAGAATCGGGAAGACGCAGGGCATCAGGTTGAGGATCAGGCCGCCTAGGAACGCGAAGGCCATGGCCACGAACACGCCGCTGCTTGACCGATGCGCGGCCGCGGGAGCGCCTAGGCCCGAGGCGCCGGCGGGCGGCGCGCCAGGCGACGCGTCGATGTCATAGGCCTTTCCGTCCACGACCAGAACGCCCGCCGCCTGGGCGGGTGTCGGGGCCTTGGCGAAATCCGATCCACCCGCCAGAGAGAGGGTGAGCCCCTTGGGACCCTGCTCCACGGCTTGGGGCTTGGCCTGATCGATCAGGGTTCCGCTGAACGGATAGAAGTAGGCGTCCGCCGCCGAAATCCCCGCCAAGGGTGGCCCGACAATATCCAGGGTGAGGCCTTGGGCGGTGCGCTGGAACCGCGCGGTGAGGCCGGCGGCCTTGGGCGCCGCCGCCAGGGCCTTGGAGATCAGCGCGCCACTCACGGCATCGCTGGGCGCGGGCGCCGCCACCACCGGAAGGTCCAGGGCGAGCTTGGCCGTCTCCGGGACACAGACCGAAGAGCAGATCAGGTAATCTACATTCAGCGCCAGATGCGCGGTCTCGCCCAGGCGCGCGCTCGCCGGAATATCGAGGGGTACGGGCATCACAACCCGGCCTTCGTAGCCATAGTTCATGATTGGCCCGAGCGGCAGTCGCCGGGGCGTCGGCCAGACGATCTCCCCCGCGCGCCAGCCCTCGGGAAGGGTCCAGGTCAAGCTGGGCGCCTCGCCGGCGTCACCGGGATTGCGCCAATAGGTGTGCCATCCGGCGTCCAGATCCTGGGTCACGGCGACCCACACCCGGCCGCCCGGGCTGGCGCCGCGGGTCTCGGCGATCAGGGCAGTGCGCGCATGCGGGCCGCTGGGAACCTGCGCGCTGGCGCCGGACGCGCCGACGAACAGGCTGACCAGCACAAGAAAAGACGTGAGAGCTTTCATGAAGGCCTTCTATACGCCACGGGGCGGCCCAAGGTAACGCTCGCGCCGGCATCCGGCCCCCGTGGCTTGATTTTGCCGGCGGCGCGCCTTCCAGATGTTCTTTGGGGCCGACGCGCCCTATGAGGCTTCAACCCGATCCGAGACGCCATGCCCGCAGCCTTTGACGAAATCCACATCGGGCAGGTCGCCCACCTTGGCGCTGTCATGGTGGAGGAAGAGGCCCTCTCAGCTTTCATCGCCGCGTTCATGCCCGCCTGGAGTGTGGAGCGAGGCGCGCCCGACTCGATGGTGTTCGCCATCTGGTCGAAGCTGGACGCCCAGGCCTCCGCCGTGTGGCCTCAGACCAAGCGCGTCGGGGTGGATGCTCTAAGATGGGCGCGCAATCCGCCCGCCGGCGAACTGCTGCGCGGGCGCATGACCATCATGGGCAAGGATCCGGTNNCTCGCCCTGACGGAAGAGCGCAAGTTGCACGAGGTTGTCGAACTGAGAGATCGAATTGAGGTGGGCGAAGATTTGCCTCAGCGCCCCATTGTCCATCAGCTCGCGAAGCTTGGCGTCCGGCAGGGCTTTTAGCTTTTCTTCCGACACGGCGAAGAACTCCGCGAGAGTCTGTTCGGGTCCCTGGGTTCCATCGGGAAGGGTCGGCCGGAACGCCGTGCGGCGCGTTTCGAAGAGGTCAAGGCTGGTGAGGAGCTCCACAAAGGACTCCGTGCGGCGCACCTCGACCTCATAGTCATTGCAGAATTGGATGCAGCCCTTGGTGTATTCCGAGGCCTCGCCATTGGGCTCGAAGAAAGGCAGGTCGGGCAGGTCGCCCAGCATGGCGGCGCCGCCGTCAATGCAGACCACCAGTTGCTCGCGCGTCTCGTTGGCCGCGAGGACGAAGGGATAACGGCGGATATAGCCCGGCACATAGATGCCCGGCTCGAAATACCCGTTCTCCCGGATGAACATGTTGCTCTCCGAAAGGACGCCCATGATCGCCAGGGGCTGCCGACGCTCGCCGGCGAAAATCACTGGGAAAGACAGGGACGCCATCAGAAACTCGCTGACGGTCAGGGGCACCGCCTGGCTGCTCGCGGCGAAAGCGAAGGGCCGGTCAATCCGGCGCAGGCCAAGCTTGCCATGCGCTTGGACGTTCAGGGGTTCAGGCTTGGAATAGAAAAGCGCCGCGCCCGAGATCGGGTCGGCGGCCGTATCGGTGGGCATATCCATTGTCATCTGTAGGGGTCTTTACAGGTGGGATGAGAAAGGCGAGGGGCTTTGGGCGCGCTTGATCGTCGCCAAGCGGGGTGGGTCTCTAACTGATCGCCTTCGTCGCGGCAATCTTCGCGGGCGCGGCGAATGGTGGCAGGAGAGCGATGGGGGC
>PLFA01000064.1 GCA_003136615.1 Caulobacteraceae bacterium | reverse complement strand
GTGTATTTCTTGGCGATGGAGATGACGAGGCGCAGATTGGCCTCGACCATTTCCTTCTTCGCCTGACGGGCCTCGCGCTCGCCCTTCTGGACGGTCTGGACGATGCGGCGATAGTCGTCGATGGGCACGCCCGAATCCATGGCGAGGGAGGCGAGCTCGCGGCGGATATCGGCCACCGTGGCGGCGTCCTTCTCCACGAACCGGCCCCAGCGTACGCCCAGCGCCCCGACCTTCTCGGCCCAGGCCGGGTCCATTTCCGAGCCATAGTGAACCTTGATGAATTCCTGGCGGGAAATGCCGTGGGCCTCGGCGGCGCGCAGCAGGCGACCCTCCAGGCTGATCAGGCGCTTATTGATGGCGTAGAGCTGCTCGACCAGGGCCTCGATGCGGTTGTTATTGAGGCGCAGGGTCTTGAGGAGACCGACGATCGCGCTGGAGGCGGCCTCATAGGCGCCGCGCTCCTCATCGGAGAGATCCTCGCCGCGCAGGCGGTGCTCCACCAGCTTTTCCTGCAGGCGGCGGAAGCCTTCGAATTCCAGGGCGATGGCGTCAAGGGTGGCCATGACGCCTTCGCGNNAGCTCCGCCTCCATGGCGCTGATGGTGGGGCCGGCGCCATCGTCAAAGTCATCGTCGTCGGAGAGGGGGGGCGTCGCGCCCTCCTCGTCTTCGCTGGCCGCCGCTTCGGCGTCCATGGCCTCGCCCGCCACGGCGGCGTCGGAGAGGGCCTGAGCGACCTGACCGCCATAGGTCTGTTCGAGATCGATCACTTCGCGCAGCAGGATGCGTCCGCCGCTCAGTTCCTCGCGCCAGACCATGATGGCNNCGATGGCGATTTCGCCCTCGCGGGAGAGCAGCTCCACCGAGCCCATTTCGCGCAAATACATGCGCACCGGATCATCGGTGCGGTCATAGCCGCTGGGCTTATCGGCCACCTCGACCACGGCCGACCCTTCGCGCACCGCGACCTCGCCGCCCTCGGTGGTTTCCTCCTCGGCCTCGACCACATTGATGCCCATCTCCGAGAGCATGGCCATGGTGTCTTCGATGGCGTCGGGGGTGACCTCCTCCGAGGGCAGGACCTTATTCAGCTCGTCCATGGTCACATAGCCGCGCGCCTTGGCCAACTTGATGAACTTCTTGACCGCGGCGTCTGTGAGATCGAGCAGCGGCCCATCGGCCACGGGGGCGGTTTCGGTCTCGGGGGCTTCGGCGGCGGCGGTCATGGTCATCTTTTCAAATATCTCCGGCCTCGTCGCGGCCGCCCGCCAGAGGGTGGCCACGGAATATGGTGTCTGACGCCGTCAATCGCGAGGGCGGGCGCCTCAATCGATAACGTCTGTTGTCCAAATGTTACGCGCGGCAATCGCCCGCCGCAGTGAATCGCGCTCCCGCTTCAAGGCCATGAAAGCGCCGGAATCCTCCCCGGCGGCCAGGCCTTGCTTGGCAAGGGCCACGGCGTCATCCAAGGCGGCGGCGCGGCTCAGGGCCACAAATCCGTTCGACCACTGCGATCTGGCGGCGATGAGGTTGACGTTCTTTTCCATAAAGGGCGCGCCCGCGAACGGTGCGGCCCGGCGAACATCCATCAACAAAGCTGCAAACCCGCGAGACGCGAGATGGCTGTTCAAACCCTCCGTGTCAAGGCGCCCGTCCTCCAGCCTCAGGCGGATGATTTCCTTCGCGAATTCATCGAGCGCCGGATCGCCAAGGCCCCGGGCCTGGATATCCTCCAGATGATCATCCAGCACGGCGGGGTCTTCCATGGCGTGCAGGGCCAGGGCGGCGGCGATGGGATCAAGGCCCCGGGCGAGACGATTAGCCGCAACCCTGGCCTCCGATCCCGCCGGCGCGGGGGGCGGGGGACCTTGGCGATACCCGCGTCCGGCGCCGGGCGCCCGGGAGCTGTAGGGGGGCGCACGCCGGGCCGGCGGCGCGGTCAGGGCGTCGAAACGGGCAAAGAGATCCTCGCGATAGGCGGTGGCGAGATCAGGGTCAGCGATCGATTTGGCGGCGGCGCGCAGGCGCTGCTTCAGGCCGGCCCGCCGCTCGGGCGTATCCAGGGGTTCGCGATCCCGCTCCCGGGTGAAGAGGGCCTCCACAAAGGGCGTGGTCTGGGCGAGCTGGGCTTTCAGGGCGGCGGCGCCCTGTTCGCGCAGGATCTCGTCGGGATCCTTGCCCCCGGCCACGGCGGCGATACGGAAGCTGCGGCCAGCGCTGAGGCGCGGCAGCGCGCGGTCCAGGGCGCGGGAGGCGGCCGCAAGACCCGCGCGGTCGGCGTCGAAACAGAGTGTGGGCTCGGGATGCAGACGCCAGAGGGCGTCCATCTGGGGCTCGGTGAGGGACGTGCCCATGGCCGCCACCGCGGCGATCTCCGCCCTCTGACAGGCGATGACGTCCATATAGCCTTCCACCACCACCAGGGCCGCGCCCTCGCCTCCCGCCAACAGCAGGCGACGGGCCTCGGCCAGGCCATAGAGCACCTGGGACTTGTCGAAGAGATCGGTGTCCGGACCATTGAGGTATTTGGCGCGGGCCCGGGGGTCCATGGCCCGACCGCCAAAGGAAATCACCCGGCCCCGGCCGTCGGCGATGGGAAAGATGATCCGGTCGCGAAACCGGTCATAAGGCGCGGCGCCGTCTTCGGGTTCGATCAGCACCCCCGCGGCGATCAGGTCCGGCGCGGTGGCGCCCTTGGCGATAAGGTAGTCCTTCAGGGCCGTGCGCCCGCCGGGCGCGAACCCTAAGCGAAACCGGCCCCAATCCTCCGGTGGCAGGCCCCGCTGTTGGAGATAGGCCCGGGCTTCGCGCCCCGCCGGACGGCGCAGCTCCGCCTCGAACCAGCTCGCGGCCGTCTCCAGCCAATCGGCCAGGGATTGCCGCCGCCGCCCCCGCGCCGCCGCCTCGGGCGAGGCCTCCGGCAAGGGAACCCCTGCCTCGGCGGCCAAACGCTCCACCGCCTCGGTGAAGCTCAGGCGCTCAGTCTCCTGGAGGAAACTGATCAGATCGCCATGCTTGCCGGAGGAGAAATCATGGAAGAAGCCCTTGTCGTCATTGACGCAGAACGAGGGCGACTTTTCCTTGTTGAAGGGCGAGAGGCCCACATATTCCCGCCCCTGCCGACGCAGCTTCACCGTCCTGCCGATGACATCGGACAGGCGCAGCCGGGATTTGATCTCCTCCAGGAACCGTTCGTCGTAGCGCACCCGAAGGATGATAGCGCGTTCGGCGGGTGAGTCGCGTGATGGAGATCGGAAAGTCCGCTTATCCTCGGCTACCGCCCGGCCACTCCCTCAACCACATCCGCCAAGCGCTCCGCCCCGTCCGCGCGCCCAAGGCTGGCGGCGGCGGCGGCCATGCGGGCGAGGCGAGGGGCGTCCTGGAGAAGATCCGCCAGTAAGGCGGTCATGGCCGTCACGGTGAGATCGCCCTCGCGGATGACCTCAGCCGCCCCGGCCTCACGCAAGATGGCGGCGTTCTGGCCCTGATCGTCGTCTAGGGCCACGCCTAGAGGGATAAGGATGCTGGGGCGTCCGCAGACGGCCAGTTCGGTGACCGTGGAGGCGCCGGCGCGGCCGATGACGAGATGCGCGCGGGCGAGGCGCGCGGCCATGTCGCGGAAGAAGGGCGCGACCTCGGCGGCGATCCCACTCTCCAGATAGACTTGGCGCGCCAGATCGAGGGACTCAGGCCGCGTCTGCTGTTCGACCCGAAGTCGCGCGCGGAGCGTCTCGGGCAATGCAGCTAAGGCGACAGGCGTCAGCTCCGACAGCAGCCGGGCGCCCTGGCTTCCGCCCGTGATCAGCAAGCGGATCTCGCCCTCGGGCGGCGCATAGCCCTCACCCGCCAGGGCGGCGATGGCGGGGCGCACCGGATTGCCGGTCACGATCTTGCGCGCGGCGATGCGCGCCGGGGCCTTGCCAAGGACCGGGAAGGCGCAGGCCACCTGGCTGACAAAGGGGGCTAGCAGGCGGTTGGCCCGGCCAAAGACCGCGTTCTGTTCGTGGATGAGGGTGCGACGGCCCTGGCTGATGGCGGCCAGGAGGGCGGGTAGCGAGGGATAACCGCCGAATCCCACCACCACGGCGGGACCCTCGGCGCGCAAGGCCGCCCGTCCGGCCATGACGCCGGAGATGATAGTCAGGGCGGCGCGGGCGAGGCTTAAGGGACTGCGGCCCCGGATCGTGGCGGCCGGTAGGGTAATGATGGTCTCGGCCGGAAAGTCTCCCGCATGGGCGCCGCCTCGGGCGTCCGTGGCGAGAATGATCCGCCAGCCCCGGGCGATCAGGGCCCGTGCCAGGGCTTCGGCCGGGAAGAGGTGTCCGCCGGTGCCTCCAGCGGCGATAACGACCGTCCGTACCCCCGTGTCAGGCAAAATCACCCGCCCGGGCCAGGGGATCGCTGGCATAGGCGCCCGGCCGCTTGCGGGTGAGGGCCAGGGCCATGCCCAGCGTCATGCCCATGCCCAGAAGTGAGGAGCCGCCATAGGAAATGAAGGGCAGGGTCATACCCTTGGTGGGAATGAGGGCGAGATTGACCGCCACATTGATGAAGGCCTGAAGGCCCACCAGAACGAAGAGGCCGGCGGCGGCGATCTGCTCAAAGGGGTCGGCGAGTTTCATGGCCTTATAGAGCCCGCGGATCACCAGAACCGCGAAAAGGGAGATCAGCACCAGGGAGAGCCACAGCCCATATTCTTCCGCCGCCGCGCTATAGGCGAAGTCGGTGTGCATGTCGGGGATCTCCAGCTTCATCACCCCCTCCCCCGGTCCCTTGCCGAAGAGGCCCCCGGCGGCGATGGCTTCCGCGGCGGCGTGAACCTGGGTCGGGCCGCTTGTCTTGTCCTGGTGCAGAAAGGTCTGGACCCGCGAGGAGACGTGGGGAAAGGCAAAATAGACCGCCGTAAGCCCCGCCCCCGAGGCCGCCCCCATGGCGAGAATCCAACTCGTCGGCACGCCCGCAACCCAGAAGGCCGCGCCGAAGGCGGCGGTGATCAGGATGGTCTGACCAACGTCCGGTTCCACCAGCAGCAGGGCGACGGCGATGAGATAGAGGCTGAAGGCGATGGTGACGCCCGGCACCTCGCCCTTGCGCCCCTCGGCGAACATCCAGGCCACCAGAATGATCAGGCAGGGCTTCATGAACTCTGACGGCTGAAGCGTGAAGCCGGCGATATCCACCCAGCGGCCGGCCCCCTTGGCCACGTGGCCCACAAAGGGCAGCGTCATCATCGCGGCGATGGAAACCAGAAAGACCCCGAGAGCCACGCGCCGGATGCCCCGTGGGCTGAGCAAGGAAACCGCCACAACCAGGAAGGCCCCGCCGGCGGCGAAGACGCACTGACGCACGGCGAAGTGATAAGGCCAGCGAATGCCGATGCGCATCGCCGCCGCTGGGCTGGTGCCGAACTGCAGGAGGATCCCCAGGGCGATGAGCACCACTGTGGCGCCCAGGAGCACATGGTCGGTCGTCCACCACCAGAGGCCCAGACGCGAGCGGTCGGTGCGTTGGAAGGCGTGCTGACTTTGGCTCATCTCGTCACGCTCCTCGTCTTAGGCCGCCGGCGCCAGGGCATGGACCGCGGCGCGGAACGCCTCGCCCCGGGCCTCAAAGTCGGCGTACTGGTCGAACGACGCACAGGCGGGGGAAAACAGCACCACGGCCTCCTCTCCGCTCGCAGCGGCGTCCGCATAGGCGGCCGCGACCGCGGCCTCCAGGGTTCCCGCGATCTCCGCGGGCGCATGGCCCTCCAGAGCGCGGGCGAACTGGGGCGCCGCTTCGCCGATGAGATAGGCCTTGGCGATGGCGGGAAAGAGATCGGAGAGACATCCGATACCGCTCTTGGGCCGTCCGCCGGCGATCCAATAGAAGCGCGGATAGCTCGCCATGGCCTGGCGCGCGGCGTCGATATTGGTGGCCTTGGAATCGTTGATGAACCGTACGCCTCCCAGCGTGCCGATGGTCTCCATGCGGTGGGCGAGGCCGGGGAAGCTCATCAGGCCCCGCGCCGCATCTTCCACGCTGACGCCCAGGGCGCGGACGGCGGCGAAGGCGGCGGCGGCGTTCTGCCAGTTGTGACGGCCGGGCAGGGACCGGGCCAGGGTCAGATCGGCGATCTCGGCGACGCCCCGCTCGCAGGTGGCGTCATAGAGCCGGCCCTCCAGGCCATAGACCCCGCGGCTCAGGGCCTTGCGGGCGCTGATCGGCCAGATGGTGCGGCGGTTGGCGGCGGTGATCTCGGTGCAGACCTGCTGGCCCCAGGCGTCGTCGACGCCGATCACNNGCGGTGTCGCCCTTGCCCTGGTTCAGCAGGATCCGGCGCTTTGCGGCGGCGTAGCCCTCCATGTCGCCGTGGCGATCCAGATGGTCGGGGGAGATATTGAGAATGATCGCCGCCTTGGGATGCAGGCTGGAGGTCAGATCAAGCTG
>PLFA01000014.1 GCA_003136615.1 Caulobacteraceae bacterium | reverse complement strand
GATCCGGTGATCGGCCGCGACGAAGAGATTCGCCGCACCATTCAGGTTCTGGCCCGGCGCACCAAGAACAATCCCGTCCTGATCGGCGAACCTGGCGTCGGCAAGACCGCCATCGTCGAGGGCTTGGCCCAGCGCATCGTCAACGGCGACGTGCCGGAAAGCCTCAAGGATAAAAAGCTCCTGGCGCTGGACATGGGCTCGCTCATCGCCGGCGCGAAATATCGCGGCGAGTTCGAGGAGCGGCTAAAGGCCGTGCTCACAGAGGTCACCGCCGCCGAGGGCTCGATCATTCTCTTTATCGACGAGATGCACACCCTGGTGGGCGCCGGAAAGAGCGACGGCGCCATGGACGCCTCCAACCTCCTTAAGCCCGCCCTCGCGCGGGGCGAGCTCCATTGCGTGGGCGCGACGACGCTGGATGAATATCGCAAGCATGTGGAAAAGGACGCGGCCCTGGCCCGACGCTTCCAGCCCATTTTCGTGGGCGAACCCACAGTGGAGGACACCATCTCCATCCTGCGCGGCCTGAAGGAAAAGTATGAGACCCATCACGGGGTGCGCATATCCGACGCCGCCATCGTTGCGGCCGCCACCCTATCCAACCGCTACATCGCCGACCGCTTCCTGCCCGATAAGGCCATTGATCTGATCGACGAGGCGGCGAGCCGCGTACGCATGGCGGTGGATTCCAAGCCCGAGGAACTGGACGAGATCGACCGGCGGGTGATCCAGCTCAAGATCGAGCGCGAGGCGCTCGGTCGCGAGACCGACTCCGCCTCCCGCCAGCGCCTGGAGAAGCTTGAAGACGAGCTTCAGGAGCTTGAGGAAAAGTCCTTCGCCATGACCGCCCGCTGGCGCGCGGAAAAGGACAAGGTCGGCCAGGCCGCCCAGGCCCGCGAGGCCCTGGAGCGCCTGCGCGCCGAACTGGCCGCGGCCCAGCGGCGGGGCGATCTGCAGCGGGCCTCCGAGATCGCCTATGGCGAGATCCCGACACTGGAGCGTCGCCTGGCGGACGAGGAGTCCAAGGGCGCCGAGGAGGGGACCCTCACCCCGGAAGTTGTGGATTCTGAACAGATCGCCGCCGTGGTGTCTCGCTGGACCGGCGTGCCGGTGGAGAAAATGCTGGAGGGTGAACGCGAAAAGCTGCTGCGCATGGAAGACAGCTTGCGCGGCCGGGTCGTGGGTCAGGAGGAGGCCCTGGAGGCCGTCTCGGACGCGGTGCGTCGGGCTCGGGCGGGGCTGCAGGATGCAGCGCGGCCCATCGGATCCTTCCTGTTCCTTGGTCCCACGGGCGTGGGCAAGACTGAGCTCACCAAGGCCCTGGCCGAGTTCCTGTTCGATGACGAGTCGGCCATCACGCGCCTCGACATGAGCGAATATATGGAAAAGCACTCGGTGAGCCGGATGATCGGCGCGCCCCCCGGATATGTGGGCTATGACGAGGGCGGGGCCCTCACTGAAGCCGTGCGCCGGCGGCCCTATCAGGTGATCCTCTTCGACGAGGTGGAAAAGGCCCATCCTGACGTCTTCAACATTCTTTTGCAGGTGCTGGATGAGGGCCGTCTCACCGACAGCCAGGGCCGCACAGTGGATTTCCGCAACACCCTGATCGTCATGACCTCAAACCTCGGCTCGGAGTTCCTGGCGGCCCAGGGCGAGGGTGAGGAGACCGACACCGTCCGGCACCTGGTGATGGAGGTGGTGCGAAAGCACTTCCGCCCCGAATTCTTAAACCGGATCGACGACATCATCCTCTTCAAGCGCCTCGGCCGCGACCAGATGGATTCTATCGTCCGCATTCAGCTTGGCCGGGTGGAAAAGCTGCTGGCTGGCCGGCGCATGGCCATGAGCGTGGATCCGGCCGCCCTGCATTGGCTCGGCGAGCGGGGCTATGACAGCGCCTATGGCGCCCGGCCGCTCAAGCGGGTGATCCAGAAGGAACTCATCGACCCGATCGCGCGCAAACTCCTGGCTGGCGACTTTGCCGACGGTTCCATGATCCAGGTCGGCGCCGGCGAGGACGGATTGGAGATTGGCAGGGCGGCCGTTCATTAGGCAGGGTGACGACAAAAAACCCCGCGCCTTACTAGGCGCGGGGCTCTTGCATCCTTGGATTTTGCTCAGCCTTAGCAGGGGTAGGGAACCTGCTGAATCACATAGCCGCCCACATAGGGGTTCCAGACTTGCTGGGGCGCGACACACGTCCCGTAGCCATAATAGCCATAGGGGCCGTGGATCGACGCGCCGATGGCGAGACCGGCCAGACCACCAATGAGGGCGCCGGCGCCATAGCCGCCATAGCCGCCATAGCCGTAACCGCGATCGCCATAGCCGCCGTAACCGCCACGATACCCACCGGCATAGCCGCGGCCGCCCGCGTAGCCACCGCCGTGATATCCGGCGCCACCATGGAAACCACCACCGCCATGGCCGGGTTCGGCAGACGCGGGCGCGCTTACCGCCAGGACTGAGCCCGCCGCGAGAGCGGCTGCCATCCCAAGTTTAAGAGATGGGCCGAGTTTGAGAAATTGAGCCATCTTACAAGCGCCTCCGCGCCTATTTGCCTGGCGGCTCTTGCGGGAGCACAGGCGCCAACCTCTTGCGAGGACTGACACCATTTCTAAAGCCTACACCCTGAATAGGGCCTGAACGGCCATGAATGCTGTCGTTCAGGACAGCGTTATCGACCGCGTTCCGCCGTGCAACTCCACGCGCCGGGTGATGGCGACGGAATCCCCGGCGGGGTCCGGGGGCTTGGCCACGGTGACCACGAACCAGCCGCCGTCCGGCAGATCCTGGAACGTGAAACGGCCGTCGGCGTCGCATGTCGTGCGCCGCACAAAGCGGGCATAGTCGCCGCTTGGCGCCGACGGCGTGCGCGCGCGGACGATCGATACAGGCACCGCCGCCGAACTTGCCGCGCCATAGAGAATGATCATCCGCCGCCGGCTCCAGGGCACGTCGGGAATGAGCAGGACGTCCTCTCCCGCGCAGCCGTAGGGCAGGCCATAACGGCGATAACGGAGCACGCCGACCAGGATATCGGGTCCTGGCGCCGTGGACCAGGCGAAGGCGCGGGGGTCGAAGGCCGTAGGCGGCGGCAGGCTCTGTTCGGTAAGGCCGGACGCCGTATGGACATCCACTGGCCCCATGGGTGACTCTTCACAGGCGGCGAGCGCCAGAAGGGCCGCGCCAAGCATTAACAGCCGTTTCATGCGGCCTAAGTAGGGTCTGGAGCCGGTCCGGGCAACCGTGATTACCCCTTGGCGCTCTGGGATCGAACGGCCATAAGCAGCCGCAAGATCACGCCAGTGACTGAAGGTTCCAGGGAGAGACGACGATGAAGGCTGCCGTCCTGCGCGAGGTGAGGCAGCCCCTCCAGATCGAGGATGTCCAGATCAGCAAGCCCGGGCCCCGGGAGGTGCTTATCCGCACCGTGGCAGCGGGGGTCTGCCACTCCGATTTGCATTTCATCGAGGGCTCCTATCCGACCGTGCTGCCGGCGGTTCTGGGCCACGAGAGCGCCGGCATCGTCGAGCAGGTGGGCTCGGAAGTGCGCACGGTGAAGGTCGGCGATCATGTGATCACATGCCTTTCTGCCTTCTGTGGTCACTGCGAATATTGTCTCACCGGCCATATGAGCCTCTGCGTCAGCCCCGAGACCAAGCGCGATCCAGACACCGAGCCGCGCCTGACTCAGGCGGCGGGACCCCTGACCCAGTTTCTGAACCTCTCCTCCTTCGCCGAGCAGATGCTGATCCACGAGAACGCCTGCGTGGCGATCCGCAAGGACATGCCGCTGGATCGGGCCGCCCTCATCGGGTGTGGAGTCCTGACCGGGGTCTGTTCGGTCTTTCATACCGCCAATGTCCGCCCGGGCGACACGGTCGCGGTCATCGGCTGCGGCGGCGTAGGACTTGCGGCGATCAATGGCGCGGCCATCGCCGGCGCGAGCCGTATCATCGCAATCGATATGTCGCCCTCCAAGGACAATATGGCCCGCCATTTCGGAGCCACCGATTTCCTCTGCGCGGCCGAGGGCAATACGGTGAAGACCGTCCTGGAGATGACCAAGGGCGGCGTTCAGCACAGCTTTGAAGCCGTGGGCTTGAAGACCACCACTGAACAGGCCTTCGGCATGCTGCGGCGGGGGGGCACGGCCAATATCATCGGCATGATCCCTATCGGTCAGACCATCGAACTCCCGGGCTATGCGTTCCTGGGCGAAAAGAAGCTGCAGGGCTCCATGATGGGGTCCAACCACTTCCCGGTGGACATGCCCCGGCTGGTGGACATGTACCTCGCCGGAAAGCTCAAGCTCGACGAGATGATCTCGCGCCGGATCAAGCTTGAAGACGTGAACGAAGCCTTCACCGAGATGAAGACCGGTCAGATCGCCCGTTCGGTCATCGTCTTCGACGCGTGAGGCTGTGAAGAGGCGACGACAGTCGCCCCTCGGCTGTCTCGCGACCTAACGAACCTTTCAGTCGCGCTCGATGGCCTGGGCGGCGGCGTCGAGGGCAGCGGCGATGCGGGTGATCTCCTCGTCTGTGGGGCGGGTGCGTTCCAGCTTCAGGCGAAGCGCCAGGCGCAGGTTTTCCATGGCCCGGACGATCTGAGGCGATCCGCCGCGGCCCGTCCGTTCGGCGAAGCTGGCGACCCGCTCGAAGATCGATTTCACGGCGGGTTCATGCTCAGCCAGGGCCGCCTCGCCCTCGGGTGTAATGGCGAACGCCTTGCGCGCGCCCTCGGCGCTGACGGCGGCTATGTGGCTCAGATCCTCAAGCAAGGTAAGGGTGGGATAAACCACGCCGGGGCTCGGGCTATAGGCGCCGCCGACCTTGTCTTCGATCGCCTTGATGAGTTCATAGCCGTGGCTGGGTTTCGAGGCGATCAGGCTCAGAATGACCCAGCGCAGATCGCCCTGGTCGAATAGTCGTCCGCCATGGCGGCGATGGCCGCGGCCTTCCTCATGTCCGAAATGGCCAAAGCGGCCTTCCCGGGGATGGGCCAAATGGCGTTCGCGCCACCCGTGTCTCATATGATGCAGTCTCAACTTCGTGTTCCTTTGATAGTCTTCGATATATCGAAGCGAAAGATATATCGAACATATGTCGGAAAAGCGCAAGCCCAAAAGTGCAGGTCGTGTCAGAGGGGGCCGGTAAGAGCGCCGACGATGATCGTCGTGGGGGGCGGATCGCCCCAGGCCATGTGATCGGCGGGCAGGGGCGGGATCGGCGCTGCGCCCCCCGGCCAGCCGGCCTCGGAGAGAGCATAACGGATATTCACCGCGCCAGGTTTGGCGCCTATGAGGGTCACGTTCAGGGGCGCGCCCGCCACCACCCGCCAGCGGATATGGGTCAGGGTCCCGGACGGCACGTTCTGAAGCGCCGGACGACCATTGAGACGGATGGCCGCCAGGCGCGTGGTCGCCTTCACATCCAGGGCCACCGCCCGCGCCGCCGCGTCGAACGTGACGTTGACAACCGCGCCGCCGCCGGGCGAGGGCGTCAAGACGACCGACGCCGGGGGGATGGTGACTCCTGGGTTTGGCCTGGCAATCAGAGTGGGCTGGCCGGGGATGTCGCTGAGGGTGCTCAGGGGACCTGATCCCAGAAAGCCTCGCGTCCAAGCATCGAGGGGCGGAAGGCTTGCCCGCCACACCTTGCCGTCAATGGCGACGATTTCCGGCGCCACCTCCCGAGGATAGCGCGCCGACCACGGCGGAGTCACGCGCATCCAAACCAGGAAGCCAAGTCCGGCGATAAGGCAGATAAGGGTTGGGACGAAAGCCCTGACCGTGGACCCGCGCTCGCCTTCGGGCGAAGGCGCGGCGAGGGGCCAGAGGATCATCGCGGCGAGCCACGCGAAGAGGGCTGCGATTGGCCCGGCGTCCAGGCCCTCCACGGCGAAGTGCAGAAGGTTCGCGACCCAGGCGAGCGCGACTACCGCGATCACGCCATAAATGACCCATGCTGGCCGATCCTTCGTCGTTCCCGCGAGGGTGACGATCGCGCAGCCGCTGGCCGCCAGCACGGGCCACGCAATCACAAACGCGGCGAGAGGCGCCGCCGCCTGGGCGACCACCGCGACGACGAGGCCCGTGACCAGGAGGCCGATCCAAGCCCCGGGTCCGCGTCCATCGCGCCCCGCGACAGCCGCCACGCCGAGGATGCTGGCGAGCGAGACCAGCGCTAAAGCCGCTTCAAAAACCGGGAACCGGGCCAGGATCGGGCGGATTTCAAGCCATCCCGTCCAACCTCCCGTGGTCTGGGCGATCCAAAGGATCAGGCCATCCAATCCCGCGATCGCCACGCCCGCGAGGACGCCAAGGCCCACCGATCCGGCGCTGATCCGGGCGCGACGCGCGGCCAGGAAAATGATCACGCCGCAGAGCGCCACCACCAGCCACCCCCAGGCCGGCGCATAGTGGATCAACGCGACGCCCAGGATGTCGCCGAAGACCTGATCGGGCGCTCGCGGCGGTAGGGCCGGTGCGAAGGCAAGGGCCAGGGCGGGCCCTAGAGCCTCGGAACCCATGTGTTGAACCGCGCCCTTGTCCAAGGCGGCGACCGCCGAGCTTGGGGAGTGGTAGTCGAACTGCCGACCGATAAAAGCCAGGTTATAGCCGGGAATGCCCTTCGCGAGGGATAAGGTGAAGTCCGTATCGTTGGGCAGATAGCGATAGACGAAGGGCAGGAGAGAGGTGGTGTCGGGTGTCCTGGCGTGGCTTGCGAACAGCGCGATATCCGCGCCGTTCCCCGCGCCCGTCTGGAACATGGCCGCTCGGCCGCCTCCGCCGCGCGCCTCAAGATTGATCACGAATCCGATGTGGCTGGCGAGCGGATCCTCTCCGAAGAAGGCCTGCGCGCCGAGCAGCCCCAGTTCCTCCCCGTCGGTCAGGATCAGGATGACGTCGCGGTCCGGCTGGCCGTGGGCGGCTATGGCGCGCAGGATTTCCAGAGCGCTGGCGGCCCCGGCGCTATCGTCCGCGGCGCCGGGCGATCCCGGCACGCTGTCATAATGCGCCATCAGCGCCAGGGCGGGGGCGGCGTGGTCGCGGCCCGGCAGAACGCCGAGCAAATTGGTGACCGACGCGCCGGAGACATAGGTCTCGCCGGAAATCTTCCGGGTGATCAGGCTCTCGGCGGTCTGCGTCCGCGGGTGAAGCCCCATCCGCCCCATGCGCGAGAAGAGATAGGCCCGAACCTTCGCGATTCGCTCTGAGCCCACGGGATGAGGCGCGGCGCCCAGGACGGCGATATCTTCAAGCGCCCGGCCCGCTGAAAAGGTCGAGAGCGGAGCGTTTAGGCCGACAGGCGGCGGGGTGCTTGAGGCGAAGAAAAAGACGACGAAGGCGGCGAAGACGCAGGCGAAAAGCCTGGCTGAGCGCCTCAAGCGGCGACCTTCTCCTCGCGCGGATCCTGCAGCATGTAGCCGCGGCCCCAGACGGTTTCGATGT
>PLFA01000135.1 GCA_003136615.1 Caulobacteraceae bacterium | reverse complement strand
TCCCAGCGGAACTCGAAGCGCGCGCGGGAGAGGGCGTCATCCCAGGCCCGGGCCGAGGGGTGGCCCTTGGCCAGATCCGCCGCATGGGCCGCGATCTTGTAGGCGATGACCCCCTGCTTGACGTCCTCGCGGTCGGGAAGACCCAGATGCTCCTTGGGTGTCACATAGCACAACATCGCCGTGCCAAACCAACCGATCATNNGGCACGTGGCCCGGCCCCTCGATCATCACTTGAACGCCATGCTTCCAGGCGACCTTGGTGAGCTCGCCCAGGGTCTCCAGCTCGGCGAACTGCGCCGCGTCATTGGCGTCGGCGATGCAGCCGGGCCGCAGGCCATCGCCCAGGGAGAAGGAGACATCGTAGGCCCGCATGATCTCGCAGATGTCTTCGANNCGCGAGACGATGCCGGTGACGCGCTTGGCGGTGAGCGGGATGTAGGGCAGGCGCACCCCGGCATGGATGGTGAAATAGTCCACGCCCTGCTCGGCCTGCTCGATCAGGGTGTCGGCGAAGATGTCCCAGGTCAGATCCTCCGCGACGCCGCCGACCTTTTCGAGGGCCTGATATATTGGCACCGTGCCAAGGGGAGTCGGGCAGTTCCTAAGAATCCACTCGCGGATGTTATGAATATTCCGGCCGGTGGAGAGGTCCATGATGGTGTCNNCGGGCCACCTCGTCGCGCACGAATTCGGGCGTCACGAAATCAGGGATCGACGCCCCGAAGTCCTCCCCGTCGCGGATGAAGGCGTCAGTCTCCCGGCGGCGCAGGTTCTCGCGGATGGCGACAAATTCCATCTCCGGCGTGATGATTCCGGCCCGGGCATATTCCAGTTGCGTCACCGCCCGGCCAGGCTTGGCGCGCAGGGGTTGGCGGTCGCTCACGAAGGCGGGGGCGAGATGGCGGCCCTGTGCGCCCCCGTTATCCTCAAGCTTCACCGGGCGCGGCGCCACGGCCTCCACGTCGCCCCTTGCCAGGACCCAGGTTTCCCGCGGGCGAGCCAGGCCCTTGGCTATATCGATCACCGCGTTCGGATCGGTATAGGGCCCCGAAGGGTCATAGATGGTGATCGGCGGCTCGCCGGCGGAGGGGTGGACGGCCACCTCGCGGAAGGGCACGCGCAGACAAGGGTGCAGGACGCCGCTCTCATAAACCTTGCGCGAGCCGGGCCGCTCGCCGGTGGGGATAGCGGTCTTGATGGGAGTCTGGATATTCATCGGTCCTCGCACGGCTCTAGACGCTCAAGGGCTTCTGGCTGCGGAGATGGAGTGCGGATCATGAGCGGTAAGCGCCCGGCGGCCCGCGTTCCCTCCCTTCGCCGGCATGACCCGGATCAGGTTCGGCGGGTCGCCGCCCCTAAGCGGCCTCTCAGTCCCTTTGAAGACGGGACTCCCCGGAGAACGGAATCGACCCTATGCCCGTGACGTCTCAGGTCAAGAGCGGCGGCGCCCCTCTCAATCCCGGGCGGCGAAAACATCCTTGGGGTCAGCGACATTAAGCAGCGGCGTGCCATTGGCGAACCGCGCCAGATTGTCCAGAAACAGCGCCTGATTTCGCCTATTCTCTCCGCCGGTGACGCCCGAGCAATGGCCCGTCACGCTGACCCGAGGGTGGTCCCAGAAGGGGCTATCGACAGGCAGCGGCTCGGTCTCGAAGACATCCAGCACCGCATGTTCGGGGAGGCCCGCGTCCAGCGCCGCGAGGAGGGCCGCCTCATCAACCAAACCGCCTCGGCCCACATTCACAAGCACCGATCCCGCCTTCATCGCTCGGAAAAAGGCGGCGTCGGCAATGTGGCGGGTTCTGGCGTTGAGCGGGATCGAGAGCACGACCACGTCGGCCCGAGGCAGCTCTTCAGACAAGGCGGAAAGATCCACAATCCGTTCGGCGAAGGGCGAGGCGTTGGAATCGCGCCTCACGCCCACCACCTTGGCGCCGAACGCCTGAGCGCGCTGCGCGACCCCCTGGCCAATGGCCCCATAGCCAATGATCAGCCAATTGGTGCCTGACACCTCACGAAAGCCTTCGCGCCACCAAACCTGGGCGTTCTGGGCCGCGCGGCGTTCGGGCCCGCGTTGGAAATGGTCCAACACGCCGGCCATAACATAGTCGGCCATGCCGATGGCCTGACCATGGCTGGTGGAAAGCTTCGCGCCCTTGCGGACCAGTTCGCCAAAAGCCGGGTTATCGAACCCCGCCGCCGCGCTTTGCACCCAGGCGAGGCTCTCCGCCTTTAAGAGTGTGACAAAGAAGGTCCGCGCGGCCGGACTGAGGAAGACCTCATGGTTGGCCCAAGCGAGGTTTGGGGCGGCGGCGTCGAGCGCAATCTCGGTCCCGTCCAGGCGAATGATCCCCGCCTCGTCCATGATCAGGACATCCATGCCGGGCGCCGCCGCCGCCACCTCCGCTTCGATGCGGCGATAGGACGGGCCATAAATCAGAAGCCGGGTCACGCGCGCGCCTCGCCGTCAGGACGTTGAAGAGCGCGACTATAGGCAGATTTCAGGCCAGAAGGCGTTGAACCGTTTCCGCCACGTTTTCGGCGTCATACGGCTTGCTGAAAAACAAGCCCTCGCCAGGAAGGTTGTCTGTATCCACGCGCCTGGCTCCTGACGTGAAGACCAGGCGAACATGGGGATGGCTTTCCCGGGCCCGCCGTGCGAGCTCCAATCCGTCGACGGGGCCGGGCATCTGAATATCGGTGAAGATCAGATCCACGTCGTCGCGCGCCCTGATAACCGCCAGAGCTTCCGCGCCGCTCCCGGCCTCCACCACATCGAAACCGGCCTCCCGCAGGCAGGCCACCGCATCGACGCGAGTCAGAATCTCATCTTCAACGACGAGCACGGTCTTCAATGTTGATCGGGTCATCCTGCCTGAATACTTCACCAAGGGCATCGTTCCGAATCTGAAATATATAATCAACTGCGTCGCCCGTGCCGTCCAGGGGTGGTCATCTATCGAGGGCCGCGAATTCAAGAAAACGCCGCCGCGATGCGCAAACGCTCGCCCCGTACTATCTAAGCGCCGCCATGGTCGCCAAAGCCCGCAAAGTCCCCTCCGCCAAGCGGGTTCTCGTGTTTCAGGGCGGGGGCGCGCTCGGCGCATACCAGGCAGGTGTTTTCGAGGCCCTGTCCGAAGCCGGTCTTGAGCCGGACTGGCTGGCCGGCATTTCCATCGGCGCCGTCAACGCCGCCATTATCGCCGGCAATCCCCCGAAGGACCGTGTCGCCCGCCTGGACGCGTTCTGGCGCCAGGTTTCCGCCGGCCCCCAGTTCGCCCCGCCTTATCTGCCGCCGGCCGCGCTGCCGTGGCTGGCTCAGGTGAACGCGGCCAGCGCCATGATGTTCGGCGCGCCGGGCTTCTTCACGCCGCGAATGCCGCCGCCGCACTTCACCCCTCCCGGGCCTCCCAGTGGGGTCAGTTATTATGACAGCGCGCCCCTAAAGGCGACGCTTGAACGGCTGGTCGATTTCGACCGCATCAATGCCGGTCCGATCCGTCTCTCGGTGGGGGCGGTTAACGTCGAAACGGGAAATTTCACCTATTTCGAGAATCGGGACGGCGGCCGGATCGGTCCGGAGCACATCATGGCCTCCGGCGCCCTGCCGCCCGGCCTGCCCCCCGTGGAAATCGACGGCGCCTGGTACTGGGATGGAGGCCTCGTCTCCAACACGCCCCTGGAATTCGTGCTCCAGGGCGAAGTGCGTGAGGATCTGGCCGTCTTTCAGGTGGATCTGTTTCCCGCCCGGGGGCCGCTACCCAGAACCGTGGCCGAGGCGGCGGAGAGGGAGATGGACATTCGCTACTCCAGCCGCACGCGGCTCAACACCGATCAGCCTTTGGAAATCCGGCGGCTCAAACGGATGGCCCGAGACCTGATCGAAAAGTTACCGGCGGACCTCGCCCAGACCCCCGCGGCGCGGCGCCTAGCCGAGGCCTCGGTGGAAAACGCGGTGAATATCATTCAGCTCATCTATCGCGGGAAGCCGCATGAGAATGGGCATCGCGACTACGAATTTTCCCGCGCCACCATGGTCCAGCACTGGGCCGCGGGCCAACGCGCGGCGGAGGCGGCGCTGTCTCGCAAGGTCGCGATCCTGAATCCCCAGGGCGAGGATGTCGCTCACGTCTTCGATGGCCGCGAGGAGACAACGGCATGAGCCTCAGATCAAAAGTCGCCGTGGTCACCGGCTCGACCAGCGGCATTGGCCTCTGCATCGCCAGGGCCCTGGCCGCCGAGGGCGCGGACGTGGTGATCAATGGCTTTGGAAACCTTCAGGATATCGAGACGGAACGGGACAAGATCGTCGCGGAGTTTGGCGTCCGGTGCGCCTATTCCCCCGCGGACATGACCAGGCCCGAAGAGATCTCGGCCATGATCGCGGCTGCCGCGTCCGACTTCGGGTCAGTGGATATCCTGGTCAACAATGCCGGCATACAGTTCGTCGCGCCCGTGGATGAATTCCCCGTCGACAAGTGGAACCAGATTCTGGCCATCAATCTCTCCGCCGCCTTTCACGCCATGCGCGCGGCGATTCCGGGCATGAAGGCGCGGGGCTGGGGCCGCATCATCTCCACAGCCTCGGCGCACTCCAAAGTGGCATCGCCTTTCAAGTCGGCCTATGTCGCGGCCAAGCATGGATTGGATGGCCTGACCAAGACCGTTGCTCTCGAAGTCGCGACCCATGGGGTCACCGCCAACTGCATCAGCCCAGGCTATGTCTGGACGCCACTGGTGGAGAACCAGATTCCCGAAACCATGAAGGCCCGGGGTCTGACACGCGATCAGGTTATTAATGACGTGCTCCTGGCCGCTCAGCCCACGAAGCAGTTCGTGAAGCCCGAAGAGGTTGCGGCCCTCGCGGTCTTTCTCTGCTCCGACGCCGCGGCTCAGATCACGGGCGCCAACCTCTCCATAGATGGCGGCTGGACGGCGGAATGAAGGAGGAGCCGTGCACGGACCTGTCAAGCTAGCGCGCCTCGGCGCCCTGTCATCGATCCTGATCGCCCTGGCGGCCGGGGCCTCGGCAGAGACGCCCTTACCTCTGGCCCCACATGTCGACCTCGCCCGCGTTTACGGAGGATGGCACATCCTCGCCACCATGCCCAACAGCTTCGAGCGGGGCATGGTCGCCCCCTATGACGTCTATGCGCCGGGGGCCAAGGGCGAGGTCCGGGAGGACTTTTATGTCCAGCGGGGGAGCTTCTCCGCGCCCCGCAAGCACTTCACGGTTCATGATTTCATCGCGCCGGGTACGGGGAACGCCCACTGGCGGGTCCAGGTCATCTGGCCGCTGAAACTTCCCTTTCTGATGCTCTATCTGGATCCGGACGGACGCTACATCCTCTGGGGTGAAGAGAGCCGTAAGCTCGGTTGGATCTATGCCCGTGACGCCGACATTCCGGATGCGGACTACCGAGATTTGATGCAGCGGTTCGCGGCGCTCGGCTATGACACGACCAAGTTCCGCAAGATCGTCCAACATCCAAGCCAGATCGGCGCGCCGGGCTATTGGAGCGACGGAATCAAACCCTGATCAAATGAGCGCCCTGGCCGACTGGGCCACGCGTTCGGGGGTGATGCCAAAGTGTTCATAGAGCTGTGGCGCCGGGGCCGACGCGCCAAAACCGGTCATACCGATAAAGGCGCCGCGCTCGCCGATCCAACGATCCCAGCCGAGCCGTGCCGCCGCCTCGACGGCCACCCGGGGAGCCGCGCCGAGAACCTTGGCGCGATAGGCGTCATCCTGCGCCTCGAAGCGTTCCCAGCAGGGCATGGAGACCACCGCCGCCGCCACGCCCTCCGCAGCCAGAAGATCGGCCGCCTTGACCGCGATCTCAACCTCGGATCCCGTCGCCAGGAGCGTCACGGAGCGGGCGCCATCGGTCTCACGCAACACATAGGCGCCCTTGGCGCTGAGGTTTTCCGGCTCCGCCTTGGTCCGCAGGGTCCGAAGATTCTGCCGCGACAGGGAGAGGACGGAAGGGGTGTGAAGCGACTCCAGGGCCGCCAGCCAGCACTCGGCGGTCTCCACGGCGTCGGCGGGCCGGAAGACGTCCATATTGGGCGTGGCCCGCAGCATGGCCAGATGCTCAATGGGCTGATGTGTGGGCCCGTCTTCGCCCAGGCCGATAGAGTCGTGAGTCATCACATAGATGACCCTTATGCCCATCAGGGCGGATAGGCGCATCGCGCCCCGGGCATAGTCGGTGAAGGTCATGAAGGTGCCCCCATAGGGGATGAAGCCCCCATGCAGGGCGATCCCGTTCATGGCCGCCGCCATGCCGTGCTCGCGAATGCCGTAGTGGATATAGCGCCCGGTGAAGTCGTCCGGTGTAATCGACCCCAGCCCGGCGGTGATCGTGAAATTGCTGTGGGTGAGATCGGCTGACCCACCGAGCGTGAGATTGGTCGCGGCATTGATCACGCCGAGCGCCATCTCAGAGGCCTTGCGGGTGGCGACCTTGGGCGCTGTCGCCGACAGCTCGGCCTTGAAGGCGTTCAAATTGTCCGCCACCTCGGGGCCCAGTTCGGTGGCCGCCTGAAGCGTGAAGGCCGCCCTCCGAGGCGAGGCGGCCAGGCGGGACTGCCAGTCCTGGCGCTCGACGCCGCCCCGCGCGCCGGCGGCGCGCCAGGCGTTCAGGATGGGCTCGGGAATGACGAAGGGCAGATGAGGCCAGCCCAGCTTTTCGCGCGCGCCGGCGATTTCCGCCGCCCCGAGCGCCTCGCCATGCGCCCTTGAGGTGCCGGCCCGCGTGGGAGCGCCAAAACCTATGGTGGTGCGGCAGGCGATCATCGTTGGCCGCGACGTTTCGGCGCGGGCCTCCGCGAGGGCCTGGGTGATGGCGCTCGGGTCATGGCCATCGATGGCCAGGGTCAGCCAGCCGGCTGCCTTGAAGCGACCAAGCTGATCCATGGAAGTTGAAAGGCTGGTAGGTCCGTCAATGCTGATGCGGTTGTCGTCCCAGAGCACGATCAGCTTGGAGAGGCGCAGGTGCCCGGCCAGGTCGATGGCCTCATGGCTCACCCCCTCCATGAGGCAGCCATCGCCGGCGATGACATAGGTGTGGTGGTCCACCAGATCATCGCCATAGCGGGCATTCATCAGCCTCTCCGCCAGAGCCATACCGACGGCGGTGGCGATTCCCTGACCGAGCGGCCCTGTCGTTGTCTCTATGCCGAGCGCGTGGCCGAATTCCGGGTGGCCGGCGGTGCGCGAGCCGAACTGCCGAAAGGCGCGGATCTGGTCGATATCCATATCCGCATAGCCCATCAGATAGTGCAGGGCGTATTGCAGCATGGAGCCGTGGCCCGCCGAGAGGACAAAACGGTCGCGGTCAGGCCAGTCCGGCGTGGATGGGTCGATCTTCAGGAATTTCGTGAACAGCACCGTCGCCACATCGGCCATGCCCATGGGCATGCCTGGATGCCCGCACTTGGCGGCTTCCACCGCGTCCATGGCGAGGGCGCGAATGGCGTTGGCCATTTCATCATGGCCAACCCCTCGGCCTTTGGCCTCAGCGGGGGCGTGGTCAAGTGTCGTCACAGACGCTCTACTCCCTTGGCGTCGGGCGCCGGACCAGTCCCCCTGTCCTTACCCGGCCCGCTTTCCCTCGGCCACGGCGCGGGGGCGCCAATCATCGCTACTTGGTGTTCTGTTGCAGATAGGCGACCACGTCGGCCCGCTGTTGGGGGTCCTTGACCCCTGTATAAGTCATGTAGGTGCCCGGAATCATTTTCTGGGGATTTTCCAGATAAGTGTAGAGGTTCTGCTCAGTCCACACGATGCCCGAGCCCTTATTCGCCGGCGAATAATGGAAGCCCGCGACGATCCCTGAATGACGCCCGACAATGCCATGCAGGCTTGGGCCAACCAGATTCTGGCCCGCTGCGATCGCGTGGCAGGCCGAGCATATGGCGAAGACCTGAGCCCCGGCCGTAGGATTGCCATAGACATCGCCGCCATTGAACTTCACATCGAGCTTGAGCACGCCAGGGCCGGGAGCGCCCACGCCCGTGGTCGCGGCAGCCGTCGCCGTCGGCGCGGCGCCTGAATCGGCCGGAGCGGCGGCGGGCGCCGGGGGCAGGGGCTGGGCGTCGGTGATTCCGCCGGAGACCGCCTCAGGCGGCGCGGCGACCTTGGGCGAACAGGCGGCCAGGGCGAGGGCGCCCGCCACGGTCAGGCTAAGAGCAAGCGAAACAGAGCGAAAAGACATTCGGCGATTCCCTGATGCGGTCGGCCCGCGCCGACGTGGCGGCTTGTCGCAGAAGGCTCGCCTTTCGTCGAGACCGGACGGGCGGGGAATTCCGCCTACGCGCCTCTCAATAGGCCAGCCAGGCGAAGACGCGGACCGTATTATTGTCGCCGGCGTTCCGGCCCAGGCCGTCATAATTGCGGCCGGCTCCGTCGAAGGCCGCATACGCCGTGTATTGCACGCCAAGGCGCATGTTGAACCGGGGTCCGAGCGGTGATCCCCCCTCGCCCCAAGGCGTGCCGTCCACCTGAAGGAGCACGCCGGAGCTGTCGGGCGCATACGTGCGGTTGGCGCCATAGAGCAGCACGTCCGGCTTGCCCCAGGTATCGAAGGGCTGGACGGTGAAGCCGATCCGGTCATGCCAGTAATAGGAGGCGTCGATCCGGAAATCCTGCAGATGCAGGTGGCTATTCGCGGTCAATCCGAGAGCCTGCGACGCATCGAGACGTTGGGACTCGTGTGTGTAGCGCGCGTTGACCGTGACCACGTTCCGCTTGGCCGCGAAGAGCTGATAGGAGGCGTCGAGACCCAGGTCGCCATAGTGGTCTGTAAGCCCTGTGCTCTGGTCATGTCCGGGATTGATGTTGGCGGCCATGCCGAACGCGCCGATTTCGAAGTTCTGAGTTCCCAGGTTCTTGTTATAGGCAAGCCGCCCATAGGGGGCCGTGCCAGATATGTTTCCGGGATCTGTCGGGTCGATCCCCATATGATTGAGGAAGCGGGCGCTGGGCGAGCGGTAGCCGCCGAACTCGGCGTACAGTTCCGAATTGATCCAGGCATAGCCGGTGACGCCCACGGTGTTCTGCGCCAGGCTTCCGATCAGCGGCGCCGCGGCGGGCGAGGGGGCCAGGGAAGAGGTCGAATAGGCAAAGCCCCAGGCCGGCAGCGTGTTGAAGGCGTCCTGCACGGTGGGAGCATTGTTGACGGTCAGGCCGAGGATCACGCTCGCCTTGTGGATTGTTGTCGTGGTGACCGCGCGCAGGTCGAGGTTGTCCCAGTGGAACCCCCTGGCGACCCCATCATAAGTCGTCTGAACGAAGGCCCCCAAGTGGTCGCCGAGCCCTCCCGCGATGAACAGACTGACCTGATCCACGGCGACATTGTCGTTAAGCGCGAAATCGCGCGTCGGCGGCGGCGGCTGAGCCTTGGCAGTGCGCACATAGGATCCCTGCGCCATCACCGAGACCGGAACATTGAACGTGTCGGTCCTCAGGGTGTAGCCGCCCAGTTTGAACGCACGCCCGAAAGGCGTAAGCTGCGGGCCAAAGCCGCCCACATGGCAACCGCTGCAGGGCTGGCCGGTTTGGACAGCGAAAGCCGGCACAGCGAAACTCGGCCGCGCGGTGAGAACAAGCAGCGCCAGAACGAGAAGGCCGGCAGACAGAAAGCCGGGTAGCTTGATCCGCCATCCCGGCCCGGCGGTGACGGCCTCCGGGCCTTTCATCTCACTTGGGCGCGTAGAGGTTGCACCAGCCCGACGGGCTGATGGCGCCGGCCACCAACTGGCACGCGGCGGGCGGCTGCCAGAGCCGGCACTTATCACATTGCGCCGCGCCCTTGGGCATCGGCTGGTATCCGGCTGCAGTCTGGGCGACTTTCTTGGTGGCGGCCAGGGCGTTTCCGGCCGCGAAGTCGGCTCCGGCGAAAGCCGTTAGGCCGCTCGCTACGCCAATCAAGCGGCGACGGGATATTCGGGCGAGTGGCTCTGGGCCGTTGAAGTCCATGGGCGACGTTCTCCGGCTTGATTGCGCGCCTGGACGGCGAGCGAGATGATCCTTTAGGGCCGAGCTTCAGCGGCGTAAGGCTCGGAATCTACCTAGGGGCCCGCATTGATGTGGCTCCATTGGGTGCGGCCCCTAAGACTCAAGCGGCAGCACCACATTGCGCCGCGTCAAAACAGAACGGGCCTGTGCAAGGCTATTGCGGATGAGGGCGCGGTCAGCAAAATCCACGGGGGCAAAGGGGCAGCAACAGGATGCGTGCGTTCATCATAGGTCTGGCGCTTCTGGGGCTCAGCGCCTTCGGCGCCGGCCACGCCTTGGCGGAGACCCATCCGGCGACGGACGGACCGCTGGTCATCGAAAAACAGGGCAGTTTCTTCATCGGTGGCCGGGAGCGGACGTCCACAACTCTCGGGCGGGGAGGCATGGCGGCCGGCACGATCACGGTGGACCAGGTCTATGTGCGCTACCAGACCCCGCCTGGCGCCAGCGCGCGGCCGAATATCGTCCTGATTCACGGCTGCTGTCTGACCGGCAAGACTTGGGAGACCACGCCCGACGGACGTATGGGCTGGGATGAGTATTTCGCTCGTCGGGGATTTTCGACCTATGTGGTTGATCAGGCGTGGCGCGGGCGCTCGGCCGCCGACCCTTCGGCGATCAATGCCGTCGCCGCGGGCGGCCAGTCGATTGCGACCCTGCCTTCGGTTTTCTCGGCGTCCCACGAATTCGCCTGGGTCATCTTCCGCTTTGGCCCGAAATACGGTGAGACCTATCCAGGCCTGAAGTTTCCCATGGGGGCGACGGGTGAGTTGTGGAAACAGATGGTGGTCGATTCCGCCTCTGGTTTGCCGACGCCCAATCCCACCGTTCCAGCCCTGACGGAACTGACGGGGCGCATCGGCCCCTCGATCCTGATCAGTCATTCGCAATCAGGCATATATCCCTTTCAGGCGGTGGCGGCGAACCGCCGAAACATCGCCGGCCTCATTTCCATTGAGCCGGCGGCCTGCCCCAAGGCCACGGCGGACATGACGCCCTATAACACGACACCCATCCTGGTGCTCTTCGGCGACAACACCGCCGCCTCGCCGATCTGGAGCTCCATCGTCAAGGATTGCCGCGCCTATGTTGACGCTCTGGACGCCGCGGGTGGCAGGGCCAAGATGATCGTGCTCCCCGAAATCGGCATCACCGGCAATTCGCATATGCTGATGCAGGACCTCAATAACCGAGAGATCGCTGACCTTCTTGTCGATTGGATTGATAAGGCGGGGTCCCTCAGCCGCTAACTAGCTCGTCGACGTCGTCCCCGGGCGCCCTGAGGCGACGCGTTCAAAGCGCCAGAGGGCGGCTGCGGCCAGGAGCCAAGCGAGAAACCAGGGCCAGGACGAGCCGGAGGCTGGGCCGCCGGCCATACCCCGCGTCGCCGGCGCAGCCGCGAGAGCGAGCGTCGCAGTGCGGTCGTCCTCGTCTGCGAGGCCAAGGGCCTCCGTGGCGGGGCGCACATAGAAGCCCTGCTCCTGTTCAGAGCCCGCGCCCGGGAGGGTCAGGCGTAGGAGTCGCCAGCCTGGCCCCGCAGCCCAGTAGCCCGCGCAGGCGGCGGCGCCCGTAGCCGGATCGACCAGCAGCCGCGTCCAGGCCCCCGAAGGCTCCCGCACCTGGGCCTCACCCTTCAGCCCGCACAGGCTAAGGCGCTGCCCCTCGCGCGGGGCGGGGTCGAAGCGCACGGCGATCGCGGCCGGGGCGGGACGGGCCAGGGCGGCGAACATCCTCGCCCACAGATTGCCGTAACGCTGGCCAAAGCCAGAGGTGACGAGGCCCGCGCTGTCGGTCACCGACCAGACGCCTAGTCGGCCCAGACCCTCGGGTCGCCAGCGCGCCATCACCGCCCCCGTGGCGTCCCGCAGGAGCGGGGCGGAGTCGGGCATCGGGACGACCACCCCCCGCCGGGTCAGTTCGGGCAGGCGAATCTCGTCGGGCCCGGACACTGCCGGGGGCCTCGACGGCGCCAGGGGCGTCGCAAGGGTCACCTCGCCGTCGGCGAGCGCCAGGCCGAGGCCGCGCCAGCTTTCGCGAACCCCGGCGGGGAGGGGGCCGGTGACGCGCAGCAGGAGGCCCAGACCCTCGCGCACCGCCGCCGCCAGGGCGGCGCGCTCGCCCGCGGAGAGTCCGGCCCAGCTGCGCTCGTCCACCACCACCAGGTCGAGGCGGCCCAATGTCGCGGCGTTCAGCGGCGGGCGGGGATCGCCCAGTTCCAGTCCGCCGCCGAGGCTCACGGCCGTCTGCAAGGCAATCCCTGAATCTGCCGCCCAGCGTCGCAGGGCCTTGATCTCGGGCCCCGGCGCCCCCGCCAGGAGAAGCACCTTTGGGGCTGGCGGCGCGGCGGTCCAGACGGGCAGGTCCGCTGTTTCCACAATATGGCCCGCGTGGCGCAGGCGCACCGCAAAGAGCGCGGCGCCGGGTTCGCGCGCCGCGCCGGTGAGGGTGAAGGCGCCCGAGGCGGACAGAGGCTGGGAGTCGGCCACCTGGCCGGCGGGATCGAGCAGGTCCACCGTCCCGCCACCGAACCCTTCGATCCGTCCCGCCGCCGTGAAGTCCGCGCCTGGGGCGACCGGGGCGGGAGGATAGAGGTCTACGACGCCCTTGGGCGCTGGCGCGGGGGTGAATGACACGGCGCGGCCTAAGGCGGCGGGGCGGTCGCGCGGCTCCAGCCCCTGGCCCAGCACGTGCAAGCGGGCGACCTCTGGATGGCGGCGCAGAGCGGTGGCGAGGTCCGGAGCGGCCTCGCCCCCTAGACCGACCGGCGCCTCGGGAAGCACGATCAGCCGCTCACCTGCCGGCCCCACGCGTCGGGTTGTGTCGCGGGTGGCGATGGTCAGCGTCCCGGCTTCGGGCCCGGTCACCCGCGGCGGCCAAAGAGTGAGGTAGATCAGGACTGCCAGCAGGGGTTGAGCCGCCAGCAACAGCGTCAGGCGCCAGGGCGCTGTGCGCTCCGCCTCTGGCGCGCGTCTCCACCACAGCATGAGGCGAACGCAGGCGGCTACGGCGATTGCGGCCAGGGCCAGGGCCGCCCACGGGCCGAGCGAGGGGAGGAAGGTCAATGGGCCGGCTCGCGGCTGAGGGCCTCGAGGTAACGGTGGCCCGCGGCGTCGGCCTCGGGGCGGCGCGCCACCTGCGGGGGTGGAGGTTTCAGCGCGGTCCAAACCATGCCCCGCAGGCTGGCGCGGCAGGCGGCGCAGGTCGGGTCGCGGCGCACAGCGTCGATAGCCGCGGCGAAGGCCAGCGGATCGACGCCGCGGCTCGCATCCGTGCGCAGCCAGGACTCGAGGTTGCTCAACACCGTTGTCGGGTCTGCGGCGCCGGCTTCGCCCAGGGCGCGCCAGGCAGCCCCGGGGACCGGGTCGCGAGCGTCGGCCGGGGCCAGCTCCAGGGCGCTGTGCTCCAGCCCTTCACGCTTCCCCGTCAGGCGACGCGATTCGTCGATGGGCGGGGTGTGGCTGCTCGCGTGGGGCACATAGATGCGCTCGGCCTGCTGCGCCTCCTTGATGAAGCCCAGGGCCTTTTCGGCGAAGGGGAGGGCGCCGGCGGGATCGCCCTGGCGCAGGCGCGTCTCGGCCTGGAACATCTGGTCCACCGCCAGCTTCAGCTTGGCCCGGCTGCTGGGATCGACCGCCGAACTCTCGGTGTCATCGTGGGCGTGGCCATAGTCATGCAGGACGTCGACTTCGACGCCGAAGCCGGCGGGAGCGGCCCCCCCGGAGCCGGCGGTCCCCGAGGCGCCGGTAGGCAGGGGCGGCTTGGCGGTGGTGGCCGGCTTGGCCGCCGGCGCGTCGTCGTCGTCGCTGAGGGGCAGGGCGTTCTCGGCCTTCTCCTTCTCGCCGCCCAGGAACTGGCTGTAGCGCAGGCGCTGCCCCTGCTGGTCGGCCCCAAGCGAGTCGGAACGGNNCCAGGAAGCGCTGAGCGGTCAGGCTAGGGCGGTCCTTCAGGAGCTGCTTTGCGTCGATGATGATCTGGCGCTCGCTGCTTAAATAGGCCGGCAGCATCTTCTTGACCGCCGCGTCCAGCCCCTCGCCGATCGTTTCCGCAGGCGCGGCCCAGCGCAGGATC
>PLFA01000132.1:8826-16826 GCA_003136615.1 Caulobacteraceae bacterium | reverse complement strand
GATTGCCTTTGCCGGACCATTGGTGAAGGGACTTTGGGACGCTTTCCCTGTGACGGAGGGACATCTTCTCATCACGCCTCATCGCCACGTGGCCTCGTGGCGGGAGCTCCACGCCTCGGAGCGAGACGCCTTGATGGCCGCACTAGATGAGGGCCAAGCCCTCATCGACAAACGCTTCGCCCCAGACAGTTACAACGTAGGCTTTAACGACGGCATCGCCGCCGGCCAAACGATTCCCCACTTTCATCTTCATGTGATCCCGCGCCGCATGGGCGACATGGATGACCCCCGCGGCGGCGNNGAACTATCTCACCCCCACGGCGCCACAGGCTGAAGTTACCCCAGCCGGCGATTCGCGGATTCTTACGGTTACTCCGCATCGTCGCGCTCTGATCGCGGGTGGGGAGGACGGTCTCCTCCAGCATCTGACGCCCTATATTGATCGCGCCAGCCGAGTAGATGCGGCTGTCTCATTCGTTATGGATAGCGGCCTAAAGCTGATTCAGCCGCACCTGCAGGACTTGTTGGACAGGGGCGGCGCGCTTCGTCTCCTCACCGGGGACTACCTGGATATAACGGACCCAGCGGCCCTTCGTCGCCTGCTTGACCTCAATGGTGACGCCACGCTCGCCGTGTTCGAGGCCGGCCGCACAGTCTTCCACCCAAAGGCCTGGATTTTCCACTTTGCCGACGGAAGTGGGGTCGCGCTCGTGGGCAGTTCGAATTTATCGGAGAGCGCTTTGCGGCGGGGCGTTGAGTGGAATTTTCGCCTTGTCACCCCAGACCAGCAGGGCAGTTGGAAGGACGCCCATGAGGCCTTCGAAGCGCTGCTCGCGCGCCCTGAAGTCAAGCAGCTCAGCCACCACTGGATCGATGGTTATGAGCGCCGGCGCACGACCGAAGTCGGCGACCGGCCGATCGTCGGGGAAGTTGGTCCCGAGCCGGACCGCGACGTCCCGGTGCCTCACCTAATTCAGCAACGCGCCTTGGCCGCATTGCTCGAGACTCGATAGGCTGGATACAAGGCCGGCTTGGTAGTGCTTGCCACCGGGCTCGGGAAGACTTGGCTGAGTGCGTTCGACACGGACAGACCCGAGTTCAAGCGTGTGCTGTTTGTCGCGCACCGAGAGGAAATCCTCAATCAGGCGCTAGAGAGCTTTCGCGCGGTCCGACCTAACGACAAATTCGGTCGGTACGCCGACACCACTAGGGACCGCGACGCCGATGTGCTGTTCGCGTCAGTTCAGACCCTCGGCAAGGCGGATCACCTACGGCATTTCGATCCCGAGGCCTTCGACTACATCGTGGTTGACGAATTCCACCACGCCGCCGCGCGCACCTACCGCAATCTGATCGACTATTTCCGGCCTAAGTTCCTGCTGGGCATGACAGCGACGCCTGAACGGATGGACGGCGGTGATCTATTGGGCCTCTGCCAGGAGAATCTCGTTTTTGAGTGCGGCCTCGCGGCGGGCATCGACGCCAAACTTCTCAGTCCGTTTCATTATTTTGGGGTTCCGGACGCCGTCGAATATTCCAACATTCCCTGGAGGAGTACGGGCTTCGACGAGTTCGCGCTCACAAACGCGTTAGCGACCCACGTCCGCGCTGAAAATGCATTAGCACAGCTCAACCAGCGCGGCGGACGCAAGGTATTGGCGTTCTGCTGCTCGCAACGACACGCCGACTTTATGAGCGACTTTTTCAATAGGTCCGGCCGGAGATCCGTTGCGGTCCATTCAGGCGCCACTTCGGCCCCGCGCTTCGCCGCTTTGCAGGCGTTAGAGGTCGGTGATCTCGACGTCGTCTGCGCCGTCGACATGTTTAATGAAGGGGTAGATGTCCCCGCCATCGACACTATCCTGATGCTACGGCCCACAGCTTCCGCAATCGTTTGGACACAGCAAATCGGACGGGGCCTCCGGCGCTCGGTCGGCAAAGACCACCTGAACATAATCGACTACATCGGTAACCATCGAACATTCTTGAACAACGCTCGGGNNCTTCTGGCTTCCGGCGTTGGCGATCGCGACTTGGCGCTCAGCTTGGAGAACGCGCGGAAGGGCAGCCTGACGCTGCCGGCGGGGTGCGAAGTCACCTACTCTCTGGAAGCGCTAGACATCTTGAAAAGGCTTCTTCAGCGGACGTCCCGCGGGGACGCACTCGAAGCCTACTTCATTGATTTCAAGGAGCGTTTCGGGGTCCGGCCAACGGCGCTAGAGGTCTATCATGCTGGTTTCGATCCAAAGGCATCCGGGCATGGAAGCTGGTTCCATTTCGTAAGCCGCCAGGGCGATCTGGGTGCGCCCGAGTCCCGGGTTCTCGGTGCCCATCACGAGCTGTTGGATGAAATCGCGCGAACCCCGATGACACGCAGCTACAAAATGGTTCTCCTGCAAGCCACGCTTGAGGCGGACGCTTTCCCTGGCTCTTTGTCGATTGATGATCTCGCCACTCGATTTCAAGACATGGCACGGCGGCATCCGACGATCGCCTTCGATCTCGGAGCGCCCATAGAAGACATGCCTTCGATTCGCCGTTCTGTAAGAACCAACCCGGTTGCAGCTTGGTTAAGTCGATTGGATGCGAGGGGAAGGCCATTCTTCACGTTGGAAAGCGAGAACTTTGGAACGTCGTTTGACGTCGATCCTGGGCTGAGGCCAGCGTTCAAAGATATGGTCCGCGAATTGCTTGATTGGCGCCTTGCCCAATACCTTGACCGCAGAGCGCCGTCGGCCGATGCGGCGCTCGAGCTAGGGCCTCAGCCCGGCGACGGGGTCGCCAAGGTCCGCGCGCATTTGGCCGTTCCATGGCGCGAGTACATGAGGGAGGAAATCCCGCCCTTGTTCGGATTGACGTTCAAAAGTGGTTCCTGGAACCAGGGTTTCGTTGTTGACGGGAGGCATGCCTTTCTTTTGGTCACACTGGAAAAGGCAAACCTCGCCCAGGGCCGGTCTTACGATGATCGGTTCATCTCCGCTGACCAATTCCAGTGGCACAGCCAGAACCGAACCACCCGTGACTCCGCCTACGGGCGGATCATAGGTCAGATCGAAGACGGGTTTGAGATCCACCTATTCGCGAGGTCAACAAAGCTCAGAGGCAGCAAAGGCGCGCCCTTCTATTACTGCGGTGACATCGATTTCGAGTCTTGGACGGGGGACGCGCCCATCGTCGTCACGTGGCGGTTGCGGGAGGCGATGCCAGAGCATTTGCGGCGGCTACTTGGTGTTCCGTAGTTGGAGAATACGGGGCCAGGAGTAATGTTCCCCCTTGCAGAAACGGCGTCATCCGCCGGGACAGGTTCTCGTCAAGCAGCAGCTTCACAGGGCCAGGATGGTGGCCGTGCTGTGCTCGCGGTCGGCGGCCCATGACAGGCAGGCGCGGATATCTTCAGGTTCAAGTTCAGGAAAGTCCTCAAGAATTTGCGCTTCACTCGCGCCCTCGGCTAAGAGGCTCAGGACGTCATAAACCGTGATCCGGAGGCCGCGGATCGTCGGGCGCCCGCCACGCTTGCCAGGCTCGATTGTCACCCGATGAACTTCCGACATCGATGCTAAGCTCCCATCAATCCCCCTCAATCCTACGCGCCGACGGCGGTTCGTTCAACAAAGTGCTCACGCGCGAGAACCATAGCTGGAGGCGAGCTCGCACTTTGAGTTTAAAGCAGGATTCAGATTTTTGACGATTCCGTCAAAAATCATCCTGCTTTAGAAACCCCTCGGATTTTCAGGCTCTAACGGCGATCGTCAAAGTGGTTGCCGTCTGATCCGCTTTTCGCGCGCCCGACTTATCTGATATACAATCTCCCCGTGTATATCCACGGGAGCCGTCGCCATGCAGGTCGCTAAATGGGGAAACAGCCTCGCCGTCCGTCTTCCCGCCGCCGTGGTTGACGCCCTTGAGCTTAAGGCGGGCGATGAGATCGAGCTGCACATCGCCGACGCGCGAGAGTTTGTTGTGGCGCGCAAGCCTGGACGCGAAGCCCTTCTAAAGCGCCTGCGCGATCTCCGCGGCCGGCTCCCCGCGGATTTCAAGTTCGACCGCGACGAGGCGAATGGCCGGTAGCTTCTTCGACACCAATGTCCTGATCTATCTGGCGTCCGGCGACGCGGCGAAGGCGGATCGGGCCGAGACCCTGGTGGCCAGCGGCGGGGCGATCAGCGTCCAGGTGCTCAATGAGTGCGCCAATGTCGCCCGGCGAAAGATGCGCCTCTCCTGGAGCGAGACGCGCGAGATGTTGGGCGCCTTCACCGACCTCCTGACCGTGTTTCCTCTCACCCTGGAGATCCATCAGGCGGGCCTGGCGCTTGCCGCGCGCTACGGCTTGTCGGTTTATGACGCGATGATCGCCGCCTCGGCGGTGGACGCCGGCTGCGATACGCTGTGGTCCGAAGATATGCAGCATGGCATGATGATCGGTGAGGGCCTGCGCATCATTGACCCTTTTCGGATCGCGCCCTGAGACCCTGACTGTTCGCGGCGACGAAGTTGGCGCCTGGGATCATTTCGCCATGGCGAGGTGCGCGCCGAAAGCCACCATCAGGACCCCGCACGTCCGTTCAATCGTCTGCTTGGCGCCCCGATAGGCGCGCGCAATCGCGCCCGTCGACAGGGCGAAGGCCACAAGGCTGTACCAAGTCAGGGAGATGAGCATGACCAGAGCCAGAGCCAGCCAGAGTGTGGCCGTCTCCCCCGGCGGCGGCGCGGCGGCGGCGAAGACGGAACTGTAAAAGGCGATGGCCTTGGCGTTGGCGAGGTTCGTCGCCAGTCCGGCGCGAAAGGCCGGCCAGAAGCCTGGCCGCGCGCCGAGGCCTGTTGGCGCCGTGGCGATCGGGTCGCCCGCATGCCGCCACAGCCGGACGCCGAACCAGACCAGATAGGCGGCGCCCAGCAACTTCAACGCCAGGCGCGTCCAGGGAAAGAGCTTGAAGACGATGCTGATCCCGAACAGGCTCGATGACGCCCAGATCATGCTGATCGTCACCACGCCCAGCATGGTCGCCAGAGCGTCCGCCCGGCCCCGCGTCACCGCGCGCTGGGCAACCACCAGGAAATTCGGCCCCGGACTCATCACCCCCAGGGCGAAGATCCCCGTCACACCGACAATGGCGTTCACATCGATCATGGCCGCCCCCCTACACCCGCCTCGCCGCCGGCTGCGCCAGGCCGTAGAGCGCGGCGCTCGAGGCCAGGATCGAGCCCAGGATCACCGCCGCCATGGGGCGCGGCGTGCCGTCGGCGAAGACGGCGGTGAGGCCCGAGATCAGAGCGCCGGCCCCAAAGCTCGCCCCGCCCATCAGGGCCGAGATCGAGCCGGCGCGGTGCGGATCGATGCTCATGCCCGCGGCCTGGGTATTGGCGCCCACCAGACCAAAGGACGAGACCACGGCGAAGAGCGGGATGAGCACGCCCCACATGCCCCCGAACCCCGTATAGGCGTCCAGGGCCAGAACCCCGGCGAAGAGGATCGAGGCCGCCCGCGAACGCGCCAGAATGAATTCCGGGCTATGGCGGTGCAGCAGGTGGGCGTTGACCTGGCTAAGGCCAATCAGACCGATCGCATTGACCCCGAACACCACGCCAAAGAGCTCCGTGGGGATGTGATAGGTGGTGATCAAGAGGCCCGGCGAGGCGGCGATATAGGCAAAGAGAGCGCCGCCATTGAACGCCCCGGCCAGGGTGTAGCCGATCAGGGCGCGGTTTTTCAGCAGGCTGAGATAGCTGGTGAGCGGATGCTCCGCCCGCGACTTGGCCGCCGTCTCCGCCGAGCGCGTCTCGGCCAGGGCGAAGAACATCCACACCCCGATCACCACCCCGAACGCGGCCATGACCCAGAAGATCGCGCGCCAGCTCCCCACGCTGAGGAGCGCGCCGCCGGCCAGGGGGGCGAGGATCGGCGCGAGGCCCATCACCAGCATCAGCTGCGAGAGAATACGCGCCGACTGGCGATGACCGAACTTGTCGCGCACCACCGCGCGGGCGATCACCTGGCCCGCGCATCCGCCCAGGGCCTGCAGGAATCGCGCGACGACCAGAAGCGGGAGGGACGGCGCCAACGCGCAGCCCACCGACGCCAGGGCGTAAAGGATCACCCCGGCGAACAACGGCCCCCGCCGGCCCCAGCGATCCGACGCCGGTCCATAGAAGAACTGCCCGAGCGCGATGCCTAGGAAGAACGAGGAGAGCGTCGCCTGGGCCGCCCCCGTCGGCGCCCCGAAGTCCTGACCAATCTGCGGCAGCGCCGGCAGATACATGTCGATGGAAAGAGCCGCGAAGCCGATCAGCGAGCCCAGCAGGATGACCGTCATCCATGGCGTGGGCGCGCGCGTGGAGTCATCGAGGACCTGGGCGGGTGCGGGCGTCGTCATCTTAAGGGGCAGATAGCCGATAGTTGGCGCGCCGTGGCGCCTTTTTCGGAGCGTGGCGTCTCGCCCGCGTCTTTATCTCAGGGCAAACGCATTGCAAAAAAAGAATATCTCAGACGCTATCGCCCCCTCCAGAACCTCTCCTCCCCCGCTTCCGCGGGCGAGGAGGCCCATGAAGTGGGGGAGGGAGAAATTGCAGCGCGATAAATGGGGCGGTTAACCACGGCGCCAAGCCTGAACGTCCCCTCACCCCATAATCACGGCGGCTTCCCCCTCAGCTCCTTCGCGGCCCTCCTCCCCCGCCGCAGCGGGCGAGGAGAAGCCTATTGACAAGATACATCGCGTTATGCAATTATATGGGGTGATGATCTTCGATTCCGAATTTTCCGCCGATGCTGATGAGCGCATTCCCCGCGCGGAGGAACGTCTTTGCTTATTGCAGAATAGTGCGGCGGTCGCGAACATCTTCATCCGCATGGCGCGCCGCAAGGCCGAGGCGCTGGAAGCGGGCGAGGAGACGGAGGGGGGCGAGGAGGCCTTGGGCGCCTTCGTGCAGGCGTCCCGCATCCTGCATGTGAGCGTGGCCCTGCAGCCGAGGGTCGAGAAGGAGCTCGCCGCCCTGCGCGCCGGCGACCCCCTCGTCGAGACCNNGTCCTGGAGCTGGTTGATCCGGACTCCTTCGAGGAGGAGGAGTGCGAGCGGATCTATGAACAGCTCACGGAGCGCATCTATGAGAGCGACCGCTATGACGCCTTTCTCGACCTCCCCTTGGAGCAGGCGGTGGACGCAATCTGCAAGGATCTCGGTGTCAGACCGCAATATGAGCTCTGGGAAGGTCTGAGCTGGCCGCCCTGGCGCCAGAACCCGCCCCAGCCCGACCCGCCGCCGGCTGAGCCTCAGTCCCCGCCGCCGCTGTACGAAGATACGGGCTAGCCTCGTCGTCAGTTAAGCGCGGCGCGCCTCCACAATTCGCGCGGCCCGCAGGGCGATGGCCGCCACCGCGGCATTGGGCATGGCGTTGGGGATCAGGGGCATGATCGACGCATCCGCAACTCTCAGGCCCTCCACGCCGTGAACGCGCAATTGGGAGTCCACGACCCCGTGCCCCTCTCGCGCCATGCGGCAGGTCCCCACCGGATGATAGAAGGGCGTCACGGCCTTGCGGGCGAAGGCGCGGAGATCCGCGTCCGAGGCGGCCTCGGGGCCGGGAAGACATTCCCCGGCGGACCAGGGCGCCAGGGGGGCTTGAGCGGCGATCTCGCGGGCCAGGCGCATGGCGGCGACGAACCTGTCCATATCCCCAGGCGCGCTCAGATAGTTGGGATCGATCACGGTCGGGGCGCGGGGATCGGCGCTGGCCAGGCTCACCGTCCCTCGGCTCTCCGGCGTCATCAGGCAGGGGACGAGCGAGAAGCCGCCGTCGGGGCCGGGTCCCGTCTCAGGCGTGGCGAAGGGTACGTCCACGGCCATGATCTGCAGATCCGGCGCCGCGCCGCTCCCGGCGCTATGGGCGAAGACGATCGCCTCCCCGTGATTATAGGGCGACGCGGGAAGCGGCCGACTCGCGGCATGCACGATCCCGCAGAGCGGATGATCCTGCAGGTTCTGGCCCACATGGGGGGAGGGCGCCTT